>DATKLR010000237.1:0-2255 GCA_035542295.1 Gemmatimonadales bacterium | reverse complement strand
CGTCCACATCCAGCCGTGGCGGCAGCTCAAGCCCGAGGTCATGGAGGCGATGCGCCGCGGGAAGGAAGACCACTGGAACTTCCTGCTGGCCCTGATGGACGACCCGAAGGCGCTGCTCGAGGTGATGGACCGCGCCGGGGTATGGCGGGTCGGCCTGGTCAACTACCCCAGCCCCGACCTGATGGGTTTCACCGACGAGACCAACGGCTTCGCGGCACGGTACGCCGAGGCGGCGCCGGACCGGCTCCTGCCGTACGGCGGCGTGCACCCGCGGTTCGCAGGCGACATCAAGGGCCACGTGGACGAGCTGCTCGAGCTCGGGATCCGTTGCCTGAAGATCCATCCGCCGCACCAGCTCTTCCCCGCGAACGCCCACACCCAGGGCATGCAGACGCTGGGCGTCCTGTACCGGCGCTGCGAGGACCGGGGGCTTCCGGTCATGATCCACACCGGGACGAGCATCTTCCCGGGCGCGCGCTGCAAGTACGGCCACCCCATGGAGCTGGACGACGTCGCCATCGACTTCCCCGACCTGACCATCATCATGGCCCACGGCGGCCGCCCGCTCTGGATGGACGAGGCATTCTTCATCCTGCGCCGGCACCCCAACGTGCACCTGGACGTGAGCGGCATCCCCCCCACGAAGCTGCTCGAGTACTTCCCGCGCCTTGCGGAGATTGCCGACCGCGTGCTATGGGGAACGGACTGGCCCAGTCCCGGAGTGCACGACCTGCGGAGGAATGTGGACCAGTTCCTGTCGCTCGATTTGCCGAAGCAGCTGCAGGAGAAGATCACGACGACGAATGCGCTGAGGGTGTTTCCCGTTCAGTAGAGAGAGGAGAATGCCAGTGCTGAGAACTCGGAGCAGTTGCCAGACGGCAAGTTCCGGAGTGGTTGCCAGACGCGGGTCGCCAGGCGCTGCGCTCGCTGGAGTGGGCACGGCCGCCGCACTGCTCCTGGTGCTGGGTACCACTCCGTTGGCCGCGCAGCAAGCGGGGAAGATCAACTTCGATACCTACACGTTGCCCAACGGGCTGACGGTGGTGTTTTCGGAGGACCACACGACGCCCATCGTGACGGTGAACGTGTGGTATCACGTAGGCAGCGCAAACGAGCGGCCCCACCGCTCCGGGTTCGCGCACCTCTTCGAGCACATGATGTTCCAGGGCTCGGCGCACGTGAAGAAGTCCGAGCACATGCAGCTCGTGGAGCGGGCCGGCGGCTCGATGAACGGCTCGACGATGGAGGACCGCACCAACTACTTCGAGACGCTGCCCTCCAACCGGCTGAACCTGGGGCTGTGGCTCGAGGCGGACCGCATGCGCTCGCTCGCGGTCAACCAGACGAACTTCGAGAACCAGCGGCAGACGGTGAAAGAGGAGCGCCGGCTGGGCGTGGACAACCGGCCCTACAGCAAGGCGTTCCTCGACGGCCTGACGATGCCGTTCGATTCGACGACGTGCTTCGCGTACGCGCACACCGTCATCGGAGACATGGCCGACCTCGATTCGGCCAAGGTCGAGGACGTGCAGGCGTTCTTCAACCTCTACTACGCGCCGAACAATGCCGTGCTGACCGTGGTCGGGGACTTCGACCCCGCCCAGGCGCGCCGGCTTATCCAGCAGTACTACGGCGACATCCCGAAGGTGAACGCCCCGGGGACGGTCGGCTGCGCCTACCGGTACGGCACCGGGGAGCGGCACATAGAGGTGACGGACAACAACGCCAACCTCCCCCTGGTCGGGTTCGTCTACCGGGCGCCGCCGCAGCGGGACGGCGACACGCCGGCGCTGGACCTGCTCACGAGCGTGCTCGGTAACGGCGAGTCGTCGCGCCTGAATCGCTCGCTGGTGCGCGAGTCGCGGGCGGCCGTCATGGCCGCCGGCTTCGAGCGGGGCAGCCGCGAGTCCGGCGTGGTGCTTTTCTACGCCATCGACAACCAGGGCGTCCCGCCGGCCCGCGTCGATTCCCTGCTCAACACCGCCATCGACCAAGTCCGCAGCGACACGGTCTCGGCGGCCGAGCTGGCGAAGGCGAAGAACCAGTACCGGTCCGACGCTATTCGCAGCCGTCAGACCACGATGGGGGTCGCGGAGGCGCTGCAGAGCGCGCTCTGGTACGACGGCTCCCTGGGTGACGTCAACGTGGACGTGGCCAGGCATCTCGCGGTGACGACCGCTGATCTGCAGCGCGTCGCCCGCAAGTACCTGGATCCCGCCAACCGCCTCGTCCTGATCGTCAACCCGCCCGCCAAG
>DATKLR010000236.1:0-3130 GCA_035542295.1 Gemmatimonadales bacterium | reverse complement strand
GGGCGCGGTGCTGTTCGCCGACACTCCCCAGGCGGCCGAGGGGCGGGCCGTCGCCTTCCTCGGCAAGAGCGTGCCCCAAAACTAGGAGGGAGCCAGGACGGAGGCGGCAGACCCCGAGGAGCTGGTCGCGCTCTGCGCGTTACCCCTTGTGAGCACCCGGGAGCTGGCTGCGCTGATCGCCGTCTTGGAGCGGAAGGGCATCCTCACGCACCGCGAGGCCCAGAACGAGATCGAGCCGTAGCAGATGGCGATTTGACGCCACCGGGGTGCGGATACCGCCCATCGTGAACGCCGCGATCGCTCCATCGTGAACGCCTTGGTCGGCCATCGTGAACGGAGCGCAGCGACGCTGGCGATCTCTTAGCGGTCGAGCGTCTCCTCCTTTCGGCGTGAGGGGCCTTTTAGCATAAGTCGGTGGCTGTTGTGAAGCAGTCGGTCACAGATGGCATCGGCGAGCGTAGGCTCCCCGATGGCCTCGTACCAGCGTTTCGGCTCGAGCTGGCTCGTGACGATCGTGGCCCGGGTGCCGTAGCGGTCCTCGAGCACCTCGAGGAGATCCCGCCGCTCCGCCTCCTGCAGCGGCGTGAGCGCAAAGTCGTCGAGGACCAGGACATCCACCCGCGCGAGCTTCCCGAGGAGCCGGGCGTAGGTCCCATCCGCGCGAGCCAGGGCCAGGGCCTGGAACAGCCGCGGCACCCGCCAGTACAAGGCGCGGTAGCCCTGCCGGCACGCTTGGTGGGCGAGGGCGCAGGCGACGAACGACTTGCCGGTGCCGGTCGCCCCGCTGATCAAGACGGCCTGGTGCTCGGCGACCCACCGGCCGGTGGCGAGCTGGCGGACGAGCGCCTTGTCCAACTCCCGCCGGGCCGGGTAGTCGATCGCCTCGATGCTGGCCTGGCTGAGCTTCAGTTTGGCGGCCTTCAGGGTCCGGGTGAGCCGCAGGTTCTCGCGGGCGAGCCACTCGGCCTCCACGAGCACCCCGAAGCGCTCGTCGAAGCCGAGGCCCTGCAGCTGGGCATCCTGCTGCTGCGCCGCCCACGCGGCGGCCATCGCGGTGAGCTTCAAGGTCTGGAGCAGCTCCATCGTCGGGGGACTGAGCATCGGGCTCTCCTCTCTCCGTTACTGGTAGTAGGCCGGGCCGCGCACCTGGTCATGGAGGAGCGGGGGCGCGGCCGGCAGGGCCGCCGGCAGCGGACACCGGTCCAGCCCGTGCTTCAGGATCGCATCGACATGGCGGTACGAGCGGGCGCCGGCGGCGAGGGCCCGGGCGCAGGCCGCCTCCAGCCGGCCGGGCCCATGCCGCCGGGCGAGCCGCAGGATCCCCAGGCAGGACCGGTAGCCCTGCTCGGGGTGGGGCCGCGCCGCGAGGATCGCCGCGATGAGCGCGGCGGTCTGCGGGCCGATGGTCCCGCCCCACGCGATGAGCCGCGAGGGACTCCACTCCCGGTGGCGCTGGTGAGCCTTCGGCATGTGGGCGGGCACGGTGGAGTGCTGGCCGCGAACGGGGCTGCGGAGATGGCTCGCCACCCGCTGGCCCCGGCAGAAGATCTCCACCATCGCCGCGGACACGCGGACGTCCACGCGCTGGCCGACGAGGGCGTGCGGGACCGAGTAGTAGTGGCCCTCGATCTCCACGTGGTAATCGACGCTGACGCTCGCGAGCTTCCAGACGCCGTAGAGGAAGGGCGTCGCCGGCAGGGGCCGGAGCGCCGGGCGGTCCAGCCGCTCGAAGAGCTGCCGCCGGCTCGCCCCGTAGTGGCGCATGGGCCGCGTGTTCAGTTCCTCCAGGAGCTCCCCGATCCGGGCGTTCAACGCCGGCAGGCGGAAGAAGGTCTCGTGCCGGAGACGGGCGAGGACCCACCGTTCGGCGACCTGCACGGCGACCTCGATTTTGGCCTTGTCCCGGGGCTTCTTCGGCCGGGCGGGGAGGATGGTCGTCCCGACGTGCGCGGCGAACTCCTCGTAGGTCCGCTGCAGCCCGGGCTCGTACCGGCACGGGAGCGTCACCCCGCTCTTGAGTTGGTCGCACACGACGGCCGTAGTCACGCCACCGAAGTAGGCGAACATCCGCGTGTGGCTCGCCAGCCAGTCGGGGAGCTGCTGGGTGGCCGTCGCCTCCGCGTAGGTGTAGTTGCTGGCCCCGAGGACGCCCACGAAGAGCTCGACCTCGGTGATCGCGCCGCTCTGGGGGTCGACGAGGTGCGGCTTCTGGCCGGCGTAGTCCACGAAGGTCTTCTCGCCGGCGCGGTGCTCCTGCCGCATCGAGAGCCGGTGGTGGGCGAGCCACGCCCGGTAGTAGTCGCAGAAGCGGGTGTACCGGTAGCCGTCTGGGTGCCGCTCCAGGTACTCGAGGTGGAGCAGTTCCAGGGTGACGCCGGCTTTCTTCCGCTCGGCGTGGATCCAGGCGCAATCCGGCCGGGGGCGGTCGCGCTCGCCGGGGGTTGCTGGGCCGTAGAGGCGAGTCTCGAGGACGTCGTCCGGGAGCGCGTGGACCTGGGCCCAGTCCAGGCCGGCGTGGGTGGCCCGGCGGAGGACACTGGTCACCACCCCGACGCTGACGTGCAGGCTCGCCGCCACCTGGCGGTGGCTGCAGCCCAGGGTCCACTTCTGGCGGAGGATCTCACGAAGCTGGCGCATGGATAGTCGCTCGGTCGCCATCCCGCTCCTCTCTCTGAAGCGGGTGGCGCGCTGGACCATCCAGCGGCGCTGGCGCGGCCTGCCCCCGCTTACGCGGGGGCCGATTCTCGTCGCTTCGGGCGAGGAAGTCGAGGATGTTCAGGCAGGTCGATCTGGGTGTTCACGATGACCGATCCAGCTGTTCACGATCCCCGATCCGCGCGTTCACGAAGCCGATCTTGCCGTTCACGATGAATTGATCTGGGTGTTCACGATGACCGATCCACGCGTTCACAATGGCCCGGCGCCCGCAACCGGGGACCGTGCCGCGGGACAGATATGGGACCTGCCGGGCGCAGATCGGTGATGACGGCAAGGCCACTCGACCTCACGCGACAGACCGCCCGGCTGGAGCACCTCGGGAACCGCCTGGAACCTTTGGAGACTCAGGTACGCGCCCTTGGGATGAGCCTGACCGTGAAGGCGCAGGCATTCCTGGCGCGGAATACACGCG
>DATKLR010000235.1:0-4471 GCA_035542295.1 Gemmatimonadales bacterium | reverse complement strand
GGCGAGATCGTCGGACTGGCCGGGCTCCAGGGCTCGGGCGCCAGCGAGGTGCTGCACGCGCTGTTCGGCGCGCTGGGCCGCCGCGCGTCCGGCCGCGCGTCGCTCGGCGGCGCGCCGCTCCCGATGCGCTCGCCGCGCGAGGCGGTCGCGCGCGGCCTCGTGCTCCTCACCAGCGACCGGAAGGACACCGGCCTCGCGCCCGACCTCAGCGTGACGCACACGGTCTCGCTCGCCAGCCTCGCGCCGCTCTCCCGCTTCGGCTGGGTGCGCCGCGCGCGCGAGCGGGAGGCGGTCGCCGGCCTGGTCCGGGATTTCCGCCTCGACGCGCCGTCGCTCGCCGCGCCGGTCCGGACGCTCTCCGGCGGCAACCAGCAGAAGGCGTACCTGGCGCGCTGCCTGCTCCCCGGGCCTCGCGTGCTGCTCCTGGACGAGCCGACGCGCGGCATCGACGTCGGGGCGAAGGCCGACATCTACGCGCTGATCGGCGCGTGGGTCGCGGCGGGGATCGCGATCCTGCTGATCACGTCGGAGATGGAGGAGCTGCTGGCCCTGAGCGATCGGGTCCTGGTGATGCACCGCGGCCGCGTGGCCGCCGAGCTGGCGGGTGCCGATGCCACCAAGGAGAAGGTGCTGGCGGCGGCGATGGGGCACGCGGCATGAGCGCGCCGGACGCTCGCCGCGCCGGGCGCGACACCTCCGATGCGCCGCCCGCTCGATCCGGCCCCGCACCGAGTGCCACCGCGGCGCCTCGCGTGCTCCGCTCGTGGTGGGCCTCGCCGGTCGCGCGAGCGCTGCTGGCGCTCCTCTTCATGCTCCTCATCGGCTGCGTGTTCAACGCGGGCGGCGCGTTCTTCCACTGGAGCGTCCACCGCGACATGCTGCGCCAGGTCTCCACCTTCGGGATCCTCGCGGCGGGGATGACCATCGTGATCATCACCGCGGGCATCGACCTGTCGGTGAGCAGCGTCCTGGCCCTGGCCGCGGTCTCGTTCGCGTATCTCACGCTGCCCCGCGGGTGGCCGGCGCTGCTGGCGATCCCGGCGGTGCTCGCCGGCGGCGCGGCCCTGGGCGCGGCGTCGGGCGCGCTGGTCGCGCGGATGCGCATCCAGCCGTTCATCGTCACCCTCGCGATGATGGTGTTCGCGCGCGGGCTCGCGAAGGTCGTCTCCGGCGGGGAGAAGATCACCAACTACGTCCCGGGCCCCGGCGGCACCGAGCACGTCATCCCGCTGCCGCGGATCTTCGGGATGATCGATCACCGCATTCTGGGCGGCGAGCTCTCCATCGTCACGATCGTCTTCGCCGTGTGCGTGCTCCTCACCTGGGTGCTGCTGTCGCGGCTCCGCCTGGGCCGCTACTTCTACGCGGTGGGCGGCAACCAGGAGGCGGCCCGCCTCTCGGCCGTCCCGATCGGGTGGACCCTCGTCGCCGCCTACGCGTTCTCGGGGCTGCTCGCGGCCGCGGCGGGCATCTGCCAGGCGGCGCAGGAGATGCAGGGCGATCCCGAGACGGGGATGGGCTACGAGCTCGACGCCATCGCCATGGTCGTGATCGGCGGCACCACGCTTGCGGGAGGGAAGGGCAGCGTCGTGCTCACGCTGATCGGCGTGCTGACGATCGGGTACCTGCAGAAGATCCTGTCGCTGAACGCCGCGCCGGAGGCCACGCGGCTGATGCTGACGGGCGGCATCATCATCTGCGCCGTGCTCTTCCAGCGCGGCAGGCGCCAGTAGCGGGAGGTGGAGATGCGCATCGCAGCGTTCGTGATCGGCACGGCGGCCCTGCTCGCGGCGGCCGGCTGCGGCCGGCAGCCGGCGCGGCACCACGCCGGCACGCCCGCGGATCCGTGGGTCATCGGGATGAGCCAGTGCAACCTGGGCGAGCCGTGGCGGGTGCAGATGAACGCCGACGTGAAGGCGGCGGCGGACGCCCATCCCGAGCTGCGCGTGATCTGGAAGGATGCACAGAACAACTCGCTCACCCAGCGCGCCCAGGTCGAGGAGCTGGTCGAGCAGGGCGCGGACCTGATCGTCATCAGCCCCAAGGAGGCCGCGCCCCTCACGAAGCCGGTGGCGGAGGCGTACCAGCGCGGCATCCCGGTCATCGTGCTGGACCGCGCGGTCCAGGGCGACCAGTACACCACCTTCATCGGGGCCGACAACGTGAAGATCGGCCGCGAGGCGGGGACGTGGATCCGGCAGACGCTGGGGGGCAAGGGGACCATCGTCGAGCTCGAGGGCCTCATGACCTCGACGCCGGGCCAGGACCGGCACACCGGCTTCCTCGAGGGGCTGCAGCCGGATTCCAACCCCGGACTCAGGATCGTCTTCACGGGCGAGATGCAGTGGCTCGAGCCTGCGGCGCGGCGCGAGATGGAGTCGGCGCTCGCGACCCAGCCCCGGATCGACGTGGTCTATGCGCACAACGATCCCGGCGCGCACGGCGCCTGGCTGGCCGCGCGGGCCGCCGGACGGGAGAAGAGCATGAAGTTCGTGGGCATCGACGCGCTGCCGCACGAGGGGCAGCAGTACGTCGCGGCGGGGATCCTCGACGCCACCTTCCTCTACCCCACGGGCGGGCCGGAGGCGGTCGCCGCGGCGCTCGACATCCTGCACGGCAAACCAGTTCCGAAGAAGATCGTGCTCGGCACCCGGCTGTTCACGCGCGCGAATGTCGCGGCCGGGGGTCAGCCGATTCATTGAGACAGGAGGCGCGACGGTGAAACAGCGCATCGCTCTCTTCTGGCCGGGCGACGGACGCGACCAGCCCAACCAGCTGGCGCTCCCCAGCATCCGCGAGGCCACGCGGCAGATGGAGGCCGCGTTGAAGCGGCTGGGCCGCGAGTCCTACCGCGTCGAGGGGTTTCTCACCAAGCCGCACCACGCCATCGAGAAGCTCGCCCCGATCCGGGACCCGCTCATCGGCATCTACGTGCACTGGGTATATGGGCCCCACACCACCGACGGCGTGGTGGGGAACGACAACCCGCTGCTGCTGGCCAGCAACTTCTCGGGCCAGTGGCCGGGGCTGGTGGGCCTGCTCAACACCGGCGCCTGCCTGGAGAGCCTCGGGAGGAAGTTCTCGCGCGTGTGGACCGACGCGGCCGACTGGACGTCGGACGCCCGGTTCATGGCGCGGCTCGAGGAATGGTGCGCGAACGGGACGATCGTCTACGGAGCGGAGGAGGTTGCCTACGGCGCGGAGGTCTCGGCGCCGGCGGCCGCCCTGGCCGCGAAGGTGGCGGCGCAGCTCAGGGAGCGCCGCGCGCTGATCCTGATGCTGGGCGACACCTCGATGGGGATGATCAACGGCTACTTTGGCCCGCGGCTCCTCACCCGGCACGCCTTCACCGAGCACAAGGTGGACCAGGCGTGGATCATCGACCGGGGCCGCCGCATCGCGCCGAAGCGGCTGGACGCGGCGCTGGAGTTCGTGAAGGCTGCGGGCGTCACCTTCCACTACAAGGAGAAGGACGCCGAGGACTTCACCGAGGAGGCCACGCGCGAGCAGCTTCGAGATTACCTCGCCGTCCTGGACCTCGCCGGCGAGTACCAGGCCGACTGCCTGGGGTGGCAGTACCAGCTCGGCCTGCTGCCGCTGCGCCCGCCGTCGGACTTCGCCGAGGGGCTGTTCAACTCGACCTGCCGCCCGGAGTCGAACGGCGACACGATCGCGTGCGCCACCGAGGCCGATCAGGGCAACGCGGTCCCGATGGAGCTGATGAAGCGGCTGCTCAAGGCCAAGGGGCTGCACCAGGCGGTGATGTTCCACGACGTGCGCTGGGGCGGGGAGCACGACGGCCGGTTCGTCTGGGTGCTCCTCAACTCGGGCTCCTCGGGGGCGTACGCCTTCAATCACGATCCGGAGACGCTCGCGGGCACGCACAGCTACCGCCAGCCGCCCGCGTACTTCCCGGTCCCCGGCGGCACCTTCACCGGCGAGAGCCTTCCGGGCGCCGTCACCTGGTCGCGCGCCTACCTCAAGGACGGCGTGCTGTGGATGGACGTGGGCGTGGGCGAGGTCGTGAAGCTCCCAGCGCCGAAGCGCGACGCGTGGTGGGAGGGGACCAACCGGCAGTGGCCGTTCATGGCCGCCGATCTCGGTATCCGCCGGGACACGCTCATGGCGCACTACCTGTCGAACCACGTGGCGGTCGCCTACGGCGACGTCTTCGAGGAGATGGTGGCGCTGTCGGAGCAGCTGGGATTCCGCGTGAGGGTCCTGCGGGCGCGCTGAGACGCGGTCGCAGGAACATACGCAGCTGACGACTCGAGGAGGGGAACATGCGCGTGACGATGCTGGTGCTCGGCCTGCTATTCACCGCCGTGGCGGCGCCCGCGCGGGCGCAGACCGACGCCGGGCTCGCGGGTCTGGTGCGGGTGCAGCCGGGCCGGTCGAAGGCGGTGACGTCGTCGGCCGCTGACCTCAACAGCAACCTCGACCGCATCACGTACATCCATCCCGGCGAGAC
>DATKLR010000234.1:0-5808 GCA_035542295.1 Gemmatimonadales bacterium | reverse complement strand
CTCCTGATCGGCGTCCTCGGCCTGGCGCTGTTCGTCCTGCACGGCGCCTCATGGCTGGCGCTCAAGACCGACGGCGCCCTCCAGGAGCGCGCGCGCCGCCAGGCCGCGTGGGCCTGGATCGCCGTGATCGGGCTCTACGCGGTCTCCACGGTCGCGTCCTTCGCCCAGTCGCCGTTCCTGTTCGAGCACTGGTTCGTGCATCCGCGCACCTGGATCCTGTTCGCGCTGCTGCTCGCGGCCTGCATCACCGGCCCGGTGGCGCTGCGCGCCGGACGCTTCGGCCGCGCCTTCGGCGCGTCGGCGCTCGCGCTGGTGAGCGTGATCGCCCTCGCGGCCGAGGGGCTCTACCCACGCCTCGTGCCGACGCGGCCCGACCTCGCGGCGAGCCTCACGGTCTACAACGCCTCGTCGACGCCCTACACGCTGCGCACGATGTTGGTGATCGCGCTGATCGGGATGCCGTTCGTGATCGCCTACACGGCCGTCATCTATCGCGCGTTCAGGGGGAAGACGGTGCTCACATCGGAGAGTTACTAGAGACGAGAAGCCACAAGTCAGGATAGTTGTTCCGCATTCTCCCTTCCGTTCCCCTGTTACTGCCCGGCCAATTGGCGGGGGCAGCGCGGCGACAGTACGTTAGCTCCGTAGAGTTCCGGAGCTTCGTTCCGCGTGGCTGATCTCCTGCAGACGCTGCAGCCGGCGCTCGGCACCCGCTACACGCTGATCCGGGAGCTGGGGCGCGGCGGAATGGCGACGGTGCTGCTCGCCGAGGAGCACCAGCCCCAACGCCAGGTGGCCGTGAAGGTGTTCGACCCGTCGGTTTCGTCGGTGGTCGGACAAGAGCGCTTCCTGCGCGAAGTCGAGATCTCGGCCCAGCTCTCCCACCCGCACATTGTGCCGATCTTCGCGTCCGGCGAGGCCGCCGGCCTGCTCTACTACGTCATGCCGTATCTGACGGGCGAGTCGCTCCGCGACCGCCTGGAGCGAGAGGGGCGCCTGCCGGTGGCGGAGACGCTCGCGATCGGGGCCGAAGTGGCCGACGCGCTGGGCTACGCCCACCGGCAGGGCGTGATCCACCGCGACATCAAGCCGGAGAACATCCTGCTGCAGGCGGGCCACGCGCTAGTCGCGGACTTCGGTGTCGCCCGCGCGGTGCTGGGCGCGGACCGCGACAAGCTCACCCGCACCGGGGGCACGGTGGGCACGCCGCTGTACATGAGCCCCGAGCAGGTCCGCGGCGAGCGCGAGCTCGACGGCCGCGCCGACATCTATTCGCTCGCGTGCGTGCTGTACGAGATGCTGGCCGGCGCGCCCCCGTTCGCCGGTCCCACGGCGGAGGCGGTGCTGATGCAACAGATGGGCGAAGCCCCGCCGGCTCTGCGCGAGCGACGGCCGGACGTCTCCGACGACGTCTGGCAACTCGTGGCGCGCGGCCTGGCCAAGGCCCCGGCCGACCGCTGGGCGACGGCAGGCGAGTTCGCCGCCGCCCTGCGGGCCGGTGCAGGGATAGCCTCGGCGGACCGTGTCGCCGCGCGATGGCTCCAGCCGCGCCTGCCGTGGCAGCTCTGGGCCGGAGCACTCGCGGTGGTCGTCGGGCTCATCGTCTGGCAGGTCGCCGTGCCTCCGAGGCCCACGTTCAAGGCGGTCCCGCGCCCGAGCGTCGCGGTGCTCTACTTCGAGAACCTGTCCAGCGACACCGGCGACGCGTACCTCGCGGACGGACTGACCGAGGAGACCATCGCGAAGCTCGGCCAGATCCCGCGCCTCGTCACCACGCCGCGCGCCCTGGTGCGTCGCTACCGCGGCACCACGGACCCGGCGGCGGCAGCCCGGGCCCTGAAGATCACCCACCTCGTGACCGGCAGCGTGCGCAGATCGGCTCACCGGCTCCGGGTGACAGTGGAGATGGTCGGCGCCGCGACCGGGGCCCGGGAGTGGGGCCGGGAGTTCGATCGGCCGGACGGCGACGTGCTCACGGTGGAGGAAGGCGTGGCCACGGAGGTGGCGCAGGCCGTCGTCGGCGCGCTGCTGCCCGCCGAACGCGCGGCGCTGGCGCGGCGGCCCACGGCCGACCGGCAGGCCTACGACCTCTTCCTCCGGGGCAACTTCGATCTGGCGCAGCGGAACCCGCAGTCCGTGGCGCGGGCGATGGCGGAGTACGAGGCGGCGACCGTCCGCGATCCGCAGTTTGCCGAGGCGTTCGCCCGCGGGGCACTGACCTACGAGTTCTTCCTCGACTGGGGCTTTCCGCTTTCCGGCGTCCCGGCCGAGAGCCTCCTGACCCGCGGCACCAGGCTGGCCGACAGCGCGCTCGGCCTCGATTCGACCTCCTCGGATGTGTGGATGGTCCAGGCGCTGCTCAGGAGCAAGAGCGAGCCGCGCAGCTACCGCGGCGTGGTCGCGGCGTTCGACCGCGCCATCGCGCTCGATTCCGGCAACGCCGAGGCGCTCCACCAGTACGGCTCGACCCTGCGCGATCTCGGACAGGACTCGCTGGCCGTCGTCATGTCGCACCGCGCGCTGGCCATCGAGCCGGCGCGGGCCATTACGCTCGTGCAGCTCGGGCTGATCGCCCTGGTGGAGCGGAAGCTCACCGACGCCAACACCTGGCTGGACAGCGCCGTGGCGGTGGATCCCACGTTCGCGTTCGCCTACCCCTTCCGCGCCGCCGTGCACACGGCCCTCGGCGATACGGCGGAGGCCCGGGCGGATGCCGCGATGGCACTGCGCCTGGGCGGAGGCTACCGCCTGCCCGGCGAGGCCGCGCTCGTGGACCTCGACGCCCACGCCGGCCGGCTCGCCGCCGCGCAGCGGCGCGCCGCCGGGCTCGAATCGCTCATGCTCAACGCCCGTCACCCCGCTTACCGCGAGGGGGTCTACACCGCGGCCGCGCTCGTCGCCGCAGGCGAAGGCGACCGGGCGCTCGACGTCCTGGAGCGCACGACGCCCCGCGGCGCGCAGCTCTGGGCCTCGCTGCGCGCGCCGTGGTTCGACCCGCTCCGCGACCGCCCGCGCTTTCAGCGTTTGGTCGCCGAGTCGCAGCCGCCGCCCAGCCCTTGACGCCGTCGGAGCTTCATCGTATGGTGACGATGAAAGGAACCGACCAGCCATGAGCCCGAGCCCGGACATCAAGCACGTCGTCCGCGAGAAGTACGGCGAGATCGCCAAGAACACGTCCGACTGCGGCTGCGCGCCGAGCTGCTGCGGGGGCGGGGACACGAAGAGGATCGGCGAGTACATCGGCTACGACGCCGAGGCGCTGGCGGCAATCCCCGAGGGCGCGAACCTCGGCCTGGGCTGCGGCAATCCCCTGGCCCACGCGGCCGTCAAGCCGGGCGAGGTCGTCCTGGACCTGGGCTCCGGCGCCGGGATGGACGCGTTTCTCGCGGCGCGCGAGGTCGGCCCCACGGGCAAGGTCATCGGCGTGGACATGACTCCCGACATGATCGAGCGCGCGCGGGAGAACGCGAGCAAGGCCGGCGTCGGAAACGTGGAGTTCCGCCTCGGCGAGATCGAGCGGCTTCCGGCGGCCGACGCCTCCGTCGACCTCGTCATCTCCAACTGCGTCATCAATCTCTCGCCCGACAAGCCGGCGGTGTTCGCCGAGGCCTTCCGGGTCCTCAAGCCGGGCGGCCGGATGGTCGTGAGCGACCTGGTCCTGAAGCAGCCCCTCTCCGACGACGTGCGGCACTCGGTCGAGGCGTACGTAGGCTGCGTGGCCGGAGCCTCGCTGCAGACGGAGTACCTCGCGCTGATGCGCGCGGCGGGATTCGAGCGGGTCGAGACCCTCGAGGAGCGGAGCTACGGCGACGCCGAGCTGTTTGGCGGATACGAGTGGCTGCGCGAGGCGGCCCGCTCGGTGGTCTCGGCGAAGGTGCGCGCGATCAAGCCGTTGCGCTGACCAGTTGACGCATCAATAAATCTTGATATATTGACGGCCCCATGGCCGCCGCGACGACGCACGACCTCGACACGCTGACCGCGCGGTTCAAAGCGCTGTCCGATTCACACCGCCTGCGCATCCTGGACCGCCTGCGCGGCGGCGAGCAGTGCGTGTGCGAGCTGACGGACCTCCTGGAGGCCGGGCAGTCGCTTCTGTCGTTTCATCTCAAGGTGCTCAAGGACGCCGGCCTGGTCACCGACCGTCGGGAGGGCCGCTGGATGCACTATGCGCTGAACCCGGAAGCGGTGGCCGAGATCGAGGAGTTCCTCGGCGCCCTGGGCCGCACAACGGCGGAGCGCCGGTGGAAGCCGGTGTGCTGCGAATGAGCGCCGAGCGCAAGGAGCCGTTCCGCGTCCTGGTGCTGTGCACCGGGAACTCGGCCCGGAGCCAGATGGCGGAGGCACTCTTCAACGCCCTCGGTGGCGGGCGCGTGGTGGCCGAGAGCGCCGGCTCCCAGCCCGCTCCGCGGGTGAACCCCCTGGCCATCGAGACGCTGGCGCGGCACGGCATCGTCTGGAAGGGACACGAGCCGCGCAGCGTGGACGGGCTGGAGCGGGAGCCGTGGGACGCCGTTATCACCGTCTGCGACAAGGCCCGGGAGGCGTGTCCGGTCTTCCCCGCCCACCCGGCGATTGCGCATTGGGGGATGAGCGACCCGGCCGAGGTCGTGGGGAGCGACGAGGCGCGGCGCGAGGCGTTCTGGCAGGCGTCGCTCCTGCTCCGGAAGCGCATCGAGCTGATGCTCGCGCTGCCGCTGGAGAAGCTCGAGCGGCTGGCGGTCGAAGCGCGCCTCCGCGCGATCGGCGCGGCGCCTCCGGCGTGACCGCCGCCGCCACTCAGCTCCCGCCGCCTGCCACACATCGCGCGCCACGCCTCACGGGCGCGGCGCGCTACCTCTCCGTCTGGGTGGCCGTCGCGATGCTCGGCGGGGTGGCGCTGGGCAAAATGCTGCCGGGTGTGACGGCGGCGTTGCGGGGGATGGAGTTCGGGGATGGGAGCCACGTCAACATCCCCATCGCCGTGCTCATCTGGCTGATGATCGTCCCGATGATGATGAAGGTGGACTTCCGCGCGATCCGGGACGTCGGGAAGCGGCCGCGGGGCATCTTCGTCACCCTGTTCGTGAACTGGCTGGTGAAGCCCTTCTCGATGGCGCTCCTGGCCTGGCTCTTCTTCAGGCACCTCTTCGCCGCGTGGATCCCGGGCGCGCTCGCGGACCAGTACATCGCCGGGGCGATCATCCTGGCCGCGGCGCCCTGCACCGCGATGGTCTTCGTGTGGAGCTACCTCACCGACGGGGATCCCGCCTACACCCTCGTCCAGGTGTCGCTGAACGACCTGATCATGCTGGTGCTGTTCGCGCCGATCGTGCGATTCCTGGTGAGCGGCGCCTCGTCGCTCTCGGTCCCCTTCGGGGTGCTGCTCTGGTCGGTCGCGCTGTTCATCGCCATCCCGCTGGCGGCCGGGGCGACGCTGCGCGCCGTCCTGCTGCGCCTCAAGGGGGCGACCTGGTTCAACGACACGCTGCTGCCGCGTCTCGCTCCGCTGACGATGGGTGCTCTGGTCGTCACGGTCGTCCTCATCTTCTCGTTTCAGGCCGACAACATCACGAGTCGGCTCCTGCACGTCCTCATGATCGCCGTCCCGATCACGCTCCAGGTGTACTTCAACTCGTCGCTGGCCTACGGCCTGATGCGCTGGCTGCGCGTGCCGTTCAACGTGGCGGCTCCCGGTGCCCTGATCGGGGCGAGCAACTTCTTCGAGCTGGCGGTGGCCACCGCCATCGCGCTGTTCGGGCCGGGCTCGGGCGCGGCGCTGGCGACGGTGGTCGGGGTCCTGGTCGAGGTGCCGGTGATGCTCTCCGT
>DATKLR010000233.1:0-7314 GCA_035542295.1 Gemmatimonadales bacterium | reverse complement strand
CGTCTCGACTTCAAGGCGAAGACGGACGAGGGGTGGGGCTATTGCGTCTTCGGACGGGTGACGGCGGGGATGGACGTGGTGGACGCGATCGCCGCCGTGCCGACGCGCCCCGACGACAACCCGGTCGAGCCGGTCGTGATCACGCGCGCCTTCGTCGATTCGACGGCGGCCGCGCCCTAGCGCCGCGCCTTGCGCTGCAGCTCGGCCACGAACGGCGCGAAGTACTGCTTCCACGCCGCGGCCACCGTGTGCGTGCCGTGGCCCCGCGTCAGCGGGCCGATCGGGATCAGCACGTAGCGCCCGTTCGGCACGCGCCTGATCAACGAGTCCATGATCCCCAGCTCGGGCGGATTGATGAAGTCGTCGGCGGAATTGATCGCCAGAAGCGGCGACTTGATCCTCTCGAGCGCGATGCTCGGGTCGTAGTCGCGCGAGGCGTCGAAGGCGTAGAGGACGTCGTTGGCGTCTGCCACCGCATGCAGGTTCCGCAGTGCCCGCTCGATGTAGGCATCCGCGGAGTCACGCGTCGGGGCCGCCCGCTGGAGCACCAGCGGCGCGCTGGTCATCACCCACAGCAGCTGGAGCGCACCCCGGAGCCCCGTCGGCTGCCGCTGGTACTCCCCGCCCTGCCAACCCGGATCGTTCCGGATGTCGTCCAGAATCATCTTCCGCATCATCCGGTTGCGCCCGGCGATGGCGGTCGGCAGGCTTGCCAGCGGCACCAGAGCGTCCATGAAGTCCGGGTACGTCTCGCCCCACACCCAGGTGTGCATCCCGCCCATCGACGTGCCCATCACGAGCAGCAGGTGGTTGACGCCCAGGTGCCAGGTGAGCAGGAGGTGCTGCGCCGCCACCATGTCGTCGTAAGTGTAGTGCGGGAACCGCGCGTGCAGCCCGTCGCTCGGCTTGCTCGAGCGGCCGTGGCCGATCCCGTCGGGGAAGATCAGATAGTGCGTGGCGGTGTCGAGCGCCTCGCCGGCCCCGTACAGCTCGGTGAACAGCGGATTGAGGAACTGCCGCCCGCTCCCGGTCGTGCCGTGCAGGATCAGGACCGCATTGCGAACGACGCCCGCCGCGTCCGTCCGCGGCCGGCCCATCGTCATGTAGTGCAGCTTCAGCTCCGGGAGCGTCTCGCCGCTCCGGAAGCGGAAGTCACGGACGACAAAGGTCCCGGTGTCGACCTGCGCGCGCGCGGCCGCGGGCGCGGCGAGCAGCGCGGCGAGCGCGACGACCGGGGCGAATGGCGAGCGACGGATCATGAGGTGGTCCGGTCGATGACGTGCACACTCCGCTGGGCCGCGGGCACGATGATCAGATCCAGGACGTTCACGTGCTCGGCGAGGTTCGCGACGTAGGCAACCGCGTCGGCCACGTCGTCCGGCGAGAGCGGCGTGAATCCCTCGTAGAGCTTGTCCGCGCGCTCGCGGTCGCCGTGGAACCGCACCTCGGCGAACTCCGTGCGGACGTGCCCTGGGTCGACACTGGAGATCCGGATCTTGGTTCCGGCCACGTCGAGATTCATCCCCTCCGTGAGCGCCTTCACGCCGTACTTCGTCGCGTTGTAGACGTTTCCCGACGGGTAGACCTGATGACCCGCCGTGCTGCCGATGTTGATCACGTGACCGGTGTTGCGCTTCACCATCAGCGGGAGGATCGCCCGCGAGACGTTGAGCAGCCCCTTCAGGTTGGTGTCGATCATCCGGTCCCAGTCCTCGGGGTCCCCCTCCTGCAGCTTGGCCAGTCCGGCGGCGAGGCCGGCGCCGTTGAGGAGGATGTCCGGCACGTGGCCGCCTTTCGCCAGCGCCTCCGCCTCGCGGTTCACGGCCCCACGGTCGCGCACGTCGACCGGCCCAACCCCCACGGTGACGCCGAATTCGCCGCGCAGCTCCTTGGCCGCGCGGTCCAGCCGATCCCTGCGCCGCGCCCAGAGGATCAGGTTGGCGCCGTCCTGCGCGAACCGGCGGGCGCAGGAGAGGCCGATGCCCGACGAGGCGCCGGTGACGAGCGCGAGCTTGCCGCGGATCCGTGATGCCATCACAACCCCCCGAACCAGGGATACCCCTGGTCCTCCCAGTACCCGCCCGGGCGCGTGTCCGTGAACTCCACCGCGAGCAGGTACTTGGTGTTCTTGTAGCCGAGCTTGGTCGGCGAGTAGAGCCGGAGCGGCGCGCCGTGATCGGGCATCAGCGGCCGGTCGTTGTACGCGTACGCCAGGATCGTCTGCGGGTGCAGCGCCGACGGCAGGTCCCAGCCGTTGCCGTAGCCGGCGTCGAACGACGTGAACTTCACGTAGCGCGCGGCCGGCAGCGGCTCGACCATCTCCGCGACGGCCCGGAGCGGGACGCCGGCCCAGGTCGCGATGGCAGTCCACCCTTCCACGCAGTGGTGCTTGACCGTATAGGAGAGCCGCGGCAGTGCCTTGAGGCGCTCCAGCGAGAGCACCACCGGCTTGCGCACCAGGCCGCCGACCCGGAGCCGCCATGCCGCAGGATCCGACAGCACCGGCAGGTTGTCGCTGACGAAGTAGGCGGGGAACTCCGCCTCCCGCGTGCGACGGGCGAGCGGGTACTCCCGCGCCAGCCGCGAGGACGAGAACAGCCGCGCGCTCACCCAATCGTTCACGCGCGACCAGCTCATCAGCTTCGGGGCGAAGCGCTTGCCGCCGTCCCACCCGCACCCCGCGCCCAGCGCCGCGATGCCCGATGCGGCGAGGGAGGTGAGGAAGCGGCGCCGGTCATAGTCTGGAGCGGGCACGGAGACATTCTGCGCGCCGTCCGCACCGCCGACCGGGACGCCACCCCGCCGGTCCTGGTCAGTCATGGCTCGGGAACCTCCCTCGATACCATCCGGTGATCATCGCGCGCAGCGACGCCGGGTCCACCACGAACACGAGAGCCACGTGCACCAGGCTGAACGCGACGAACAGCCAGACCGCGACAAAGTGCCAGTAGCGCGCCAGCTCGTAGCCGCCGAAGGCCGCCGTCAGCCACCACAGCTGCACCGGCTTCCAGAGCGACAGGCCGCTCAGCACCGACAGCGCGCCCAGCAGCACGATGAAGCTGTACGCCCCCTTCTGCAGCGCGTTGTGCTTCCCCTGCGGCGGGTGCTCCTTCCGCAGGCGCAGGTAGTACTTCTGCATTTCGATCGCGGGCCGGACGTCGCGCGGGCGGAAGAGAAGCGGCCGCCACTCGCCGGCCACGAGCAGGTAGCCCAGGTAGAGCAGGCCGTTGAGGACGAGCGGCCACATCAGGAAGAAGTGCCAGTTGAGCCCGCCGGCGAGCCAGCCGCCCAGCCGCATCCACTTCGGGAACTGGTGCATGTCCATCGGGTTGGGCAGCGGCAGCTTCGTGCCCCGGATGCCGAAGCGCTCATAGGCGCCGTAGATCTGGAGCCCGCTCGCCACCATCCCCACCAGCACGACCGCGTTGATCCAGTGGGTCAGGCGCACGATCCAATGGTGCCGGCGCACCCAGGGATGAGCCGCGGGCGGCGGGGGAAGCGGAGCGGAGGGCTCTGCGGGCGCCTCCGCCGCCGGCGCCTCCGCGGCGGCGGCCGGGGCGGATGCAGTCTGTTCCGGCCCGCCGGGCGCGGCCTCGGCCGGCGGCGCCCCCTCCCGCTCCTGCGGCGCGATCGGCGCGGCGACTTCCGGAGGCGGCGCCGCCCCGCCCGCCGGCGCTCCGGCCTGCGGCGGAGTGGACGCGGGCTCAGGCTCACGGTTCCCCGAGTCCGGGCTGGCTCTTTCCTTGTCGGGGGTCATTCCTATACATAGTAGCGACTCACGTCCCGTCGAGGCCAGCCGATGCGCAGGATCGTTCCCATGCACGCCGCCACCCTCTTCGTGCCCGCGCTGCTCCTCGCCGCGCCGGTCTGCCGCGCGCAGGAAACGCCGCGCGAGATCGTGGATCGGGTGGACCGGATGCTGCGCGGCAATTCCAGCCGGGGCGACATGGTGATGGAGATCGCGACGGAGCACTGGACGCGCTCGCTCGAGATGCGGGTCTGGTCCCTCGGGACGGCGTACGCCCTGGTCCGCGTGGTCGCGCCGCCCAAGGAGGCGGGCACCGCCACGCTCAAGGTGAACGACGAGGTGTGGAACTACCTGCCGCGGGTGGACCGCACCATCAAGGTCCCGCCGTCGCTGATGATGGGCTCGTGGATGGGCTCGCACTTCACCAACGACGACCTGGTGAAGGAGAGCCGGATGATCGACGACTACGACATCGCGATCGGCTTCGAGGGCGACCGGGAGGGCGTGGCCGTGTGGGAGTTCGTGCTCACGCCCAAGCCGGCGGCGGCGGTGGTGTGGGGCAAGGTGGTCGAGCAGGTGCGCAAGGCCGACCTGATGCCGACCTGGGGACGCTACTACGACGAGCGCGGGAACCTGGAGCGGACGATGGCCTTCTCGGACTTCCGCACCTTCGGCTCGCGGCTGGTCCCGAGCGTGATGACCGTGCGGCCGGCGGACAAGCCGGACGAGCGCACCACCATCCGCTACCGGCAGCTCGAGTTCGACGTGCCGCTCACGCCGGATTTCTTCTCGCTCCGCAGCCTGCAGGAGCGGCGCGCGCCGTGATCCAGGGCGTATGGTGGCGGATCGCCTGGCGCAACCTGTGGCGCAACCGCCGGCGCACGCTCATCACGGCGTCGGCGCTGGCCGTGGGCTTCTTCGGCGCCGTGCTGATGGTCGCGCTGGACGACGGGATCGCGGCCGAGATGGTCGACAACGGCACCGGGGTGCTGACCGGCCAGGTCCAGCTCCACGCCCGCGAGTGGCGGAAGGAGCGCAGCCTCTACGCCACGATCGGCGGCGACTCCGGCACCGACGTGGCCGCGCTGCTGGCGCGGGTGCGCGCGGTGTCCGGCGTGGCGGCGGCCGCGCCGCGGGTCTGGGCGGGCGGGCTGCTGAGCGCCGGGGACCGGACCGAGGGCGTGGTGCTGATGGGCGCCGACTTCGCCCTGGAGCGCGGGGTCAGCCGCATCTTCGAGTCGTTCATCGCCGGCGGCGCGCCGCGCGAGCGCAGCAAGGAGCTGGCCATCGGCGCCGAGCTGGCGCGCAAGCTCGCGGTGCGAACGGGGGACGTGGTCGTGGTGGTCGCGCCTGCGGCCGACGGCTCGATGGGGAATGACCTGTTCCGGATCTCCGGCATCTACCGCACGGGGCTTCAGGATCTGGACGGCGCCTTCGCCGCGATGCCCATCGCCACCCTGCAGTCGCTGCTGGCCCTCGGACCGGGGCGCGTCCACGAGGTGGCGGTCGGGCTCGCGGACCCGTGGGCCGCGGCCGCGGCCGCCCGGGCGACGGTCGCGAGCCTCGGCGCGGCCGGCCACCGCGACCTCGAGGTCGCGCCGTGGACGGTGTTCAGCCCTCAGATGAACGAGTACGTCGCCCTGATCAAGGCGTCGAACGGGCTCGTCGTCGCCATCGTCTTCCTGTTCGCGATCTTCGGTGTCGCCAACACGTCGCTGATGGGCACCTACGAGCGGCGGCGCGAGTTCGCGGTCGTGCGCGCGCTCGGCGTCGGGCCCGGTGGCATCGCACGGACGGTCGTGTACGAAAGCGTGGCGCTCGGCCTGCTGGGGCTCGCGGCGGGCGCGGTCATCACCGCGCCCGTCATGGTGTGGTGGCATCACACGCCGCTCAACCTCGCCTGGCTCTTCGGCGACCTGGAAGTGGCGGGGGCGCTGGTCCGGCCGGTGCTCCGGATCGAGTACGGTGCGGACGGTCCGATCCTCGGCGCGGTGGGGCTCCTCGTCACCGCGGTGCTGGCGGCGCTCTATCCGGCCGTGCGCGCGGCGCGCGTGCCGCCGGCCGACGCGCTGGCGGGCCGGTGACGAACGCCGCCGTGAGGCCGCGCGATTCGCTCCCGAAGACGCTCCGACCGGGAAGCCGCGCCTGGATCTTCTTCCTGCTGTCCGTTCGCAACGTCCTGCGGAACGCGCGGCGCAGCCTGCTCACGGCGGCCGCGATGACCTTCGGCCTCGCCGTGCTGCTGTGGATCCGGGCGCTCACCGACGGTGCCCACGAGTCGTGGGTGACCGGGGCCGTGCGGATCGGTACCGGCCACGTGGCCATACAAGCACCTGGCTTCGCCCGTAGCGGCCGCCTGACCGACCGGCTCTCCGCCGCCCAGCTCGACACCGCCGAAGCCGCGTTGCGCGCGCCCGACGTGGCGCCGCTCATCAGGGCCATCGCCCCGCGTCTGGAGGTGAGCGGCCTGGCCAGCTCCGCGGAGGCGGCCGTGCCCGCGCGCATCGAGGCCGTGGACCCCGCGGCCGAAGCCGTGTTCAGCTCGCTGCCGGCAAGCACCGTGGGCGGCAGCTTCCTGGCTCCGGGCGACCGCCTCGCCGCCTATGTGGGGGTCGGCCTCGCCCGCCGGCTGGCCCTCGGCGTCGGCTCGCGGATGGTGCTGACGGCCCAGGGCGCCAGCGGAGACATCACCGGGCAGCTGGTGCGCGTCGTCGGCACGTTCCAGAGCGGCGTGCCGGAAATCGACGAAGGCCTGGTGTATGTGCCCATCGCCACCGCTCGCGCCTGGCTCGGCACGCCGGCCGCCGCCACCACTCTCGCCGTGTTGCTCCGCTCGAGCTACGCCACCGAGCGGGTCGCGCGCGCGGTCAGGCGCCGCCTGCCGTCCGGCATCGCGGTCCTGGCGTGGCAGGAGGCGGCGCCGGAGCTCGCCTCCGCGGTGAAGATCGACGACTGGAGCGGCTACGCCTTCCTCGCGATTCTGTACGTGATCGTCGCGCTGGCCATCCTCAACGCCGTGCTGATGAGCGTCCTCAACCGCAGGCGCGAGTTCGGCGTCCTGCAGGCGCTCGGGCTCACCGCCCGCGAGACGGGCTGGGTCGTCTTCACCGAAGGGGTCGTCCTCTCGGCTGCGAGCGGGATCCTCGGCATCGTGATCGGGCTGTCCGTCACGTGGCTCCTCTGGCGACACGGCATGGACTTCACCGCCCTCATGGGCAGCGGCGACATCACGTTCTCGGGCGCGCTGGTGAGTCCGGTCATCGTGCCGGTCTTCCGCGTCCAGCAGGTCCTCTTTTGCCTGGCCGCGACGCTGGTGATCGGCGTGGTGGCGTCCCTCTATCCGGCGCGGGCAGCTGGGCGCATCGACGTGGCGGAGGCGATGAAGTTCGACCGATGAGCGACGACAACGTGGTGGTGCGGACGCAGGACCTGTGGAAGATCTACCCCCAGGAACCCGAGCCGGTGCAGGCGGTGCGCGGCGTGACGCTGGAGATCGCGCGCGGCGAGTTCGTGGCGATGGCCGGACCGTCGGGGTCCGGCAAGACGACGCTCCTGAATCTCCTGGG
>DATKLR010000232.1:0-2262 GCA_035542295.1 Gemmatimonadales bacterium | reverse complement strand
GGGTGCTGCGCGCACGCCTGGAGCGCCTGCATCTCGCGTTCGACGAGATCCTGACCGAGTACGTCGGCGCGAACGCCACGCACGGCCCGCTCGCCGGGGAGCCGCGGCCCGACCTGCCGGAAGTGCAGCTCCGCATCGGCGTGCGGTCGGCGGATCGCTCGACGGTCGAGCGATTCACGCGGGAGCTGGCGCCGCTCATCCTGAACGGGCCGCCGTCGGTCACCGGCTTCGCGGGCGGCCGCCCAAAGGTCGAGGAGGTCGTGGCCTACTGGCCGGCCCTGGTACCCAAGCGCGAGATTCACCCCGTCGTGAAGGTGGTCACCGTATGACCGGACAGCTTCCGGCTTCGACCCCATCGGGGCTCGACGACCAACGGGCGCTGGTGAAGCGGGCGCGGCGCGACGCCCTGCAGTGGACGTTCCGGGCCGCGCTGCTCGCGCTGATCAGCGGCCTGGCCCTGCGCATGGGCTGGATCCTGTTCGGGATCCTGTTCGCGGTGCTGGCGCTGATGGCAGTGGGACTGGTGCGGTCCATGCGCCGCCGTGCGGCGCAGCTCGCGGCGCAGATCAAGCTGCTGGAGACGAAGCCGTGAAGGTGCGCCTGCTGGACCTCGCGCATGCCCGGAGTGGCGACAAGGGCGACACGGCGAACGTCGGTGTGATCGCGCGCCGCGCGGCCTACTATCCCTTCCTGGTCCGCGAGCTGAGCGTCGAGCGCGTGGCGGCGCACTTCGCCGGAATGCTGCGCGGCGGCGTGGAGCGGTTCGAGCTGCCGAATCTCCACGCGCTGAACTTCCTGCTGCACGGTGCGCTCGGGGGTGGCGGGACGGTGTCGCTCAAGACCGACGCGCAGGGCAAGACGCTCAGCACTGCACTCCTCAGGATGGAGATCGAGGTTCCCGATGGCACCCTCTGAAGCGGCCGGCACGGAGGCACGGAGGCACGGCGGCGCGGAGCCGCGGGTCCTGGTGTCCCGCGCCGCCGGGGTCGCGACGCTCACGCTGAACCGGCCCGACAAGCGCAACGCGCTCGACCGCCAAATGCTCGCCGAGCTTGGGGCCGCCCTGGAGCAGTGCGATCTTGCGGCCGACGTCCGCGTGGTGGCGCTGCGTGGGGCGGGGAAGGACTTCTGCGCCGGACTCGATCTGGCGGAGCTGCTCGAGTCGGTGGATCTCCCGCCGGAGGAGAATGAACGGCGGGCGATGGAGCTGGGCGGGTTGTTCGTCGCCCTGCGGAAGCTGCCCAAGGTCTGCGTCGCGGTAGTCGAGGGCCGCGCGCTCGCGGGAGGCTGCGGCCTGGTCACGGCGTGCGACTTGGTCGTCGCGCGGGCCGGAGCGCAGTTCGGTTATCCCGAGATCAACCGCGGCTTCGTCCCGGCGATGGTGATGACGATGCTCCGGCGTGCCGTCGGCGAGAAGGTGGCGTTCGACCTGGCCGCCACGGGCAGGCTGGTGGTCGCCGAGGAGGCGGAGCAGATGGGACTGATCAGCCGCGTCGTGCCGGCCGACGATTTCGAGGAGGAGATCGGGAAGCTCCTCGCGCAGCTCGCCGGCTTCTCGGCCTCCGCCCTGGCGCTGATCAAGCACCAGGCCTACGCGCTGGACGACCTGGGGTTCGAGGCCGGCATCCGGCTCGGCGCCCGCGTCAACGCCGTCGCGCGGCAGACCCCCGACTTCCGGCAGGCCATCCAGGCGTTCCTCAGGAAATGAGCTCGCTGTCCCTCGCCAAGTACGCGCTCGCGCTGAGCGGGGTAGCCGTCGTGCTGGGGGCCGACCGGTGGGGGAAGCCGCAGTTCGGCTGGCTGGGCCTGGGCCTCATCCTCGCGGCCTTCTTCCTCCGCTTCTGGCGGCGCGGAAAGGCTGAGCACCGCAACGGTTCGGCCCCCGGCCCCTAGCCGCGGAGCCTAGGTTGGTGCGCCGTGACGCTGCTCGCGGCGCGTGTGGATCGGGCCCGCGACGTTCTCCGGGCCCGTTTCGGTTTCGCCGACTTCCGGCCGGGGCAGCTGCGTGCCGTGCGCGCGGCCCTGGCGGGCCGGAGCGCGCTGGTGGTCCTCCCCACCGCCGCCGGAAAGTCCCTGTGCTATCAGATCCCTGCGCTCGTGCTGGACGGCATTTCGGTCGTCGTGTCGCCGCTCATATCCCTGATGCAGGACCAGGTCGGAGCCGCGCGCTCCCGGGGCATCTGGGCCGCCGCGCTCACGAGCGCGTCTCCCGCGTCCGAGCGCCAGCAGGTGCTCGACGACGTGGCGGGCGGCGGCCTGAAG
>DATKLR010000231.1:0-38934 GCA_035542295.1 Gemmatimonadales bacterium | reverse complement strand
GCCGCCCAGCCGGGCGCGGTGAGCGTGGTGATCACCGGATTGGTGATGGCCGCATTCGTGCAATTACCGGTGCTCGAGGAGGACACGGCCGCCGGCTGGACAAAGACCATCTTCCCCGTGGTGTCCCGCCACGCGTACCCGCTGGCCGTAGCGGCGAAGTACGTCGCGGAGTCGGCGGGGAGCAGGCTCACCGTGACCTTCCCCGCGACCTGGCCGCAGGCGACGCCGAAGGCATACGGCACGCGCACCGTCACGGAGTCGGGCGTCGCCGCCACGAGGCCGCTGTCCGACACCATCCGGAGATCGGTCGCCATCACGTTCAGGGCGGCGCGCGCCCCGCCGCGCGCCTGGATGATCCCACCCTGGAGCGCGGCGAAGCGCGACTGCGACACGACCAGCTGGGTGAGGGCCACGCCGATGATGGCCGCGATGACCAGCGCCACCAGCAGCTCGGCGAGCACGAAGCCCCGCGGGCGCATCCGCGAAGGACCGCTCATCGCATCGGTACGAAGCGCCACTTGGCTCGTTCCAGCCAGATGGTGTCGGGGCGGGCGGCGGGCAGCGTCGTCTGGACCACGATCCGAACGGAATCCAGGCGGACCGAGAGGGGGGTGACGGCGGTGCACCCGACGACCTTCACGGCGCCGGCCACCGTCGTATCGCAGCCGACGAGGTTGCCGAGGCTGTCGAAGGCCGTGTAGGTCGCCTGGTCCACCTTGGCGAGCAGGACCGCCATGCCGAGCGCCTGATCGGTCGCCCGCGTCCCGCTCTTGGCCACCCGGAACGACAGGCCCACCAGCGACAGGATGACCACCGAGAAGATGACGACGGCCACCATGATCTCGACTAGAGTGAACCCCTTCGCGGGCTCGCCACTTCGGAGCAGGTCTACTTGGTGATGCGCACCTGTCCGGCCTGGGTCATGCGCACCGTGTGATAGTAGGTGGTTGTCTTGCCCAGCGTCACGACCATCGAATTGGTGGCCGTGCCATTGGGCATCACCTGTATCGTTGCGTGGTCGGCATAGAGGGAGTCCAGCTGAAACGGCGAGTTCTTGTCGAAGTAGTCGGTCCGCAGCGCCTTGCCGTTCACCACGTTGGTGATCCTGAAGAGCACGGAATCGGACCGCACCTGTACCGTGACGGGCGAGTGCTGCCGAGCCGCGAGGGACTGCGCCAGCAGGAAATCCGCCGCGACCACGTACGCGGCGCGGTTGACCTTCGAGTGCGCCAGCGTGGTGCTGACCCGCGGAATCAGGCTGGCCACCACCACGAAGATGATGAGGATGACCATGACCGCTTCGAAGATCGTGAAGCCGGCCGTGGTCGAGTCGCCGCATAGTGACTCGCGCGCTCTGGGTCGAGGCGTCGGGAAGATGGTCGGTAGCGATGAAAGGCAAGGTCCGTGCCGATGGCCTGTCTGCACGCTAAGTGCTTGTACCACAAAATGCTGGAAACGGCAAGACAAAGATAGGTGCGAGACGCCGAGTTGCGAGAGTGAAGCGTCTTGCCACAGCAGCTTGGGCTACGCCAGAACCTGGAGCGCCACCGGCGCCCGGCCGAAGGGGGCGCTCACCTGCACGCCTTGGACCATCGGGCGGAGCCGCTCCAGCATCTCGCGCGCGATGGCCACGCCTTCGGCCAGCGCCGCGTCCTTCCCCTGGCTCTGGGCGCGGCGCATCCGCGCGACCACGTCGTCCGGCACCGACACGCCAGGTACCTCGTTGGCAAGGAACTCCGCATTCCGGACCGAGACGAGCGGCCAGATCCCGGCGACGACCGGGATGCGGAACCGCTCGATGCGGCGGAGGAACTCCTCGAGCTGGCCGGCGTCGAACACCGGCTGCGTGATGGCGAACTCGGCCCCGGCGTCCACCTTCCAGGCGAACCGCCTGACCTCCCGCTCGAGGTCCACCGCCGCGGGATTGGCGCCCACGCCGATCACGAACGCAGTCGGCGCGCCGATCGGATTGCCGCCCGGGTCCAGGCCGTGGTTCAGCCGGTGCACCAGGTTGGTGAGGCCGATCGAATCGATGTCGAAGACCGCGGTCGCCTCGGGGTAGGGCCCCATCTTCGGCGGGTCGCCGGTGATCACGAGCAAGTTGTGCAGCCGGTGCGCCGCGGCGCCGAGCAGGTCGGAGAGCATCGACAGCAGGTTGCGGTCGCGGCAGCAGTAGTGGATCACGGTCTCGAGCTCGACCTCCCGCTCGATCAGGAGCGCCGACATCAGCGCGCCCATCCGGCTCTGCGCGCGCGGGCCGTCGGGGACGTTGACCGCGTCCACGCCCGCCCCCTTGAGGAGCCGGGCGCTGGAGAGCATCGCTTCGGGGTCCACGCCGCGCGGGGGCACGATCTCCACCGTCGTCACGAACTCGCCCGCGGCGAGCTTCTTCCCCCAGCGCGACCGCCTCGCCAGCGGCACCGGCTCCACGCCGGCCGGCGCAGTCACGGCCTGGCGCGTGACCGCGGCGGCCTGCCGCGGCGACACGCTCTGCACGTACGCCGCCACGGCCTTGATGTGCTCGGGGGTCGTGCCGCAGCAGCCGCCGACGAAACGCGCCCCCGCTTCGACCAGGCGCTTGGCATACTCCCCGGTGTACTCGGGCGACGCCATGTACATCCTGCGGTCGCCGACGTCCCGCGGGAGCCCGGCGTTCGGCTGCGCGGAGAGCGGGCGCGAGGTCACGCGCGCCATCCGCTCGATCGCCTCCAGCACGCCCTGCGGCCCCACCGAGCAGTTGAGCCCCACGACGTCCGCGCCGAAGCCGTCCAGCGCCCGCGCCACGGTCTCCGGATCGGTCCCGTACGCCGTGTTCCCGTCCTCCTGGATCGTCATCTGGGCGAACACCGGGAGGTCCGAGACCGCGCGCACCGCGCGCAGCGCCTCGCGGATCTCGTCGAGGTCCGAGAAGGTCTCGAGCACGAAGCCGTGCACGCCCCCCTCGCGCAGACCCGCAGCCTGCGTCCGGAAGAACTCGAACGCCTCGGCCCGCGACGTCTCACCGAACGGCTCGAGCCGGACGCCCAGCGGCCCGATCGCGCCGGCGACCAGCGCGCGGCTGCCGGCGGCCTCGCTCGCCAGCTCCGCCGCGCGGCGGTTGATAGCATGCGTGTCGGCGGCGAGCCCGTAGTGGGCCAGCTTCACCGGGTTCGCGCCGAAGGTATTGGTCTCGAGGATCTCGGCCCCCGCCCGGACATAGGCCTGGTGGACGTCGCGCACGAGGTCGGGGGAGCGGAGGTTCAGCTCGTCGTAGCAGACGTTGATGAAGACGCCCTTCGCGTACAGCATCGTCCCCATCGCCCCGTCGAAGACGTGGACCCGCCCGTCGGCAATCAGATCGCGCAGCGTACGCTCAGGCACGGCGGCCGATCCCCTCGAGAAGGCTCTGCGCCGCGGCCTCGGTGACGCCGCGGATCACCACCGTCTTCCGCCGGCCGGACAGACCCGCCGTCACCGCGACGGCGCTTCGCGGCACGCCGAGCGAGCGGGAAAGGAGGCGCACCAGCTCCTCGTTCGCGGCGCCCTCGACCGGCGGCGCCGCGAGGCGCACCCGCAGCCGTCCCTCGGCGATCCCGGCTACCGCGGTGCGCGAGGCGCGCGGCGAGGCGGTCACGAGGATGCGGACGCCGCCCGGCGCGGAGCTGAGCCAGCCGGTGGCACTCGTGTCGGGTTGGGACCGTGCGGGCGGCGCAGCGGAAGTGTCGTGCGCAGTTCGGCGTCCGTCCGGCGCGCTCACAGGGCGCGCAGCACGTAGCCGCGGGCGAGCGAGAGCAGGATCCACGCGACGAGCGGCGTGAGGTCGAACATGCCGAACGGCGGCACCACGCGCCTCAAGGGCGCGAGCATCCACTCGGTCAGGACGACGAACGGGCGCATCCATCGGGTGTACGGGCCGGCGCCGACCCAGGAGCCGATGATCCGGACGATCAGCGCGATCATCACGATGTTGAAGGCCCAGTCCACCAGGAGGCGGAGCAGGGAGGCCGGCCCGAAGCTGGCTGCCGCCTCGATGGTGAGCACCTGCGCGACCAGCCACTCCACGAGGGAGATGACCACGATGCCGCCCGCCACCGCGATGCCGATGAGCCACCACGGTGCCGACCGCGGGTTGCCGCCGGCGCGCAGGATCCGGCGCTCGATGGGCGCGAGCAGCGGGTCGGTGAGGCGGCGGATGATGCGGGCGGTCCGGCCGAAGGGGTTGATCGTGCGCGACTGCACGGCCATCGCGGCGAAGGCTCCGAGCACCGCCGCCCCCGCGACGGCGAGGACCGCATAGCGAAGCGGGACGAGAGCGTCGGGGTTCACACGCCGCTCAGCTCACCCGCATCGTCTTCCGCTTCATGAAGTCCATCAGGATGAACTGTCCCAGCGTCATTGTGTTCGTGAAGTACGCCTTCCCGCGGCAGATCTCCGACACCTTCTTCACGAAATCGACCAGCATCCGGTCGCGCGCCAGCATGAAGGTGTTGATCATGATGCTGCTGCGCTTGCACAGCGCGACCTCGCGGTAGGTGGCCTGCAGGATCTTCGGATCCAGCCCCATCGAGTTCACGTACACGCGGCCGTCGGGCAGCGTGAGCGCCGACGGCTTCCCGTCGGTGATCATGATGATCTGCCGCATGTCCTTGCGCTGCCCGAGCAGGAGGCGGCGCGCCAGTTTCAGCCCCTCGGCGGTGTTGGTGTGGTAGGGGCCCACCTGCGCGTGCGCCAGCTGCGCCAGCGGGATCTCCTCGGCCGAATCGTGGAACAACACCAGCTTCAGGGTGTCGCCCGGGAACTGGGTGCGGATCAGGTGCGTCAGGGCGAGCGCCACCTTCTTGGCGGGCGTGAACCGGTCCTCGCCGTAGAGGATCATCGAGTGCGAGCAGTCGAGCATCAGCACCGTGGCGGCGCTCGACCGGTACTCGGCTTGGTGCACCATCAGGTCGCCGTAGTCGAGGTTGAGCGGCACACCCAGCCCCTCCCGCTCGATGGCGGAGAGCAGCGTCGCGATGACGTCCAGGTTCATCGTGTCGCCGTACTCGTACGGCTTGCTCGCCGCCTCCGTCTCGACGCCGGTCGCGAGGTAGGACGTGTCGTGGCTCCCGTAGCTCGACTTCCCGATGCTCCCCAGCAGGTTCCGCAGCGCGCGGTAGCCGAGGAAGTCGACGCCCTTCTCGGTGAGGCTGAAGTGGACCTGCTGCGCGGCCGAGCGGGCCTGCCCGTCGGTCCCCTCCACGATCTCCTGGTTGCCGGGCATCCGCGGCGCCTGGTCGGTCGTCAGATAGCCCTGCTCGATCAGCCGCTGCACGATCGTGTCGATCAGCTCGGCGAGCTGGTGCTTCAGCTCGGCGTCCCGCTGCTCGTCGCCCGTGCTCTCGCCGCGCAGCGCCTTGAGCATGTCGGGCGTGAGCAGCCCGGAGTCCATCAGCGCTTGCATGATGGCCTGCCGCAGCGAGTCCATCGAGCGGTCGCCCTCCTGGTCGCCGAAGTCGCCCCAGTACGGGTGCGAGTACGAGCCGCCGGCGAACCCCGACTGCAGCAGGAAGTCGGCGAGCTGGTCGAGCAGATCCTGGAGGTTGACCGCATCGGCCAGCTGGGCGATGTGCTTGGAGAAGGTCGTGTATCTCACGGGCTTCCGCGAAAGCTGACCAGCGCGCCACATTCCGGCAATGCCCGCGCCGCGCCTCGACCCGTTCCGCGCCCTCCGGCACCGGAACTTCCGGCTCTTCTTCTTCGGGCAGGGCACCAGCCTGATCGGGACGTGGATGCAGAACATCGCCCAGGGCTGGCTGGTGCTGGAGCTGACCAACTCGCCGTTCGACGTGGGGCTGGTGAGCGCGCTCGGGTCGCTGCCGATCCTGCTCGTGTCGCTCCCGGCGGGCGTGTTCGTGGACCGCGTGAACAAGCACCGCCTGATCATCCTCACTCAGACGCTGTCGCTGCTCCTGGCCCTCGTCCTCGCCGTCCTCATCTGGACCCACACCATCGCGTTGTGGCAGGTGGCCGTGATCGCGCTCTGTCTCGGCACGGTGAACGCCTTCGATACGCCCGGACGGCAGGCGTTCATGGTGGAGCTGGTGGGGAAGGACGACCTGACGAACGCCATCGCGCTGAATTCCTCGGCATTCAACGCGGCGCGGGTGGTAGGCCCGTCGATTGCCGGCGTGCTGATCAGTGCCGTCGGCCTCGCCTGGTGCTACTTCCTCAACGCGGTCTCCTACCTGGCCGTCATCTGGGGGCTGGCGGAGATGCGGCTCCCGCCGTTCGTGCGGCCGGAGCGGACCGGAGACGCGATGGAGCAGTTCCTGGAGGGTGCGCGGTTCGTGCGCCGCGACCGCCGGGTCCTCGCGCTCGTCTCGCAGATGGCGGCCGGCAGCATCTTCGGTTACCCGTTTCTGGTGCTGCTGCCGGTGTTCGCGCGCAACGTGCTCAAGGTCGGCGCGACGGGCCTCGGCTTCATGATGGCGGCGACGGGCGTCGGGGCGGTGGCGGCGGCGCTGGGTCTGGCGGCGTTCGGGCCGCACGTCCGCAAGGGCGCCCTGCTGCAGTGGTCGGCGCCGGTCTTCGGGGCGACGATCGTGCTGTTCGCCGTGGTGCGCTGGTTCCCGCTGGCGCTGGCGATCCTCCCCATCAGCGGGGGCGCCATGATCCTCAACAACGCGGTGACCAACACGCTCATTCAGGCCATCGTGCCGGACAGCCTGCGCGGCCGGGTGATGGGCTTCTACGCCTTCGTGTTCATCGGGATGGCGCCGTTCGGCGCGTTCCAGGCGGGGTGGCTGGCGGAGCACTTCGGTGCCCCGGCGGCCGTCGTGATCGGCGGCACGGCGTGCATCATCGCATCGGTGGCCATCTGGCGGCGCGTGCCGGAGGTGCCGCAGCTCCGCTAGACGAGCCCCCGCCGCCGCGCGAGCTCGACGACCGTGTCCGCGGCGCCCTCGTAGCCCAGCCACGCGGTGTTGACCACGAGGTGATAGCTGGCGGCATCGTCCCGGCGCCGCCGGTAGTAGCGCTCCAGGTAGCGCTCCCGCGCCGCGTCAACCTCGTGCACCGTCCTGGCCGCTTCGGCCTCGTCCACCGACAGGCGTCCCATCACCGTCTTCACGCGCACGGCGCGCGGCGCCACCACGTAGACGTGGAGCGCATGGGCGCCCTCGTCCGCGGTGCCGAGGTACGAGGCCGCGCCGCGGCCGACCAGCACCACCCGCCCGTGCGCCGCCGCCTCCTCGATGACGCGCTCGGTGATGCGGATCAACCGCTCCTCGTCGGCCTCCCCGCTCTCCGCGGCTGCGGCCGGCGCGAACATCTCGGGGGCCGAGAGGGCGAGCGCGGCCGCGAGCCGCTCGAGGAGCGACGGGGCCCGCTCCTCGCGCGCGGCGATCTCCTCGGGCGGCAGGCCGGCGCGCTGGGCGACCTCGCCCACGAACTCGTTGTCGATCACGGTCCACCCGAGGCGCTCGGCCAGGAGCCGCGCGACCAGCGAGCCGCCGGCGCCGTACTGCCGGGTGATGGTGATGACCGCCACGGGGACTCAGTGCCCGCGCAGGCTGTTCCGCAGCGCGTTGATGTCGAGGATCGGCACCCCGCCCGTGGTCGGCACCAGGATCACCAGGTTGTTCGAGTTCTTCATGTCGTGCAGCACCTCGAGGTACTGCTTCGTGAGCTGCTCGGCGGTCAGCGTCTGGTTGAGGAGCCGCTGCTGCTCGGACTGCAGGCGCGCGACCTCCACCCGGTGCCGCTCCGTCTCGATCTGCTGCTCCTGCGCGATCTTGTTGTTGATCGCCTGCACCACCTGGTCGGGCGGCTGGAGATTGCGCAGGAAGAACACGGTCACGAGCGCGATCCGGAACGGCGGGCCGCCGGCGCGGGGCCGCGTGACCAGCGCCGAATCCACCTGCGCCTCCATCGTCTGCGCGATCAGCGTGCGCTTGCTGATGTCGTTGATGGAGTACTGCACCAACCCGTCGCGCACGCCCTTGCGGATCGCGTTGCGCACCGCGCTGTGGATCTGCTCCTCGCCGCCGATCTCGGTGAAGAGCCGCGGCGCCGCCTGCGGATCGATCTGCCAGCGCAGCCCCGCGTCCACCTTCATCGCCATCTGCTCGCTGGAGAGCGCGTCCATCGTCTCGCGCTCTTCGCCGCCGACCTCGGGGAACTGCTCCTCGCGCGTGGAGAACCGCTCGACCGAGGACCAGGGTGTGATGAACCGGATGCCGGGCAGGTACGGCTTGGGGTCCACGTAGCCGAAAGCATGGCGCACGCCGACCTGTCCGGGCTGGATCACGACGAAGGCCGAGCTGATGACCAGGACGCCGCCCACGACCAGGAACGCGATCGAGACGGCGCGCAGGATGCCGGAGACCGGGCGCGTGCCCTGGCCCTTGGTGGCGGCGGAGGCGGTGGTGACGAGGAACGAAACGACGAGGAATACGAGACCGAGTACGAGCTCGCCCACGGGTCACTCCCATTGGAGGCCAGCTCGATTATACGGGCCGCCGCGCTCCCCCGACAGGATGGCGCGCCGGCGCTCAGGCGAACGGGCTGCCGGGTCCGGTCTTGGGGAACGGAGGCCCCTGCCGGTCGGAGCGGATCCTGGTGTAGCCGGCCTCCTCGCTGCGCGCGATGCGCCGCTCCGCCGCCAGCCCCTCCAGCACCAGCTCGCACGCCGAGACGACGACGGCCGGCTCCTTGCGCGGCGCCAGCCCCACCGTGTCCACCAGCTCCAGCAGCCCCGGCACCACGCCGAGGCCCTTGAGCAGCGCGTCGGAGCGCTCGTCGTGCGACAGCTTGAGCGCCCCGCCCTCGTCGAACCAATGCACGATGTCGTCCACGTTCGCGCCGCCCGCCCGGTCGCCGAACGTGGCGCCCGCCGCGCGGCGGATCAGCTCGCGCGCGATCGCGTCGGCCCCCTGCAGCTCGCCCTCGTACTCCAGCTCGAGCTTGCCCGTGATCGCCGGGATGGCCGCGTACACGTCCGACACGCGCGGAACCACGGTCTTCTCCCGGTTCACCGTCGCGCGGCGTTCCGCGTTCGACACCACGTTCTCGAGCACCGAGATCGGCAGACGCTGGCTTACGCCCGACCGCTTGTCCACCCGCTTGTCGCCCCGCGCCTCGAACGCGATGCGCTCCACGATCTCCGCGATGAAGTCGGGCACGGTCACCGGGCGGCCGCCGCGCCCCACCCACGCCTCCTGCCCCGTGATGGACATCCCCAGCTCGATGGTCCGTGGATAGTGGGTCGCGATCTCCGAGCCGATCCGGTCCTTGAGCGGCGTGATGATCTTGCCCCGCGCCGTGTAGTCCTCCGGGTTCGCCGTGAACACCAGGCTCACGTCCAGGGGGAGCCGGATCGGATAGCCTTTGATCTGAACGTCCCCCTCCTGCATGATGTTGAACAGCCCCACCTGGATCTTGGCGGCCAGATCGGGCAGCTCGTTGATCGCGAAGATGCCCCGGTTGGCGCGGGGCAGCAGCCCGTAGTGGATCGTCAGCTCGTCCGAGAGCAGATGGCCCCCCCGCGCGGCCTTGATCGGGTCCACGTCGCCGATGATGTCGGCGATCGTCACGTCGGGCGTCGCCAGCTTCTCGACGTAGCGCTGGCCCCGCGGCACCCAGGCGATCGGCGTCCGGTCGCCGTGCTCCTCGACCTGCAGCCGCCCGAACTTGGAGATCGGCGCGAACGGGTTGTCGTTCACTTCGCTCCCCGCGATGATCGGCATCTCCTCGTCGAGCAGCAACATCAGCCCGCGCACGATCCGCGACTTCGCCTGCCCCCGCAGCCCCAGCAGGATGAAGTTGTGGCGCGACAGCACGGCGTTGACGAGCTGGGGCAGCACCGTGTCGTCGTAGCCGACGATGCCCGGGAAGATCGGCTGATCGGCCTCGAGCCGGCACAGCAGGTTGACCCGCATCTCGTCCTTGACGGTGCGGGTCCGGCGGTCGCTCGCGCCCCACTCGGAGTTCGAGAGGTCGCCCAGCGTCTGCGGCTTGGTCATGGTCGGATATTCATACCCCGCCGGCGGCGGTTCAAGCCCGCGCGCAAACAGGAGCATGACGGTCGGGAACGGCATGACGCGCGCTTGACGCCCCCGCATCATCCTTCGCACTGTGTGACGGCCCCTGGTCCGGAGGGCTTGCGATGGCGCTTCGCACCCACGTAGTCGTCGCGTGGCTTCTGGCGGTCGCCGCCGGTACCGCGGAAGCACAGCAGCCCCGCCTGCCGCCGGTTGATGCCGCCCGCGTCGTCGAGCTGCGGCTCACCGACAGCACTACCCTGCGGGGCCGCATCGTCGCCGCGGACACCGCGTCGCTGACGCTGGTCACGGCGGCCGGCGTGCGGGTCAGCGTGCCCCTGACATCCCTGGCCCTGTGGCGCGATGTCGCCGAGCCGGCGTCCGGGCTCGCCCGGCGGGACCCGAACGACTCGCGTCTGTTCCTCACGCACACCGCGCGGGCGCTGCCGAAGGGCAAGTTCGCTGCGGTCGACTACCTCGTCTTCTTCCCCGTCGCGAGCTACGGCGTCACCGACCGCCTGGCGCTGACGGGCGGGATGTCGCTGATCCCGTTCAGCCCCGACCAGATCTTCTACGTCGCGCCGAAGTACACGGCGGTGCAGTCGACGGACTTCAACCTGGCCGCTGGCCTGCTGTACCTCCGCGTGGTGGGGTTCGTTCCGACGTCGGGATACGCGGGGATCGCGTACGGCGTGACGACGGTCGGCGACGCCACCAGGTCCGCGACGGCGCTGGTGGGGTTCCCCTTCGCATCCGGCGGGTGGGGGCGGCGGCCGCTGGTCGTCGTGGGCGGCGAGTCGCGCGTCTCACCCCGCGTCAAACTGCTCGCCGAAGGATGGAGCATCCCCGGCACGGACGTCGTGCCGGCCGTCGGCGGCCTCCGCCTCATCGGCGATCACGTGTCGTGGGACTTCGGCCTGCTGTTTCTCCTCGGCGCGAAGGGGCTCGGTGGCGCGTTCCTGCCGTGGGTGGATTTCTCCCTGCACTGGTAGCGTGGCCGGGCGCTGCATCCAAGCCGTTGCCGTCCAAGGAGTTGTTATGGCGAGGGGGAGCAGGGCGGGCACGCTGTGGCGCAGCACCGTCGCGCCACGCCGGCCGCGGCTAAACCTTGACACGGCGCGGGGTTTGGGTAGCTTAGGCGCCGGTTGGGGCCGGCGGCAGCGGCGTACGGACCTCGATGCGTGATCCGCTGGAAAATCCAAGCTTAAAAGGAGATTCGATGAAGCGCGTGTTCCTGGCAGTTGCGGTCCTCGGTCTTATGGCCTGCGCGAAGAAGGAAGAGGCGCCCCCACCGCCGGCGCAGACCCCGGCAGCCGCGCCGGCTCCGGCCACGGCCGACACGATGAAGATGGCTCCGGCGACGGACACCATGAAGAAGGCCGAAGCGCCTGCGCCCGCGAAGAAGGCTGCGGCGCCGGCGAAGAAGAAGGGGATGTAAGCCCAGTCTTCTTCGACACGCGAGGACCCGGAGCCTGCTCCGGGTCTTCGTGTTTTTGGGGTCGTCAGGGCGTGCGGAAGGACCGGCCGGTGCGCTCCGCGGCGTCGGGCGCCGGGACGACGGGTCGCCAGCCGAGCACGCGCTCGGCGCGCGCGGACGTGTAGGGATTGGCGCTGGCGAGGAATTGCACGGAGGCGCGGGCCGACAGCAGGCCGGTCCAGCCGGCCAGCGCGCCGACGGTGGCGTCCCACAGCCTCGCTCCGGTCCACGCGAGCGCGTGGGGGACCGGGATCCAGCGGGCGGGGACGCCGAGGCCGGCGGCGAACCGTTCGAGGAACTGGCGCTGCGTCACCGCGCCGTCATTGGCCACGTTGAAAGGGCCGACGACGTCCACGCGGTCGAGGGCGGCGAGCACGGCCGCGGCGACGTTGCCGGCGTACACGACGCTGAGCGGGTTGTCGCCGGGGCCGATCAGCGGCGCGAGGCCGCGCCGGACGAGCCGCGCCAGGCGCGGTGAGAAGTTGCGGTCCCCCTCGCCGTAGATCACGCACGGCCGCAGGGCCACGGCCTTGAGCCCCGTCTCGTCGGCGACCCGCCACAGCGCCAACTCCGCCTCGCGCTTGGAGCGCGCGTACAAATCGCCGCTGTAGGACGGGCGGTCCAGCCCGAACTCCTCGTCGACGCTCCCCGGGCCGCCGTCGTACGTCATCCGCCGGCCGTACACCGCCACCGACGACAGGTAGACCAGCCGCGCGCCGGCGCGTGCCGCCAGGCGCGCCACCGTCTCTGTCCCGACGACGTTCGCCGCGTGCCACGCCTCCCACTTCGCGCCTGCGAGGAGGATCGCCGCGGCGTGGACCACGGCGTCGCTGCCGGCGATCGCTGCGCCGAGGCCGCGATCGTCGCCGAGGTCGCCCGGGACCGGCTCGGCGCCCTGCGAGGTCAGGGCGGCGGCCGCGGCCTCGCTGCGGGCGAGGGCGCGAACTCCGTCGCCGCGGTCGCGCAGCGCCGCGATCACGTGCCGGCCCACCAGGCCCGTCCCGCCGGTGACGAAGACCTTCATCCGATGGGACCGCCGGTCGCCGGCTCCCACGGCAGCTCGCGCACCGATCCGATCGGACCGTCCGCGAGCTGCACCGGAGCGCCGGGCGCGGCGTCGCGCCGCATGACGGCGAGTCCGGCGTAGCAGCCGCCCGCCTCCCACCAGCACGCGCTGGTGAGCCGGCCGATCCGGCGTCCGCCGTCCGCCAGCTCCAGCGGCAGCGGGCCCGGAACGCGCTCGAGCGCGACCCCCCGCAGATGCCGGTTGGCGTGGCCGCGGAAGTGCACGCGCGCCACGGTCTCCTGGCCGAGGTAGCAGCCCTTCGTGTACGACACCGCGCCGAGCTCGTCGAGGCGGACTTCCTGCGGCAGCGTGTGGTCGTCGATCTCCGCGCCGAGGCGCGGGAAGCCGGCGAGGATTCTCCGTTCCTCGAGCAGGGCGGGGGAGATGGGCGCCGCCCCCGCGGCCGCGAAGGCGGCGGCGAGCGCGGGGGCATCCGCGGCGGAGACCAGGCACTCGAAGCCATCGAGCCCGCGCGAGACGACCCGGGCCACGACCAGCTGCGCGCCGGCCTGAGCGACGCGGACCGCGCGGCCGGCTGCCGGAGGCTCTGCCATCCGCGTCGCTGCCGCCAGCACCCGTCCGGCCGTCGCGCCGTAGAGACCGACCGACGTCGTCTCCGCGCTCACCGCCTCGGAGCGGCAGAGACGTGGCGGGAGCGAGCGCTCGAGGATCTCCGCGACGGCGCTTCCCGCGGCCTCCGGCGCCTCCACGATCAGCCCGTCCGGGAGGCGCAGGATCCACAGCGGGGAGACGATCATGCCCTTGGCATTGAGCAGCGCGCCGAACAGATGGCTGTCGTCGCCCGGCTTCTCCACGTCGCAGGTGACGAGGCCCTGGAGACAGGCTACCCTCCCGCCGCCGGTGAGCCGGAAGCGGGCCAGTCCGTCGCGAACGATCACCCCCGCACGGGCGGCCAGGACCTCCCGCTCGGCGCGGCTCACGACGCCGCGCTCGACCATCGGCTCCGGGGCGCCGGGCGGCGGGCTCACGTGAGGTGCGGTCACGCGCGCACCTCCCGGAGCAGCGGGTGGAGCTCTTCCGGCGTATGTCCCGCGAAGCCGTCCCAGACGGCGTCGGCGCCCGTCAGGCGATCCGCGGGGTACGACGTGGCGAGGAGAACGCAGCCGGCCCCCGCGGCACGCGCCGCCGCGAGCCCCGGCATGGAGTCCTCCACGGAGACGGCGCGCACGTGGGGCGAGGTCTCGCCCGCGAGGCGCGCGATCGCGAGCCGGTAGCCGGCGGGATCGGGCTTGCCGTCCGCGACATCTTCCGCGGCCACCACCGCGCCGACCACGTCGCTGATGCCGGCACGCGCCAGGCCCGCCGCGATCTCTCGTCGCAGCGCCCCGCTCACCACGCCGACGAGCGCGCCGGCCGCGGCCGCGCCGCGCACGAACTCGCGCACGCCGCCGACCAGCGGCAGCCCCGCGCGGATGGACTCCGCGTACCAGTCCGCCTTCCGGATCGCGAGGCGCTTCAGCGCCGCGGCCTCGAGCGGCCGCCCTGCCCGCTCGAATGCCATGCGGACGCAGGCGCGGTCGTCGAGGCCGAGGTACGCAGCGTCGTAGGTGGCGCGGTCGAGCGCGATGCGCTCGATGGCGAGCACGTCGCGCAGGGCGGCGAAGTGGAGCGGCTCGTCGTCCGCGATCACGCCGTTGTAGTCGAGCAGGAGAAGGTCCGTCACCGTGGGGCTCCCAGTGGCGCGCGTCGCCGGTGGACGCGGCCGCTCATTGCCGGTACGCCAGGTCGAGCAGCTCGACCGGATGCCGCACGGCCACGTCGAGCCCGGCGAGCAGCGCCCCCGCGCCGATCTGCATCAGGCATCCCGGGTTGCCGGTCGCGACGACGTCGGGCGCGGCGGCCGCGATGGCGTCGAGCTTCCTGCCGAGCACCTCCAGCGACAGGTCCGGATGGAGGAGCGAATAGATGCCCGCGCTGCCGCAGCACCGGTCGCTGCCGTCGAGCGGGACCAGCTCGAGCTCCGGGATGGCCGAGAGGAGGACGAGCGGAGCTTCCGCGACGTGCTGGGCGTGGAGCAGGTGGCACGGCGCATCGTAGGCGACCTTGATGGGGAGCGGACCAGCGCGCCGCGGCCCGCACTCGGCCAGCACCTCGCTGATGTCGCGGACCCGCGCGGCGAAGGCCCGGGCGCGCCCGGCGAGCGGATCGCCGGCCAGCCATTCGCCGTACGCCTTGAGCGCCGCGCCGCAGCCGGCGCTGTTGGTGACGACCGGAAGGCCGGGGGCCGCCGCGTCGAAAGCGCGGACATTCCGGCGCGCGGCCTCGCGGGCCGCCGCCGTGTCGCCGGCGTGCGCCGCGAGGGCGCCGCAGCAGACCTGGCCGGGCACCTCGCGGACCGCGATGCCGTTCATCGCGAGGGCGCGGATCGTGGCGTCGTGCACGTGGCCGAACAGGCCGTCCATGACGCAGCCGCGGAGCAGTGCAACTGTCGCCGTCGGCGAGGGAGGACGCAGGCCGTCGGCGCCGTTCCCTCCACTGCGCGGCCGGGTCGCCGCGAGCATGGCGAGCGCCAGGACCGGCGCCGGACTCGCCGTCCCGGCACCGCGCACCAGCTGCCGCGGAATGCCGGTGGCACGGGCCGCGCGAGCCACGAGCCACAGGAAGCGCTGGCGTGCGGGCCTCGCCAGCACCCAGAGGCCCGCCGTCAGCGCCGGCGGCTGGCCGCGCGCACCGGCGATGAGGGCCCGCGTCGTCTCCAGCGCCGGCCCGTACACGACGCCTGAGGGGCAGACCCCTTCGCACGCACGGCATCCCAGGCAGCGGTCGAGGTGCTCGTCCAGGATCGCGTCGTCGGCCGGCATCTCGCCGCGGGCCACGGCGCGCATCAGCACGATCCGGCCGCGCGGCGAATCGGCCTCGTCGGCGGTGACCTCGTACGTGGGGCAGGCCGGGAGGCAGAACCCGCAGTGAACGCAGGGCTCGAGGCCGGCCCAGGCGTGCGCGGTGGCAGTGTCGGCCGTGCCGGCGCCCCTGCGCGCGGCGGGAAGCTCGGGCGGATCTTCCGGCATCGGCCGCGCGGTGGCCGCGTCGGTTGGAGCGGCGCCCAGGGGGGCGGCGGCAGGCTTCCGCTGCGGGTTCGGCACCTGCCGCGCGGTCACGCGAAGAGGGGCGCCGTCAGCGCCCCGTTCGGGTCGAACAGAGCGCGGAGCTCCCGTGCCAGGCGTTCGGCGCCGCGGGGGAGCGCGCCCCAGATCCCGGCCGCCGAGCGCGTCGCGGCGTCGGCGCGCTCGAGCGTGACGGGCCAGCCCCGCGCCGCGGCCGCGGTGCGGAGGGCGCGCACCGCGGCGGCATCGCAGCGCTCCACGCCGATGCGCACCGTGCCGCGCGGCACGGTGACGCTCGCGCCCAGCGTCGGTCCCAGATGCCGGCGCGCCAGGGCCACGGCCTCCGGCCAGGACGCGGGATCGGCGCCGATCCGCAGCAGGGCGGGCCAGCCGCCCACCACGCGGCGCCACTCGAGCCATGGCGCGTCGCCTTCCGCTCCGAGCGTGCTGCGCGCCCCCCCTGCCGCGCGCGCGATGAGCGCCAACTCCTCGTCCACCGCGGCCGGCCCGCCCAGGGAGCGCGCGGCCAGCGTCCACGCATCGCTTCCGCCGAGCGCCGCAGACAGCTCGGGGCTGGTGATCTCGAGCGCGGCGGGCGTCGCTCCGGAGGCGAGGACCCGGGCGGCGGCGCGCGCCGCCCAGTCCGCGCTCCCCGTCCACCCCATGGTGCGGTCCGCGGCAGGCAGGGCTCGCAGCCGGAGGTGGGCCTCCGCGATCACGCCGAAGGCGCCGTGCCCGCCGATCACCAGCTTGGCGAGGTCGAACCCCGCGACGTTCTTGACCACCCGCCCGCCGAGCCGGATCACGGTCCCGTTCCCGGCGACCACAGCCAACCCCAGGACCTGGTCCCGGGCCGTGCCGTAGTGCGCCGCGAGCGGGCCCGAGCCGCCCGTGGCCAGCACGCTGCCCACGGTGCGCGACGGCGGGCCCGGTGGATCGAGCGCGAGGAAGACGCCGCGGGCGGCGAGCGTGGCCGCGAGCGTTGCGAGGGTCGCGCCCGCGCCCACGGTGACGACGAGATCGGCGGGGTTGAAGTCCGACACGCTGTCGAGTCGGCTGGTCGAGAGAACGTCGGCGTCCGCGGCGTCGGGCCACCAGCACCCCGCGCCGCGCACTCGGAGGGCGGCGCCGCGCTCCGCTGCGGCGCGCACCGCCGCGGTGAGGCCGGCCAGGTCCGCGGGGGCGGCTAGGGCGGTGAGGGCTTGCGGCACGCCTCCACCTCCGCGCGGACGCTCGCCGTGAAGGCGCGGGCTTCCTTGATCAGCGGCCGGGCGTCCTCGGCGCGCCATCCCGCGAAGCTGCGGCGGTCCCCCTTCATGTCGAACAGCGTCGCGAAGCCGCTCGGCAGCTCGTCGCGCATCATCCGGCTCAGGTCCTGCAGCGAGCGCTGCGTGCGCCACGCCTCGTCGCGCAGCCAGACGCGCACCATCGCCGCCGCCATGACACCCGGATACGCCTCCTCGATAGCGGAGCCTCCGGCGCCGGCAGCCAGGTGCTTCTCCGCCGCCGCAAGCCGCCGCTCGGCGTCGGCGAGCTGCCCGTCCATCTGGGCCAGCCAGCGCGTCGGGACGGCGCCGCTCACGACGCGCTCCACGGCCGCCACTCGCGGCACTCCGCGGTCGGGACCACCTTGCCGGGATTGGCGCGAGCGTCGGGATCGAACACGCGGCGCACGGATGCCATCAGGCCCAGCTCGTCGGGCCCGAACACCAGCGGCATGTAGGCCAGCTTGTCGAGCCCCACCCCGTGCTCGCCGGTGATCGTGCCGCCGGCGCCGACGCAGGCGCGCATGATCTCGGCGCTCGCGGCGTGCACGCGCTCCACCTGATCCGGGTCGGACGCGTCGAACGACAGGTTGGGATGCAGGTTCCCGTCGCCGGCGTGGAAGAGGTTGGTCACGCGCAGACGGTACCGCTCGCCGATCGACGCGATCTCCTCGAGCACGTCGGGCAGCGCCGTTCGCGGCACCACCGCGTCCTGCACCACCAGGTCCGCGCTCACGCGGCCCATCGCGCCGAACGCCTTCTTCCGGCCCTGCCACAGCTTCGCGCGCTCGGCCGCCGTGCGCGCAATCCGCACGGTCCGCGCGCCCGAGTCCTCCAGGATCGACCGCACCAGCGCCGCGTCGCCCGCCACCGCGGCCGGGCGGCCGTCCAGCTCCACCAGCAGCACGGCCGCCGCATCGGCGGGGTAGCCCGCTGCGTACACGCTGGATTCCACCATCCGGATCGCGCTGTTGTCCATCATCTCGAGCGCGGCTGGCACGACGCCCGCGGCGATGATCCGCGAAACCGCCTCGCCCGCCTGCCGCAGGCTGGTGTAGTCGGCGAGCATCGTGTGAATCTCGGCGGGCACGGGGACCAGCCGGACCGTGATCTCGGTCGCGATGCCGAACATCCCCTCGCTGCCGACGAACACGCCGACCAGGTCCGGTCCCCACGGCTCGCCCGACGCACTCCCCAGCCGGACCGGCACGCCCGACGGGAGCACGACCTCGAGCGCGAGGACGTGGTTGGACGTGACGCCGTACTTCAGGCAGTGCGGCCCGCCGGCGTTCTCGGCGACGTTGCCGCCGATCGTGCACGCGGTCTGGCTCGAGGGATCGGGCGCGTACATCAGGCCGAACGGCGCCGCCGCGCGGCTCAGCGATTCGTTCACCACGCCGGGCTCCACCACGGCGCGCCGGTTGGCGGCGTCGACCGCGAGGATGCGCGCCAGGCGCGTCAGCGTCACGAGCACGGCGGGTGCCTCGCCCAGCGCGCCCCCCGACAGACCGGTCCCCGCGCCGCGCGCGACGAACGGCACTCCGCGCCTCTGCAGGAGCGACAGCACCGCCGCGACCTCGCTCGCCGTGCCCGGCAGCACCACCGCGCCGGGCGTGCGCCGGTAGGTGGGGAGGCCGTCCGAGGCGAAGGTCGCCAGCTCCGCGCGTGCGGTGCGCACGAAGCGGCCGCCAACGATGCGGGTCAGCTCATCGAGCAGCTCGGTATCGGCCATGGCAATGGAGAATACTAGCCGGAGGTCGTCAGTGGGCAGTAGTGGCCGCAGCGAACAATGCAGAAGGGGTCAGCCCCGACGCGGCTGACCCCTCGTGAACCCCTACACCCTGACCCCTATCCCCTGTCTTTCACGCCGCCCTCCAGAACCGCATCAGCGCCTGCCCGTCCGGACACTCGCGCAGCTTCTCGAAGGCGCGCTCGCGAATCTGCCGGATCCGCTCGCGCGTCACGCCCATCAGGGCGCCGATCTTCTCGAGCGTCATCGCTTCGGAGCCCTGCTCCAGGCCGTAGTAGAGGTAGAGGATCTTCCGCTCGCGCGGCGTCAGGTACTTCCGGAATACCCGGTCGATGAAGCCGCGCATCAGCTTGGAGTCGGTCGTCTCCTCGATCTCCCCGCCCTCGACCCCCGCGAACCGCTCGCCCAGCGTCGCCGCGTCCCGGTCCGTACGGTCCACCGGCGCGTCCAGCGACACTTCCGCCGCGGTCATCCGCCGCGCCGTCCGCACGTTGTCCACCGTATCGCCCAACGCCCGCGCGATCTCGTTGTCCGTCGGATCCCGGCCCAGCTCCTGCGCCAACACCATCTCGGTGCGCGACATCCGAATCAGCTGCGCGTTCTGGTTGAGCGGGATCCGCACGCTGCGCGTCTGCTCCGCCAGCGCCTTCAGCACCGCCTGGCGCACCCACCACACCGCGTAGGAGATGAACTTCACCCCCTGCTCCGGATCGAACTTCCGCACCGCCTTCAGCAACCCCTCGTTCCCGATCGCCACCAGCTCCGACAGATCGAGCCCGTGGCCCTGGTACTTCTTCACGTAGGAGATCACGAACCGCAGGTTCGCGGTCACCAACCGCTCGGCCGCCGCGGGATCGCCCCGCTGCGCCAGCCGCGCCAGCCGCCGCTCCTCCGCCGGATCGTCGATCAGCGGCAGCTTCTGGATGTCCTGCAGATACTGGTCGAATGCCCCCGACGCGCTCTGCCGGAAGAACGACTTGGGCTTGGCGCTCCGACGCTTCAGCATGCTGGACCCCTGCACGGTGGTCGGTCGAGCGGATGCTGCGGAACAGGCGAAAAGGCGGGCCCATAATAGGACCCCCGGAATTGGTGTCAAGCGAACAATTTTATCCACATCACTAAGTTGTTACTGCCACGCCGATTGGAGATACCGTACACATTTCAACATCGTCCGACACCGATCTCTATCTGGCGCAGATCGTGTATCATGTTGTCACAAAATGAGTTACTGGCTTGATGTCGCGATGATGGTTCTATGGATGCTCGAAGCTGGTGCTAGCGGTTGGCCTCGATGGCCCGCACGATCAACGCGCGCGCCACGTCCACCGTCCAGGCACCGTCGGCACTCTGCGCCATTCGGCCGACGGAGGCGGGGAGCGCGAATCGCACGGCGCCCGCGCGCACCTTCTTGTCGTGCAGCATCGTCTCGAGCAGCTGCTCGCTGGCGAGCGCGGCGGGGACGGTGCTGGGCAGGTCGAAGGCGGCGAGGAGGTCCAGGACGGCTTGGCGCGTTCCTGTGCACGCGATGCCGAGTTCCTCGGCGAGCCATGCCTCCGTCGCCATGCCGATGGCCACCGCCTCTCCGTGCAGCAGGTCGTACCCGCTGCGCGCCTCCACGGCGTGGCCGATGGTGTGGCCGAAGTTCAGGGTCTGGCGCAGGCCGCGCTCGGCGGGGTCGGCGGCGATGATCTCGGCCTTGATCGCGATGCCGCGGGTGACGATCGGCTCGAGGATCTCGGGCGACCGGGCCAGACAGGCAGTGGCTGCGCGGGCGACCCGATCGGCGTACGCGGCGTCGGCGACGATGCCGTGCTTGACCGCCTCCGCGAGGCCGGCCGCGATCTGATTGCGGGGCAGCGTGGCCAGCGTGTCGATGTCGCTGAGGACGAAGCGCGGCGAGTGGAACGCACCCACCAGATTCTTCCCCGCCGGCACGTCCAAGCCGGTCTTCCCGCCGACGGACGCGTCGATCATCGCGAGGGTGGTCGTCGGGACCTGGACGACCGGGATGCCGCGGTGGAGCGTGGCGGCCACGAAGCCCGCCAGGTCGCCCACGACGCCGCCACCCACCGCGACGACCGCGCCGTCGCGGCCGACGTGCGCGGCCAGCAGCTGGTCGCACAGCTCGCTCCAGGTGCTGCGGACCTTGTTCCATTCGCCGGCCGGAAAGACGAAGAGGCGTGCCGCCAGTCCCGCCTGCTCCAGCATGGCGGCGACCCGCCGGGCGTGCAGCTCCGCCACGCGGCTGTCGGTGACGACCGCGTAGAGGTGCGCCGGGCAGCGCTCCGCGAGGAGGCGCGGGAGGTCGGCCAGAATGCCGCGGCCGACCAGCACGTCGTATCCGCCGCCGGGGGCGGGGGCGGGGGCGGGGGCGGCATCGACGCGGATCGTGGTCACCACGTCACGTCTTGCCGGCCCGCCTCGTGGTTCGCCCGTCTCGCCAGAACGAAGAGCAGGTCGGAGAGGCGGTTGAGATAGGCGAGGATGGTCCGCTCTCCGGCCACTCGCTCCTCGCGCGCGAGCCGGACCACGGATCGCTCGGCGCGTCGGCAGACCGCGCGCGCGACGTGCAGCGCGGCCGCCTTCGGCGTCCCGCCCGGAAGCACGAAATGCCGGAGCGGCTCGAGTCCCTGTTCCGCCGCGTCGATCGCCTTCTCGAGGGCGCGCACCCGCGCGGCGCTCACCGCCACCTTGGCTCGGCGCGCGGCGCCGAGGGCCGCGGGCCGCAGCGTGGCGAGGGCCCCGCCGATGGCGAACAGGTCGCGCTGGATGTCGGCCAGCAGCGCTTCGGCGAATTCCGCCGGTTGCGCCGCGCGGGCGGCGCCGAGGGCGGCGTTCGTCTCGTCGACGTCACCGTAGGCGGCGACGCGGCGGTCGTCCTTGGGCACGCGGTGGCCTCCCAGCAGGGAGGTCTCGCCGCGGTCGCCCGTCTTGGTGTAGATCCTCACCGGGCGCAAGCTACGGCGGGCGGCCGCCGGCCGCCAGCAGCAACGCGACGGGCCAGCTCGACAAGTGGTTTCTGCTCAAGCGGTTGACTTCATGGGGTGGGTGTACGAAAATACGACAGTTCGCCCGCGTCGGTCAAAATGCGCGGCAGGGGCGCACCCCTCTCCAGGGCCGGTTTCCCACCGATGCACTTGGCACGTCCGGCGGCTCGCCGCCCCGCTCCGATTCCCGGTCCCACCGCGTGAGACGATGGCTGCTCGTCGCTGTGCTCGCGCTTCCCGTCCACGTTCTGCGCGCGCAAGAGAGCGCCGGCGAGCGCACCGTCACCGCCGTGGATTTCCGCGGCAACCGCGCGCTCGATGCGGCGACCCTGTCGGCCGCCACCGTCACGAGTGCCTCCTCGTGGGCGTATCGCTGGCCGGTGCTGAGGCACCTCGGCCTCGGCACGCGGCGGACGTTCGACGAGCTGGAGTTCCGGCGCGACGTGATCCGGCTCCAGATTCTTTACCGCCAGCACGGTTATCTCGATGCGCGAGTGGACACGGCGGTCACCCGCACGCTCACCAGCGTCGCAGTCACGTTTCTGATCCAGGAGGGGCCGCCGGTCGTCGTGGATTCGGTCGGCGTCCGGGGCCTCGATTCGATCCTCGACGTCCGGCGCCTGATCCGGCGGCTGCCGCTCCAGACCGGGAGGCCGTTCGACCGGATCGCGTTCGAGGAGTCGGCGGACACGATCGTCCTGGCGGTGCAGAACCTCGGCTATCCGTTCGCGAGCCTGTACCGCAACTACACGCTGGACCGGCAGACGCGGCTGGCGGAAGTGGAGTACATGGTCGAGCCGGGGCCGCGGGAGCGGATCGGCGCCATCGCGATCGCGGGCGCGTCGGCCGTGAGCCCCGCCACGATCCGCCGGTCTCTCGCCGTCCGGAGCGGCGACTGGTTCAGTCAGGACGCGATCTACGAATCGCAGCGCAGCCTCTATCAGACCGACCTCTTCAGCTTCGCGAGCGTGGGCGTGGCGGCGGACAGCGGCGCTGCCGCCTCGGACTCGGTGCCGCTGCTGGTGCGGGTGACCGAGGGGCCGCGGTCGCGGCTCCGGGCCGGCGTGGGTTACGGCACGATCGACTGCCTCCGCTGGCAGGCCACGCTGTCGGCGGCCAACTTCCTGGGCGGCGGGCGGCGGCTCGACCTCGCAGGCAAGCTCTCGAAGGTGGGCGTGGGCGCGCCGACCGACCTCGGGCTCGCCAACTCGATCTGCTCGACGCTGTCCGGCGATCCGTTCTCGGAGCGGATCAACTACCTGACGTCGGCCACCGTGACCCAGCCGGCGTTCGTGAACCGCAGGAGCACGCTGACCTTCACGGCCTTCGCCGAGCGCCGCTCCGAGTACAAGGCGTTCGAGCGCAGCGGCGTCGGCGGATCGGTCGCGCTGGCGTACGGCCTCTCGCGCGCCTCGCAGCTCACCCTGACCTACCGGCTCGACTACGGCAGCACCAAGGCCGACACGGCGGTCTACTGCGTCTACTTCGACCGCTGCCAGCCCGCGGCGGTGACCCTCCTGTCGGAGCCGCACCGTCAGGCGGTGTTGTCGCTGGCGCTGGTGCGCAGCACGGCGAACTCGCCGCTGGAGCCGACCTCCGGCTCCGTGCTCCTGCTCGAGGGCTCGCACGCGTCGCCGCTGGTGGGCTCCGAGCCCCTCATCTCGTACAACAAGCTCGTGGCCGAGGGCACGTGGTACCTGCGGTTGCTGCGCTCCTGGGTCGTGGCGCTCCGGCTCCGGGGCGGCGTGATCCGGCCCGGGCTCGCCTTCGTGGCCGATTCCTCCATCCGCTATGTGCCGCCGGAGGAGCGCTTCTACGCGGGAGGGCCCGCCTCGGTGCGCGGGTTCGGCCGCAACGAGATGGGGCCGCTCGTGTACGTGGCCGACAGCATGGTCTGGGATCCCGCGGCAGGCGACAGCGTGCCGGCGGGCCTGAGGACGTCGCCGCTCGGGAGCTACGCCATCACGCTCGCCAATCTCGAGCTGCGGTTTCCGTCGCCGATCTGGGGGAGCCGCCTGCGCCTGGCGGTGTTCGTGGACGCGGGGGAGCTGTGGGACGAGACGGCGGGCAGGATGATCCCCACGGGCCTGCGGATCACGCCCGGCATCGGCCTGCGCGTGGGCACGCCGCTGGGGCCGCTGCGCATGGACGTCGCGTACAACCGCTACCCGCGTCAGGCGGGTCCGCTCTACATCGTGAGTCCGCCCACGTCCTCCTCGCCGGGCCAGCTGTTCCTGCGGCAGGACAACTACGCGGGCCCGCCGCTCGGGACGACGTTCTTCAAGCGGCTGCAGTTCCAGTTCAGCGTCGGGGAGGCGTACTAGCGTGCTCCGGCGCACGGTGATTCTCGCGGCCGGGCTGGTCGGCGGCCTGATCCTCGCCGCGGTCGCGCTGGTCGCCGTGGTGCTCGGCACCGCGCCCGGCCACGCGGCCCTGCGCCGCATCGCCCTGGGTGCGCTGAGCCGGGCGGTGGACGGGCGCGTGACGATCGGCTCGGTCTCCGGCTCGCTGTGGCACGCGGCCGAGCTCCGGGACGTCACCTTGAGCACGCCGGACGGCCGCCCGGTCATCCGCGTGGGCCGCGTGCGCGTGACCTACGCGCTGGCGAGCCTGGCGCGCGGCCGCTACGTGCTGTCGGGCGTCCAGCTCGACCGGCCGACCGTGGTGCTCGAGGAAGGTGCGGACGGGCATCTCAACATCGAGCACCTGTTCCGGCTGCTCGAGCCGGGGCTCCCGGGAGGGAAGCGCGCTCTGGTCGAGCTCAACGGCGTGCACCTCACCGACGGCACGGTGATCGTGCGCGAGGCGCCGGTGCCGGGCGACGCTCCGCCGGAGCGCCGCTTCACGGCGATTCAGCTCGACGCGCCCGTGGTGCGCGTGTCGCATCCCGACTCGGCGGGCGTGGTGGCGGACCTGCGCCACTTCTCGGTCGCCGTCTCCGATCCGGCGGTGCGCCTGAAGGACGCGGCCGGGCGGGTCGTCGTCGCAGGCGACAGCGTGCGCTTCAACCTCACGCACGTGGAGCTGCGCGGGACGTCGGGCCGGGCAGAGGGCACGGTGCGGTGGGGCCGCGGCGCCGCGCCGGGCCGCGCGAAGCTCGACGTGGCCGCGGAGCTCCCGCGCGTGAGCCTCGCCGACTTCCGCTGGGCCGCGCCGGGGCTTCCAGAGGAGGGCCGCGGCCGCACGGCCATGCGGCTGCGGCTCCTCGCCGGCGGCGGGAGCCAGTGGATCTTCCGGGACGCGGATCTTTCCTCGGGCCGCAGCCGCGTCCGCGGCTCGGTGGCCCTCGTCGTGGGAAGGAACGGTGGCGCAAAGTTCGACACGCTCGCGGTGGACGTGCAGCCGCTCGATCTGGCGCTGCTCACGCCGTTCCTCGGCAGGCCGCCGGTGGCCGGCGTCGTCCGCGGGCGCATCCGCGCGAAGGGCACGCCGGCGAGCCTCGACGTGACGACGGACCTCGCGCTCGCCGATGAAGGCGTCGCCGGCCGCCCGGTGAGCCGCGCGGCCGGCTCCGGCTTCGTGACCGTCGGCGGGAGCTTTGGGCTGGCATTCCACCGCTTCTCCCTGACCTCCGCCGACGTCGCGCTCGCCACCATCCAGAAGCTCGCGCCCTCGGTCACCCTGCACGGGCGGCTGCTGCTGGGCGGGACGCTCGACGGCCCGTGGCGCGACGCGGCGTTCGCCGGCACGCTCCGGCACGGCGACGGCCCCGGCGCCGGGTCCTCGACGCGCGGAACGGCGCGGCTCACGCTGGCGGACACCGTGCGCATCGCGGCGGACCTGGTGGCCGACTCGCTGTCGCTCGACGACCTGCGGCGCTCCTGGCCGGCGATCCGGCTCCGGGGATCCGTGGCCGGAACGGTGAAGGTGAACGGCCCTGTGACCGCGCTGGCGATCGACGCGGCACTGGCGGGCGAGCGCGGCGGCGTCACCGTGCGCGGCGTCGTGGCTGCGCGGGACTCCGCGGTGGAGGTCGGGTTGGGCGGCTCGCTCGACTCCCTGGACCTGGCCGGCCGCTTCGGCGGCGCCCCGGCCACCCGCCTCTACGGCGAGTGGCGCGCCGATCTCGCGATCCCGACCGCGGATACGGCAGCCTCTCCCACCGGCACGCTGAGCGTCACGCTCGCCGCCAGCCGCGTCGCCGGGGTGGAACTCGAGCGGGCAGGCGGGCGCGTCGCGCTGACGCGCGAGCGGCTGCAGATCGACACGCTGTACGCGCAACAGCCCGCGCTGGACTTCGCGGCCTCCGGAGCATTGGGCCGTGAGGGGCGAGCGGCGGGCGGCGTCTCGTTCTCGCTTCGGGCCGACACCCTCGAGCTGCTGGAGAGCGCGGTCGCCTGGGCGCGTGGACTCGCCGGCGTCGACTCCGCGGAGCGGCGGGTGGTCGTGCGCGGCGCGCTGCGCGCCGGCGGGCGGGTGACGGGCTCGCTGGAGCGCTGGGAGGTGCAGGGGGATCTGGTGGCGGACAGCGCCCGGCTCGGCACCCTGGCGGTGTGGCGCGGCCGCGTCGGCGGAGCCCTGCGGCGCACGGCGCGCGGGCTCGCGTTCGCCCTGCGGGCCGGCGCGGACACGCTCCGGGTGGGCGGGCTGCGCTATTCGGGCGTCGCGCTCGCCGCCACCGGTCCGCAGGACAGCCTCGCGGTGCATGCGGCGGGCGCGTTCGCCCTCGGCTCGTCGGTGCAGCTGGACGCCCTCCTGGGCGCCGACTCGTCCGGCGCTCGCGCCCGCCTCGATGCGGCGAGCCTCGCCCTGCGCGGGCGGGTCTGGACGCTGGCGGGTCATCCGCTCCTCGCCGTCACGCGCGAGGCAGTGGCCATCGATACGCTCGACTTCCGGGGCCAGGGCGGCGGCCGCGTGGTCCTCGCCGGGCGCTTCCCGCTCGCGGCGCCCGGCGACCTGCGGCTCGTGGCGGACAGCGTGCCGCTCGCGGACCTGTACGCCCTCGCCGAGGCCGACACGTCGGGCGTGGACGGCCTGCTGAACGTGACGGGCCACCTCGCGGGTCCGGCGGCCGATCCGACGATCACGGCGACGGCGGCGGTGGTGGGCGGCAGGTTCGGCGACTTCCGCGCCCCGCGGGTGGACGCCGCGGCCGAGTATGCGGTGAAGCGGCTCGTCTTCCACGCCGGCCTGCGGAGCGAACGCGAGCAGGTGCTCACCGCCTCCGGCACGCTGCCGCTCGATCTGTCCCTCGTGCAGGTGGCCGAGCGCCAGCTCCCGGACTCGCTCCGGATCCGCGTGCGGGCCGACTCGGTGGATCTCGGGGTACTCGACGCGCTGACCGCGCTCGTCCGCGACGTGCATGGCCAGCTCACTGCGGACGTCGAGGTGGGCGGCACCTGGGACAAGCCGTCGCTCGAGGGGAGCGCGCGCATCAGCGGCGGCGCGGCGACGATCCCCGCCCTCGGCGCCCGCTACACCGGCGTCGACGCGCAGATGGCACTGGGCGGCGACCGCCTCACCGTGCAGGCGGCGCACCTCAAGGGCGGGGCGGGCACGCTCGGTGTGACCGGCGACGTCCGGTTCGAGGAGCTGACGCATCCCGTCCTCGACCTGACGGTGACGGCCAGCGGCTTCTCCGCCTTCACGCAACGGGACTTCGCCGGCCTCACGGCCAGCGGCGAGGTGCATCTCGCCGGGCCGGTGGTCGGCGCCACCCTGAGCGGGCGCGTGACGGTGGACGCCGGCTTCCTCGCCTTCGCCGATCTGGTCGAGAAGCGCATTGTGAACCTGGACGATCCGGAGTTCCGCGCCGTGGTGGACTCGAGCCTGGCCCGCGCCTCGGAGCTCGGCCCGAGCGTGAAGAACGTCTTCCTCGACAGCCTCAGGATCCGCGGGCTCACCGTCTCGATGGGCCCGGACGTCTGGCTGCGGTCGCACGAGGCGAACATCCAGCTCGCGGGGGATTTCACCGTCGCCCGGGAGGTGGAGGGCGAGCCCGGCCGGTACCGGCTCGACGGGGAGCTGAGAGCCGTGCGCGGCACCTACCGTCTGACGGTGGGGCCCACCAGCAAGGAGTTCCGGGTCACGAAGGGGACGGTGCGCTTCTTCGGCACCCCCGACCTCAACCCGGTGCTCGACATCGTGGCGGAGCACCCGGTGCGGGCGGTGCAGGGGAACGACATCGTGGTGCGGGCGGTGATCGGCGGCACGCTGCTGGTGCCGAAGTTGTCGCTCGAGAGCGACCAGCGCCCCCCACTGTCGGAGACGGAGATCGTCTCGTATCTGTTGTTCGGGCGACCCTCGTTCGACCTCGCGTCGGGCGGCGCGGGGGGCTCGAGCAGCGAGCAGGCCATCTTCCAGGGCGCGCTGACCGGCCTGGCGGGCGTGCTGTCGGGCGAGCTCGAGCAGACGTTGGTGACGGACCTCGGACTTCCGGTTGACTACATTGCGATCCGGCCGGGCGGCGGCACGGTCGGGGACATCTTCGGGAGCGCGCGAGTCGAGGCGGGCACCCAGATTGGAGAGCGTACCTTCCTGACGCTGAACGCGGGGCTGTGCCAGGTGACCCGGGGCCTCACGTCGCAGGCCCTGGGCGCGAGCGTCGAGTATCGGCTCACGCGGCGCTGGAGCATGGAGGCGAGCGTGGAGCCTACCGTGGAGGAGTGCCGGTCGATCGGATTCCTCATCCGCCCGCCGGCGCCCTACCAGATCGGGTTCGACCTCTTCTGGCAGTCGGAGGGCCCGTGACGCGCGCGCTGATTGTCACCAATCCGGCGGCCGCCCGCGCCGGGGCGTGGGGCCTCAAGGCGGCGCGCCGCCGGCTCGAGGCGGGGGGGCTCGAGGTTCACATCGAGCGGACGCTGACGATGGGGGACGGCGCCGCGCTGGCGCGCGCGGCCGTGGCCGACGGCATCGCCGTCGTCATCGCGCACGGGGGCGACGGCACGGCGATGGACGTCGCCAGCGGGCTGGTCGGCACGGCGTATCCACTGGGCCTGCTGCCGGGGGGGACGGGCAACGTGCTGGCGGGGAACCTCGGGGTGAGCCGGTCGTTCGTCTCGGCGGCGGACACGATCCTGGCTGGCGCGTCGCGCACGATCGACCTGGGGCGGCTGACCACGCCGGAGGGCGCGCGCTACTTCGCGGTCAACGCGGCCGCGGGGTTCGCGGCCGACCTGATGGCGCAGACGGAGCAGCGGCACAAGCAGCTCTTCGGGATCGCGGCCTACGTGGTGCGGGCGTGCGTGCTCGCGACCGATCTGGTGCGCGCGGCGAGCCGCGTGGAGGTGGACGGCGTGGTGCACGAGGGCCACGCGGCGACGGTGCTGGTGGCCAACTGCGGCCAGATCGTCCCCGGCCTGCTCCCGCTCGGCGCGCACATCGAGCCCGACGACGGCGCGCTGGATATCGCGGTACTCGACGCCACCTCCTATGCCGCCGCGCTGCGCCTGGTCTGGCGGATGTTCAAGCGCCGGCCCGAGGCCGACAGCGGCATCACCTTCTACCGCGGCGCGACGGTGCGCGTGACCACCGAGCCCACGCTGCCGGTGCAGTCGGACGGCGACGCCCTTGGCACGACGCCGCTTGCCGTCGAGCTCGTGCCGCGCGCCTTGAGCGTCTACGTCCCCGCGCCGCGCCGCCTGGCCGGGAGGTTCGGTGCCTCTTAGCTTCGCGCCGATGGGCAATCCGCTGGCCGGCCGCCGCGTCCTGGTCGTGGACGACGAGCGCGCCATCGCCGCGGCCGTGGTGCGGCGGCTGGAGCGGGACGGCGCCGTGTGCGTGGCCGCCTACTCAGGCACCGAGGGGATCGAGCGGCTGACGGGCGAGCCGTGCGACCTGCTGATCACCGACATCCAGATGCCGGGCAAGTCGGGGCTCGACCTGATGCAGTGCGCGCAGGAGCTGGCGGAGCCGCCCTCCGTGATCGTGATGGCGGCGCAGGGGGAGCACCCGGCGGTGGTCGAGGCGTTGGCGCGGGGCGTGGACGGCTACGTCCTCAAGCCGTTCGACCCCGAGCTCGTGGCCCACGAGGCCGCGGTCGCGATGGAGCTGCGCGCGCTGCGCCAGGTGATGTCCGGCGCGGCCATGCTGCCCGCCGCCAGCACCCTCGCGGTGCTGGGCGAGGTGGTCAGCGCCTTCGAGCGCGCCGATCCATACCGCGCCGGTTTCTCCTCGCGCACGGCGCGGCTGGCCGGCGCCATCGGGGGATCGCTCGGGCTCGACGCCGAACGGCTGGTGGTCGCGGCGCGCGTGCACGACGTCGGGATGCTCGCCGTGCCTCCGTCCGAGCTGCACCAGGAGACCGGGATGGACCGGCCGACCCAGCACCTGATTCGGGTCCATCCGACGCTCGGGGCCCGGTGGATCGAACGGCTCGGCGCCGACCGCGCGATCGTCGCGGCCGTGGCCGCGCACCAGGAGCGGTTCGACGGCAACGGCTATCCCGGCGGGCTCTCGGGCGACGACATCCCACCGCTGGCCCGCGCCCTCGGAACCGCCGCGGCGATCGCGGCGATGTGCGCCAAGCGTCCCTGGCGCGAGCGGCGCGAGCCCTCCTCCGTGCTCGACGAGCTCAAGGCCAGCCGCCTGTCGCAGTTCGGCGCGGCCGAGGTGGACGCCGCGCTCGACTTGCTGCGCCGCTCGCCGGCGCTCCTGGCCTGAGGCGCCGATGTCCGACTCCGTGCTCATCGTGGACGACGACGCCGACCTCCTGCGCACGGTCGGCGACTACTTCGAGCGGCTCGGCTACGAGGTCTGGCGGGAGGACAGCGGTGAAGCGGCGATCGAGACGTACGCGCTGCACCGGCCCGAGGTCGTCATCCTCGACCTCAAGCTCCCCGGCCTCGACGGCATGCAGGTCCTCGAGGAGCTGCGGCGCCAAGACGCCGCCGTGCTCCTGATGACCGGCCACGGCGACATCGAGACTGCGGTCCGCGCCATGCAGCTCGGCGCCGAGAACTTCCTCGCCAAGCCGGTGGACATGCCGCTGCTCGCGGCCGCAGCGGCGCGGGCCCTCGACAAGGTGCGCCTCAAGCGCCACAACGCGCTGCTGGTCTCGCGGCAGGCGCCGGACGGCGACGACATCCTCGGGGTCTCGGGCGCGATGCGCGACCTCGCCCGCCAGGTCGTGCTGCTCGCGGAATCGGAGCGCACCACCGTCCTGATCACCGGCGAGTCGGGCACCGGCAAGGGCTGGGTCGCCCGGCTGATCCACCGCCTCTCGCCGCGGCACGACGCCCCGTTCGTGGACGTCAACTGCGCCGGCCTCTCCGCCACCTTCCTCGACTCCGAGCTGTTCGGCCACGAGAAGGGCGCGTTCACCGATGCCAAGGAGCTCAAGCAGGGGCTCTTCGAGGTCGCCGACCGGGGCTCACTCTTCCTCGACGAGATCGCCGAGCTCGCCGCGGAGCTGCAGCCCAAGGTCCTCAAGGCGCTCGAGGACAAGTCCTTCCGCCGGCTCGGCGGGACGCGCGAGCTTCAGGTCGACGTGCGGCTCATCGCCGCCACCAACCACGACATCGGCGAGGCGGTGCGGACCGGCCGGTTCCGGGAGGACCTCTATTACCGTCTCAACGTCATCCCGCTCCACCTGCCGCCGCTGCGCGAGCGCGCGAAGGAGGACCGGCTCGCCCTGCTGAGACGCCTGTTCACGGACCTCCGCGCCGAGCTGCCCGACAGCCCCTCGGACATCGCCTCCGAGGCGCTCGAGCGCCTGCTGGTCTACCCGTGGCCCGGGAACATCCGCGAGATGCGGAACGTCCTGGAGCGGGCGCTGATCGTGGGGCGCGGGGCCGAGCGGCTGGGGCCCGAGCACCTGACGTCGGAGTTCGGGCGGCGCGCGGGCGAGCCGCTGTCCCGCGTCCAGACGGTCTCGCTGGAGGAAGTGGAGCGCCGGCACATCGAGCGCACCCTGCGCCGGCACGGGGGCAACCGCACGCGCGCCGCCGAGGAGCTGGGCATCTCCCGGGCCACGCTGATCAACAAGATCAAGGCGTTCGCCCTGGACGTCTGAGGGGGAGGGGACTGACCGTGGAAATCGACATGATGGTCTGCCGGTCGTGCGGGAACGAGGAGCGGGCGTCCGAGGGCATGCCCTGCCAGGACTGCGGGACCTTCATCTGCCAGATCTGCGACATGCGCGGGATCACGTACTGCAAGGCGTGCCGCGCCAAGCGCGGGATGGCGGAGCCGGCGAACCTGCCGCCCCCTGCGCCGAAGCAGGCGGGCTAAGCCGGAGCCAGCAGCTCCTGCTCGAGCGCGGCGAACACCGCCGGGTCGAGCTTCAGTCCCACCAGACCCCGCAGGTTGGCGATCGCCGCGCCCGGCTCGAGGGTGGCGCCGTCGCCGCTTCCCATCGCCAGCTCGTCGTAGACGCTCGCGGCCGCGACGATGCGCGCTCCCATGGGGATCTCGTCGCCGCGGCGCCCCTCCGGCACGCCCTTCCCGTCGAACCGTTCGTGCTGGAACCGGACGATCTCCGCGACGCCCTTGAGCTGGACCAGGGGCTCCAGGAGGCGGGCCGCCAGGTCCACTTCGCCGGGATTCGCGCCGATTTCCTCGCCGGCCGGCGCGACCAGCGCCAGACCCGGCTCGCGCAGCGCCAGCTTCCCGATGTCGTGCACCCGGCCCGCGATGCGGACGGCCTCCAGGTCGGCGCCGTGCAGGCCCAGGTGCACCGCGATGCGGGCGCTGAGGTCGGCGACGCGCTGGGAGTGGCCGCGCAGCAGCGGGTCCTTCGCCTCGAGCGCGTCGACCAGCGCCCCGATGACGTTGAGGGAGAGCCGCGCCAGCTGCCGGGACTGCTCCTCCAGCTCCTCGGTGCGGATCGCGACCTCGCGCGCCAGCCACTGCTCCAGCGAGCGCCGCTCGATCTCCAGCTCCCGCCGGCGCAGGGCCCGCTGCAGCGACTGCTGCAGCTCCTCGAGGTCCACCGGCTTGATGAGGTAGTCGGCGGCGCCGAGCTTGAGGCAGGAGATGGCCGACGCGGGCTCGCCGACTCCCGTCAGCATGATGATCGCGAGGTCGGGATCGGCGGCCAGCGCCTTGGGCAGCAGCTCGACGCCGGTCATCACCGGCATCCGGATGTCGCAGAGCATCGCCGCGAAGCGGTGCGCCGCGAGCTGATCCAGAGCCTGCTCGCCGTTCCCGGCCTGCCGGACCTCGTGCCCGATCCGCTCGAGGAACGCGGCGAGCACGGTGCGGACCGGGAGTTCGTCCTCGACGATGAGGATGGGCGTCTTTGCCGCGGGCGCGGTCACCCGGCGAAGCTACGGTGGGGGCGCGCTCGCCGGCAAGATTTCCGGCGCTTGACGCTCCGGCGCGCGGGCGGCCAGCTTTGGCACGCCACCATGCCGCCTGCCATCACGGACGTTCCGGGGATCCTCGTCGGACACGCGACCGACCAGGCGGGCGCGACCGGGTGCACGGTCGTGCTCGCGCCGCCCGAGGGGATGCCGTGCACCGTCTTCGTGCGCGGGCGCGCCACCGGCTCGCGCGAGCTGGATGCCTGCCGGCCCGAATCGCTCGCCGGCCGCGTGGACGCCATCGTCCTGACCGGCGGCTCGGCATACGGGCTCGCGGCGGCCGACGGCGTGGTGCGGTGGATGGAGCGGCGGGGCCGCGGCTTCAGCCTCGGACCCGGTGTCGTGCCCATCGTGCCCGCCGCCGTGGTATTCGACCTGCTGCCGCTCGGCAGGTTCGACGCGCGGCCCACGCCGGAAATGGGCGCGGCGGCCTGCGACGCTGCCGGGGCGGCGGTGGCCGAGGGCTCGGTCGGCGCGGGGACGGGGACGACCGTCGGAAAGGCGCTCGGCCTCGAGCATGCGATGAAGGGCGGGGTGGGGAGCTGGTCAGAGCGCGCGGGCGACGTGGTGGTGGGCGCGATCGCGGTGGTCAACGCCTTCGGCGACGTGCGTGACGCCGGGGGCAAGGTGCTCGCGGGCGCGCGCCGCGCCGACGGCTCGTTCGCGGATTCGGCGGCGTTCCTGGCGTCGGGCGGGAAGCCCGGCGGCTCGCTGAGCGCGGCGCATCACACGGCGCTGGTCGTCGTGGCCACCAATGCCGCGCTCGACCGGCTCGCGCTGGCGGGCGTGGCGCGCTCGGGTGCGGACGCGCTGGCGCGCCGCATCGTGCCCTCGGGCACGGCGCTGGACGGAGACATCGTGTTCGCCTGCTCGGCGGGGGCGGGGCAGGCTTCGGCCATGCAGGTCGAGCAGATGGCCAGACAGACGACCGAAATGGCTGTGGAGAGAGCGGTGCGGCTCGCGAAAGGGAGGGATGGAATACCGGGACTGGCTGACTGAGAGCTACCTGCTGAATTCAGCCAACCTCGCGCCGATTACGTCCTGCACTCTCCTGGCTCTATTGATCCGCCACGCATCGTTCACCAGGATCGAGAAGGCCAGCTCTTCCCCGTTCGCCGCCGATACATAGCCCGCCAGCGCCGACGCGTTCTTCAGCGTCCCCGTCTTCGCCCTGAGCCGTCCCTCCGCCGGCGTGTCCTCCATCCGCCCCCGCAGCCCGTCCCCCGCGACCGGGAGCGAGCGCCAGAACACCTCCGCCTCCGGCGCGCGGCGCTCGTAGGCGAGCAGCTGGACCAGCGCGCGCGGCGTGGCCTCGTCGAGGATCGAGAGGCCGGAGCCGTCGCTCACCGTGAAGCTCCCGGGCACGATGCCGACCGTGTCGCGGAGGAACTGCGCCACCGCCCGCGCCCCGCTCGCGAACGTCCCCGCTCCGCCCACGCTCCGCCCGATGGACCGGAACACCAGCTCGGCCGAGAGGTTGTGGCTGCGGCGGTTGATCATCCCCACCAGGTCGCCCAGGCTCTCGGAGCGGCGCACCGCGATCGCGCCCGCGAGCGGGTCGCCCTCCTCGCCGCCCCCGCCCCCGCCCCCCCGCGCCCCCGCCAGCAGGCGGCGCCCCCGGCCCGCCGCGTCGTCGGTCGCACCGCGCGCCGTACCGGACACCGCGACCCCGCGTGCGGCCAGCAGCGACCGGAGCAGCCCCGCGGCGAACTGCGCGGGCTCCTGCACGACCGCGTAGGTCCTCCAGGCGCGGCGCCACGGCGAGATCGTTCCGGTGAGCGTGAGCAGCGTGGGTGACAGGCCGCGGCGCAGGTTGATCCGGGTGCGGCTGCGCGGCCGCCCCGTCGTCACGGTGCTCCGGATGCTGAAGTAGTCGTTGGGCGGGTCCATCGTGACCGTCGCCGCGTCGCCCCGCGCGTCGCCCGGCTCCACGACGATCTCGACCAGGTTCTCGGCGGCGCCCAGCGCGGAGGGCGGCGCGGCGAACCACTGGTCCAGATTCTCGGGCGCCCAGCCCGGTCCCGCCAGCTCCGCGCCGAGAAACGACGCGTCGCCCACCAGGTCGCCGTTCACGCGCCGGATCCCGGCCAGCACCACGCTGTCGGCGAACGGCGCGAGCGCCGCCGTGTCGAGGCCGAACGTCGGATCGCCGGTGCCGTAGAGCACCAGGTCGCCGTACAGCGTGCCGTCCCGCACGGGCCCGCCGGCGAACAGCGCCGTGATGAACCGGAAATCGGGTCCGAGGTAGTGGAGGGCGGCGGCGGTGGTGAAGAGCTTCGCGTTGGAGGCGGGGACGAACCGGCGGTCGGCGCGGTAGCTGAGCAGCGTGTCACCGCGCGTGAGGCTCACCACCAGCGCCCCCCAGGTCGCGTGGCGCCACGCGCGGCCCTGGAACAGCGGCGCCAGCGAGCGGGCCAGCGGCCCCTGCGCTCGCTCCTGCGCGCGCAGCGTCCCGGCCGCGGCAGCGAGCAGGACGGCGACGGTGACGGCGCGGCGCACGCTCACGATCCCGGATGGTACACGCGCTCGGTGTGGCCCTGGAGCTGATTGGGGTAGAAGTACACCGGCCTGAGGTGCCCCGTGGCGTAGCGTACGGCCTCGTCGCTGAAATGCGGCGACGCTTCTTCGCCGCTCTCGCCGCCGGCCGTCACCGCCATCGCCCGCACGCTGTCGGCGAACTCCACGGCTGCCACGAAGCTGTTCCCGCTGCTCCCGTACCACTTCTTCGTGTTCGGGTAGGGCCGCGCGCCGAAGGAGGCGAGCGAGCCCCAGCGCGAGGAGGCGAAACCCACCGGGATGCTGGGCTTCGCGTCGTCGAACTGCGGCTCGATGGAGTCGTTGATCCGCTGGAAGCGGTTGATCGCGCCCCACGGCGTGTGCCAGGTGCCGAAGTCGGCCGTGAGACTGTCCGTCGCGGCGGCGAGCGCCTGGAGCAGCACTGCCGGCGCGGCGCCCTCGGCCACGTACGTCTCGGGCGAGAGAGCCGCCTGCCGCGCGGCGCGGAACACGTCCCGCTGGACCTCGGTGCCCCAGAACACCGCGAGCGACGTCGCCACGGAGCTGGTGTCCCACCGGAAGTCCCACTTCCTCAGCACGGCGATCTGACCCGTGAGCCGCGCTCGCAGCGAGTCCCCGCGCGCCAGAGCGTCGTACGCGCGGAGCAGGGGCGGGACCATCCGCGCGAACGATGGCAGCCAGCTGTCGAACGCGGCGGCGGTGAGCGACGCCGGCGTGAAGTCCCGGTGCCCCGGCAGGATCTTGAGCGCGTGATAGCCGCGCGGCGACTCCTCCGTGCCCGTCTCGACCCACCGCGGGAAGTCCTCGCGCCTGGGGCTCGACGGCCCCGCGGCCGACCACGGCCAGTTGTTGGAGTTGTAGAGCCAGCCGCTCGCCGGGTTCAGGAGGTGCGGCGTCTCGTCCACCGACAGCAGGCCGCGGTAGTCGGTCCGGGGATCGCTCCCGTCCACCGGCTTCGTCCAGTCGAACGCGGTGTCGCGCCGCGGGAGCCAGTTGGCGTGGAAGTACGCGATGTGGCCTTCGGCGTCCGCGAAGACGGTGTTGTTCGACGAGTTGGTGTGCAGCTCCATCGTCTGGCGGAACTCGGCGTAGTCCTTCGCCTTGGTCCGCGTGTACGACTGGATCAGCGCGTGGACCGGGTCGTACATCAGGCTCACGCTCATCCACTTGTCGCCCGCGGTGCGCACGATCGGCCCGTGGCGCGTGTACCAGGCGGTGAACGTCCTCGCCGCCATTCCCGTGTCGGTGCGCCAGCGGAGGGTGACCGCGCGCGAAGCCAGCGGCAGCGTGTCGCGGCCGTGGACGTACCAGGGGCGGCCGTCTCTGGTCACGACCGTCTCCAGGAACTCGTCGATGAAGTCCGCGCCGGTCGAGGTGTGTATCCAGCCGGCGGTGGCGTTGAACCCCTGGTAGACGAAGAACTGGCCCCACGTCACGGCGCCGTAGGCGTCGAGCCCCGAGTCGCTCGACATCTGCAGCTCGGAGCGGAAGTAGAAGGAGGTGTGCGGGTTGATGTAGAGCAGGGCATGGTGGTCCCTGGTGTTCCTGGGCGCGATGGCGATGCCGTTCGAGCCCGTGGGCTCCAGGTAGACGCCGTCCCCGTCACCGGCCGGCCGCGGCGCGGGCGCCGGAGCGGCGCCGCCGTAGAAGGCCTGGAGGCCGCGCGGATCCACCCGTTCGATGTCCCAGCCGATGCTCCCCTCGCTGAAGGCCAGCGCCATCCACGGCTCGAAGCGCCGGAGGACCTTCGGCGTCACCTGCGGGTGGGTGTAGAGGTAGTAGTTGAGGCCGTCGGCGAACGCGTCCATCAGCGCCTTGAGCCACGCCGGGCTCGCCGCGTACAGCGCCTTGAGGCTGTCGTCGTCCACGAGGAGCCGGATCCTGAGGTCGCGCCAGATCGCCCCTTCACCCAGCGTCTCCGCCGTGCGCCCGAGCGCGTTGAGATAGTTCATCTCCACGCGGTTGAAGTCGTCCTCGGCCTGCGCGTACTCCATCCCGAACACGGCGTCGGCGTCGGACTTCCCGTGCACGTGTGCGATGCCCCAGTCGTCCCGGACGATCGTGACGTCGCGGGCCTCCGCCTCCCAGCGCGCGACGTCGCTGCGGGATGCTCCGGCGCGAGTGCAGGCGGTTGCGGCCGCCACCAGCAGCAGTGCGAGTCGTCTCATGCACACCTCATCGTGGTCCGGAAAATAGACGGGGATTGCGCAATCCGCGCGAGGCCCGCTCCGTTCGTCGCGTGACCATCCTGCTGGTGCTCCTGGGGCTTGCAGCGCTGTACCAGGTCGGGGTCGTGCTCGCCGTGCGGCGCGGCTGGCGGAACCCCCGCGTGCCGCACCGCCGCGACCCGTCCTTCTTGGGCCTCGCGTTCGAAACCGTCCGCATCCCCACCGCGGGTGGCAAGGCGCTCCACGGGTGGTGGATCCCGTCGGGCACGGCCGGCGCGCCGTGCCTGGTCCTCGTCCACGGCTGGGGCCGGAACGTCGAGCGGATGCTTCCGTGGATCGAGATGCTGCACCCGGAGGGGTTCGATCTCCTGACCTTCGACGCGCGGCACCACGGCTCGTCCGACGAGGACGGGTACGGGACGATGCTGAAGTTCTCCGAGGACATCCGCGCGGCGGTGGACTACGCGGTGCGGCAGCGCGGCGCGGCGAAGGTGGGCGTCCTGGGGCTCTCCGTCGGCGGCTCCGCGGCGATCCACGCGGCGGCCTGTGAGCCCAGGATCGCGGCGGTGGCCACGGTGGGCGCGTTCGCCGATCCCTCCGACCCCCGCGCGACGATCGGGAAGCACTGGTGGGTCCTCGCGCCCGGCCTCCCGCTGGCGTTCCGGCTGGTGGAGCGGCGCATCGGCTTCCGGTTCCGCGACGTCGCGCCGGAGCGGGTGATCGGGAGCGCGCACGCCAGGTTCCTGCTGATCCATGGCAGCGACGACGTCGTGGTCCCGGTGTCCAATGCGCGGCGCCTGGCCGCCGCCGGCGGCGCCGCCGTGCAGACCTGGATCATTCCCGGCCGCGGCCACTCGGACCCGCACCGCGAGAGCGGGATGGCCGCCAGGCTCACGGCCTTCTTCGGTGAGGCGCTCGGCCGGCTCAGAGCGGCAGGTTGAGCTTCTTCCGCACGAACGGCCGCACGAACGCGGCCGGCGGATTGTGCGCCGCCGCCAGATCGTACGCCTGCCGGTAGGCGGCGTTCGCTTCGTCCTGCTTGCCTTCCTTCTCGAGCGCCATCGCCAGCAGGCAGAGCATGAACGGGTCGCGCTGGTTGCCGCGCATGCCGATCGCGCTCCGGAGGTCGCGCTCCGCCTCCGGCAGATTGCCCAGGTAGAGCGCCACGTAGCCCGTCAGGTACGGGAAGAAGCGTTCCTGCTGTGCGGCCATCGCCGGCTCCCGGTTCGGATCCGAGTGGCCGCGGCCCGGGATGATCCAGGTCTGCACCTTCGAATCGCCCGCCGCCGCGAGGCGGTGGGCGTTGGACACCGGGACCACGACGTCGTCGGTGCCGTGGATCAGCAGGAACCGGGCGCGTGCCTTCGCGATGACGTGCTCCGGCGCGACGTCGCG
>DATKLR010000230.1:0-26009 GCA_035542295.1 Gemmatimonadales bacterium | reverse complement strand
TCGGGAACGCCGTACTTTACCGAGAATCCGGGGGACCAGTTCAGCGCGTGGGACGCCTCGGTGACCTTCGACTACATGCCCGACGACTTCGTCACATTCCGCGTCGAGTTCGACCATCGCCACGCGAGCGTGCCGTACTTCGCCGGACCGGGCGGCGTCACGCCCCCGGGCGGCAACCAGGGCGCCCCGGGATCGAATGTGCCCAACTGGGCCCCCGACCTGCGCCAGACCGAGAACCGGATCAACTGCGCGGTGCTCGTGAAACTGTGAGCCGCGGGGCGCGCCGCGCCGGTGCACGGAGTCGCGTGCCGCGGGGCCGCGGACGGGGCCTCCGTATCGGCCGGCGCCCCGGGTGGTATACCTTATTGCCCGTTCGGTCACGCTGGGAAGGAAGACAGCGTCGTGAGGTCCCCGCTCACACCCGAGCGGCCCTGGACGAGGCCAGCGTGCCAGCCGGGCGGCGCCCTATGGCGAATGGCAAACGGCTCGGGGATCTGCAGCTGCGGGTCCGGAGGATCCACCGGAGAGACTTGAATCGCGTCTGGGAGTTCCTGAAGCGGACCTTCCGGGACGTCAACCGTGAGACCGTCGAGTACCAGCGGCCGCGCCTGAAGCGCCACTTCCTCGAGGTCTACGAGGATGAGTCGGTCGAGCAGCTCCTGTTCGAGCTGGTCGGGGGGCAGAGCCCGGAGATCGTCGGCTACGCCGAATGCGCGTTCGGGATCGCCGGCGCCGACAACTGGATGAACGAGGCCTACTTCGAAAAGCGGGAGATGCGCCCGCTCTTTGTGGACGAGCTGGCGGTCCACCCTTCGTACCAGGGGCGCGGTATCGGCAGCTTCATCCTCGAGCAGCTCGAGCATCTGGCGCGGGTTCGCGGCTGCACGCACCTGGTCCTCGAGGTGGCGGAGAACAACGAGCAGGCGCTCCGCTTCTACCGGTCCCGCAGCTTCTATCGGCTGGACGCCGCCGTGTTCATGGCGAAGAAGGTGGCGGGCGAAGCGGAGCTGCTCCCGCCCCGCCGGGTCCGGCGTGCCCGGGTCGTCGCCAAGGCGCCTCACGACGGCCGCTGACGCGCCGGCGACCCTCGCCCGCCGCGCCGTCCGGACGTAGCATATCCAGATGCCCGACCGCCGTCCCGAGCCTGAAGCCCTGCTCGCGCAGGTGCGCGAGGAGGAGCGGCGCGCGACGCGCGGGCGCCTCAAGATCTTCTTCGGCGCGGCCCCCGGCGTCGGGAAGACCTACGCGATGCTGGAGGCTGCCCGCGCCCGCGCGCGCGAGGGCGTGGACGTGCTGGTGGGCGTGGTGGAGACCCACGGCCGCCCCGAGACGGCGGCGCTGCTGGAGGGGCTGCCCACGCTGCCGCGCCGCGCCGTGGAATACCGCGGCATCCGGCTCCAGGAGTTCGATCTCGACGCCGCGCTCGCGCGGCGTCCGGGCCTGCTGCTGGTGGACGAGTTGGCCCACACCAATGCCCCCGGCTCGCGCCACGCCAAGCGCTGGCAGGACGTCGAGGAGCTGCTCGGGGCGGGCATCAGCGTCTACTCCACCTTGAACGTCCAGCACCTGGAAAGCCTGAACGACGTGGTTGCCCAGATCACCGGTGTCACGGTTCGCGAGACGCTGCCGGACTCCGTGTTCGACCAGGCCGACGAGCTGGAGCTGGCCGACCTCTCGGCCGACGACCTGTTGGCCCGGCTGCGCGAGGGGAAGGTCTACCTGCCGGAGCAGGTCGCCCACGCCGTCGAGCGGTTCTTCCGGAAGGGCAATCTCATCGCGCTCCGCGAGCTCACGCTGCGCCGCGCGGCCGAGCGGGTGGACGCCCAGATGCGCGGCTACATGCGCGAGGCCGGGATCCACGCCACCTGGCCCGCGGGCGAGCGGCTGCTGGTGAGCATCGGCCCGAACCCCGAGGGCGCCCGGCTGGTACGGGCCGGGAAGCGCATGGCCACGGGGCTCAAGTGCGAGTGGCGCGTCGTCTACGTCGAGCGCCCGGGGCAGGCCATCTCGCAGGCCGATCGCGACGCGCTCGCCGCCAACCTCCAGCTGGCCGAGTCGCTGGGAGCCGAGACCGCGGTACTGAGCGGCCACAACACCGCCGAGGAGATCCTCGCGTACGCGCGGGACCACAACGTGACGAAGATCGTCGTGGGCAAGCCGACGCACCCGCGCTGGCGCGACAAGATCTTCGGCTCCGTGCTGGATCAGCTGGTGCGCGGCAGCGGCGACATGGACGTGTACGCCATCCGGGGCGACGTGGAAGCGCCCGGCCGCCGGCCGTCGCCCGCGGGCCGCCGTTCGCCCCTGGCCGAGTACGGGTGGGCGACCCTGATCACCGGGGCGTGCACGGTGCTCGCGGCGCTGGTCTTCCGCAGGCTGTCCACCACCGACGTGGCGATGGTGTACCTGCTCGGCGTGGTACTGGTCGCCTCGCGGTACGGGCGAGGGCCGTCGATCGCCGCCGCGCTGCTCAGCATCGCGCTGTTCGACTTCTTCTTCGTGCCGCCCTACTACACCTTCGCGGTATCCGACGTCCGCTACCTGCTGACGTTCGCCGTCATGCTGGTCATCGCGATGGTCATCAGCGCGCTCACCCTCCGGCTGCGTGCGCAAGCCGAAACCGCCCGGGAGCGCGAGCGGCGCACGGCCGCCCTGTACGCGATGAGCCGGGACCTCGCAGCGACCCGCGGCCGGAACGAGGTCGCGGCGGTGGCGAGCCGCCACCTCGAAGGCACGTTCGGCGCCCGCGTGCAGATCCTGCTGGCGGACGAGGCGGGGCGCGTCGCGATCCCGGTGGGGGCCGGTCCGGCCTTCCCGATCGACGAGAAGGAGCGCAGCGTCGCGCAGTGGGTGTTCGATCGCGGCCAGGCGGCCGGCGCGGGAACCGACACCCTGTCCGCGGCCCAGGCGCTCTACGTGCCGCTGACCGGCGCCGCCGGCCCGGTCGGCGTCGCCGGAGTGCGGCTCTCGGATCCGAAGCGGCTCCAGGATCCGATGCTGCAGCGCCAGCTCGAGACCTTCGCCGCGCAGGCGGCCCTCGCGCTCGAGCGGGTCATGCTGGCCGAGAAGGCGCAGAGCGAGCAGGTGGAGGCGGAGGCCGAGCGCCTGCGCACGGCCCTCCTGTCCTCGCTCTCACACGACATGCGCACGCCTCTGGGGGCGATCACGGGCGCGGCCAGCAGTCTCCTCGAGGGCGGCGCAGCGCTCTCGGAAGCGCAGCGCCATGACCTGCTCAAGGCGATCCTCGACGAGTCGCAGCGGATGAATCGCCTCATCGGGAACCTGCTCGACATGATCCGCGTCGAGACCGGCGCCCTCGAGGTGCAGCGCGACTGGCAGCCGCTTGAGGAGATCGTGGGGGTGGCCCTCATCCGGGTGGAGGAGCGGCTGAGGGACCATCCGGTGGAGGTGAAGCTCCCGGCGGACCTGCCGCTGCTCGAGGTCGACGGGCTCCTGATCGAGCAGGTGCTGGTCAACCTGCTGGAGAACGCCGCGAAGTACACCAGCGCCGGGACGCCGATCGAGATCTCGGCGGCGGTGCGCGACGGCGTGGTGCAGGTGGACGTGGCGGACCGGGGCCCCGGGCTCCCACCGGGCGAGGAAGGCAAGGTCTTCGACAAGTTCTACCGCATTCCTCCCGCTACCGGGGCGGCGTCGGGGGGCGTCGGGCTCGGCCTCACCATCTGCCGCGGCATCGTGATGGCGCACGGCGGCCGGATCTGGGCGGAGAACCGTCCCGGTGGCGGCGCGGTCTTCCGGTTCACGCTCCCGCTACCCAGCCATCCGCCGGAGGGCGTTCCGGGGGAGCCGGCCGAGAGTTAGCTTCCGCCCACTTTTGCGGCGGGAGCCCATGAGCGACGTCGGGCCGCTGGTGCTGGTGATCGAGGATGAGCCGCAGATGCGGCGCTTCCTCAAGGCCTCCCTGGAGAGCCACGACTACGGCCTGGTGGAGGCCGTGACTGCGCGCGAAGGCCTGAGCCAGGCCGCCGGCCGCAACCCCGACGTCATCCTGCTGGACCTCGGCCTCCCCGACCTCGACGGCATCGATCTGACGCGGCGGCTGCGCGAGTGGTCGCGCACGCCGATCATCGTCATCTCGGCGCGCGGCCGCGAGCAGGACAAGATCGCCGCGCTCGACGCCGGCGCCGACGACTATCTCACCAAGCCGTTCGGCATCGGCGAGCTGCTGGCCCGGCTCCGGGTGGCGCTCCGTCACGTGGCCGCGCCCGACGGCGGGGGCGAGCCGGTCTTCGAAGTCGGAGACCTCAAGGTGGATCTGGCGGCGCGGCTCGTCTTCCGCGGGGGCGCCGAGATCCACGTCACGCCCATCGAGTACAAGCTGCTCGCCACGCTCGTGCGCCACGCAGGGAAGGTCGTGACCCACCGCCAGCTCCTGAAGGAAGCGTGGGGACCGAACGCGGTGGAGCGGACGCACTACGTGCGCGTCTACATGACCCAGCTGCGCCACAAGCTCGAGGAGGACCCGTCCCGGCCGAGGTATCTGCTCACCGAATCCGGCGTCGGGTACCGGCTCAAGGCGGAGTAGTCAGAGGCACGGGATTGAGGGTTCGGAACAGTTGCCAGACGGCATGAAGGCAGTGGTTCCAAGACCCAAGACGTGAGAGGCCAGACCAGTTGCCAGTACTTGCGGCTGGTCTGCCCTCTGGCACCTGACCGCTGGTAACCACTGGCAACTTGGCGTCTGCGGAACTGGCAACTATCCTTAAGTGCCCCAGGTCCGTCGGGCGAGGGCGCACGAACCGCGTCAGGGCCCCGAAGGCAGCAGCGCTAAGTGATGTCCCGCGTCGCGGCGGGGTGCCTGGGGCACTTCCTTCCAGCCAAGTGAGCAGTCGGTACAGGGGCGGTCCTCAGAGGAGTTCCCAGACGGCAAGTTGCCAGTGGTTCCAAGACGCCAGTCGTGAGCGGCCAGTCCAACTGTCGGTACGTGCGACTGGTCCGACATGTGACGTCTGGCAACTGGGAACCTCTGGCAACGGGCGACTTGGCGTCTGGCATCCGTGATATGTACTTAGCGCTCGCCAGGAAATACCGCCCCCGTCTCTTCTCCGAGCTGATCGCGCAGGAGCACGTGGCTCGCGCGCTGCGCGGCGCCGTCGAGCAGGACCGCGTCGCCCACGGCTACCTCTTCGCCGGGCCACGCGGAGTGGGGAAGACCACGGCCGCGCGCATCCTCGCCATGGCGCTGAACTGCGAGACCCGCCACGCCGGCAGGCCCACCGGCGCGCCGGGCGAGCCGTGCGGCACCTGTGCATCGTGCCAGCGCATCTGGAGCGGCTCCGCGAGCCTCGACGTCGTCGAAATCGATGCCGCCAGCAACCGCGGCGTGGACGACGCCCGCGACCTCCGCGAGCGCGCGATGTACGCCGCGTCCCAGGAGGGCCGCCACAAGGTCTACATCGTGGACGAAGCGCACATGCTCACCCGCGAGGCGTGGAACACGCTCCTCAAGATCCTCGAGGAGCCGCCCCCGGGCGTGGTCTTCGTCTTCGCCACGACCGAGCCGAACAAGATCTCGAACACCGCCGCGCCGGTGATGAGCCGGCTCCAGCGCTTCGACTTCCGCCGCGTGGGGCCGCGCGCGATCGCCGATCGCATCCGGGACGTGCTCACGCAGGAGTCGCTCCAGGCCGACGACGACGCGATCGAGATCATCGCGCGCGTCGCCGACGGCGGGATGCGCGACGCGCTCTCGGTGGTGGACCAGGCCACGACGTTCGGCGAGGGGCCGGTCACGGCGGCGAGGGTGCGCGAGGTCCTGGGCCTCGTGGACGACGAGGTCTACGCCGAGCTGCTCGAGATCCTGGGCGCGCACCGCGCCTCAGGCGTCTTCCCGTTCGTGGCGAAGCTGGTGGAGTCCGGCGTGGACCTCGCGGCCTTCGCCGAGGGCGCGGGCGACGTCGTGCGCGCCCTCCTCGCGACGCGACTCGGCGGGAGGGCGGACGGGCTCACGGCCGCGCTTGCCGCGCACGTGGCCCGACTCGCCCCCACCTTCGAGACGGGCGATCTGCTCCGGATGCTCCGAGCGCTGGAGGAGGCCGAGGAGCCGATTCGGCGCGGAGCCAATCCGAGGTTGGCGATCGAGACGCTGCTGGTGCGGTGGACGCTGATGGACCGCACCATATCCATCGCCGAAGTGATCGGAGGGAGTTCGCAGAACTCGGGACAGTTGCGAGACGCCGAGTTAGGCAGTGGTTCCCAGACGCGAGTGATGAGAGAGCCGAATAGGCCGGATGCACCGCCACGAGTGGCCGAGGCCCAGGCCGTGCCGCCCGCTGCCGCCGTGTCGGTTCCCCCGGCGCCCCGGCCCGCTCCCGGCGCTCCGCTCACGCTCGAGGCGGCGCGCGCGCTCTGGCCCGACGTCGTGGCCGCCGCCAGGAACGAGAAGCCGCTGGTGGCCAGCGCGCTCGAGGACTCCGAGCCCGCCTCCCTCGACGGCAACGTGATCCGGCTCAGGCCCCTGGGCGGCAACCCCCTCACGTCCGAGGGCCTCACCCGCAGCCGGACCGTCATCGAGGCGATCGCTGGACGCGCCCTCGGCACCCCGGTCACGGTGGTGGTCGCCGCCGGCCCGACCACCGGCCCGGCCGGGGGCGAACGGAAGGCTCCAGCCCCCTCTCAGGGCACGCCGACCCCTCCTCCGCGGCTCACCGCGTCGGGGGCCAAGGCGGAGCGGCTGAAGGCCCTCCGGAAGAAGGACCCGAGCCTCGATAGCGCCATAGACAGCTTGGACTTGGACCTCATCGAATAGGCTTGCCTCCGGAAAGGCCGCCTCCTAGGTTTCCCCGGATGACCGACCCTCGTGCGCTCCTGCAGTTCGGGCAGCAGATGCAGGCGCGCCTGGCAGCGATGCAGAGCGAGTTGGCGCAGCGGACCGTGACGGGCTCCGCTGGCGGCGGCATGGTCACGGTGACCGGTGACGGCCGCGGCCAGGTCCGCGAAGTTCACATCGATCCCAGCCTGCTCGGCGGCGATGTGGAGATGCTCGAGGACCTCGTCGTGGCGGCCGTCGCCGAGGTGCAGAAGCGGGCGGCGGAGGTGGCTCAGGACGAGATGAAGAAGGTCCAGAGCCTGCTGCCGTTCCCGCTGCCGTTCTCGCTGTAACCGTGTCTGCGATCGAGGAGCTGGTCGCCGAGTTCGCCAAGCTCCCTGGTATCGGTCGAAAGACGGCGCAGCGGCTGACCTATTTCCTGCTCAAGCAGCCCCGGGAAGAGGCGGCACGGCTGTCCCGTGCCGTCGCGGCGCTGGGCGAGCGCGTGCACGCGTGCTCGCGCTGTGGCGACCTGACCGAAGCGGATCCATGCGCGATCTGCACGGACCCGCGGCGCGATGCGAGCCTGATCTGCGTCGTGGAGGAGGCGTCCGACGTCGCCGCCATCGAGCGGGCGGGGGAGTACCGGGGCCTCTATCACGTGCTGGGCGGGCGGCTCTCGCCGCTGGACGGCGTGGGCCCCGATGCGCTGAACCTGCCGGCGCTGCTCGCGCGGCTCGCGAACGGCGCGGCGGTGCGCGAGGTGATCGTGGCGACCAACCCGTCGGTCGAGGGAGAGGCGACGGCCCACTACGTGGAGCGCACGCTGCGGCAGGCCATGCCCGCGGTGGCCGTGAGCCGCCTCGCCCGCGGCCTCCCGGTCGGCGGCGAGCTGGAGTACGCGGACGGCGAGACGATCGCCCAGGCGTTCTCGGCGCGCCGGAAGTTCCCGGGGGGCGAATGAGGAAGCCGCTGTTCTTCGCCGCAGCCGTCGCCGCGGGCTTTCTCGCCGGCGCGCTGCTCGCTCAGCGCTCCATGGGGCGCTGGCGGAACGCGCTCTTCTCCCCGCGGCCCTTGCGCCGGCTGGCGGCGCTGGGGTATTTGAGCGGGCATCCCGGGGTCGAGGCGGTCCAGGTCCTGCGGGACTACCTCGCCTGGGAGGAGCATCCCGCGCTGCGGCGCCGAGCCGACGTGATCGTGCGCCGGATGGAAGCCAAACTCTCGTAGAGGCCCAAGCGCATGCCTGGTGCGTCGAGCTGGTCGTTCCGCGAGCAGGATCACAAGGCCATCACCGAGCAGATGAACGGGCTGCTCCGCGAGACCAACGTGAAGAGCCTGCTGCTGGTGGACCGCACCGGCCAGGTGGTCGCGAACGTCGGCGAGCCGCCGCAGTTCGATCCCCAGGCGTTCGCCTCGCTCACCGCCGCCGACTTCAGCGCGAACGACCAGCTCGCCAAGATGATCGGCGAGCACGAGTTCTCCTCGCTCTTCCATCAGGGCGAGAAGGAATCGATGTACCTCGCGGACGTGGCGCACCGCGTGATCCTCGTCGCGCTGTTCGACAGCCGCGCCACCCTCGGCTTGGTGCGGCTGAAGGTCAAGACGACCGTGGAGGAGCTGACCAAGTTGTTCGAGGACATGTTCAATCGCGCCGGCACCGAGAGCCCCAAGGTCGAGGGCTTCGGCACCAAAGAGGCGGAAGATGAGATCGACAAGCTGTTCGGGGACTGAGGAGCTCGCGCTATGTCGATGATCAACTACGCCTCGCGCGAGATCAACTGCAAGCTCGTCTACTACGGTCCGGGGCTGGGCGGCAAGACGACCAACCTCGAGCACGTCTACGGCAAGGTGCAGCCGAACACGCGGGGCAAGCTCATCTCGCTCGCCACCGAGACGGAGCGCACGCTGTTCTTCGACTTCCTCCCGGTGGACCTCGGCACCATCCGCGGCTTCAAGACCCGGTTCCACCTCTACACGGTGCCGGGCCAGGTGTACTACAACGCGAGCCGCAAGCTCATCCTGAAGGGCGTGGACGGCATCGTCTTCGTCGCCGACAGCCAGGTCGAGCGGATGGAGGCCAACGTCGAGTCGATGCAGAACCTGTACGACAACATGGCGGAGTACGGCTACGATTTGACCAAGCTCCCGTTCGTCGTCCAGTTCAACAAGCGCGACCTCCCCAACGCTTCGCCGATCAAGGACCTGCAGGCGTCGCTGAACCCCGGGTGGCCCATCAGCGCACCCGAGCGGCAGAAGGTCACGCCCGATCCGGTCTTCCAGGGCGAGTTCCTCATCCAGCAGCTGCCCACCGGCGAGTGGGTCGAGCGCGCGCCTGCCTACGAGGCGGTGGCCATCACCGGCGAAGGGGTCTTCGAAACGCTCAAGGCCGTCAGCAAGCTGGTGCTGAAGTCGCTGGGCTGACCGGGCATGTGGACCCTGCCCAACATCCTCACCGTGGCGCGCATCTGTCTCGCGCCCGTCATCGCGCTCCTGCCGTTCATCCAGGGCTACTGGCCGAAGGTCATCGCGTTCGTGATCTTCGTCGCGGCCGCGGTGAGCGACGTCGTGGACGGCTACCTCGCCCGCAGCCGCAAGCAGGTCACGGACCTCGGCAAGCTCCTCGACCCGGCGGCCGACAAGCTGCTCCTCGTCTCCACCCTCGTTCCGATCTATTGGCTGACCCGTCACCCGACGGTCCTGTACGGCATTCCGTGGTGGGGGAGCCTGCCGCTCTGGGTCGCGGTGCTGATGGTGGGCCGTGAGCTGCTGATGACGCTGTTCCGCTGGCAGGCGAAGCGCCACGGCGTGGTCATCGCTGCCGGCCGGGAAGGGAAGCTCAAGGTCATCTTCCAGGACATCTTCATCGGCGCGACGATCGCCTGGTTCGCCTGGAAGGACTTCCTCGTCACAACGCGCCTCACGGGGCGGATTCGCGACGCGTGGGACAAGTTCCACGGCGCCGTCGTTGCCGTGACGCTCGCGCTCGCCCTGATCCTCACTGTCTACTCCTTCGCCGTCTACCTCTACAAGTACCGCGCGCTGCTCCGGTCGGCGAAGCGCTGACATGGACGTCGAGCTGCTCACGGTCGGCACCGAGCTGCTGCTCGGCTACACCGTGGACACCAACGCCGCAACGGCGGGGCGCGTGCTGGCCGACGCGGGCATGCGGGTCGTGCGGCGCGCGACGGTCGGCGACGACGCCGAGGCGGTGAAGGACGCCGCTGCGGCCGCCCTGGAGCGGACCGGGACGGTCATCGTGACCGGCGGCCTCGGGCCCACGGCCGACGACGTCACGCGCGAGGCGGTGGCCGCGCTCTTCGGCCGCCGGCTGGTGCGCGATCCCCAGCTCCTCCAGGCACTGGAGGAGCGCTTCCGCATTATGGGGCGTGGGCCGATGCCGGCGTCGAACGCGCGCCAGGCGGACGTGCCCGAGGGGGCGACGGTGCTCCCGAACCGCTGGGGCACGGCCCCGGGACTCTGGCTCGAGGGCGAGCGCGGGCGGCTCGCGGTGCTGCTCCCCGGCGTCCCCGTCGAGATGCGCGGCCTCCTCGAGCACGAGGTCTTGCCGCGCCTCGTGGAACGACGGACGCACGGGCGCACGGACGCACAGACGCACGGGAGCGGTCCGGAGGTCATCCGGTCGCGGACGCTGCGCACCACCGGGATCTCGGAGTCGGCGCTCGCCGACCGCGTGGGCGAGAGCGCCCCGCTGGTGGGCCCGAACGTGACGATGGCCTGGCTCCCGTCGCCGGAGGGGACCGACCTGCGGCTCACGGCGTGGGGGCTGCCGGCGGCCGCCGCGGACGCCGCGCTGGCCAGGGCGATCGCGGCCGTCCGGCCGCTCGCGGGCGCGCACTGCTATGGAGAGGACGACGCCGATCTGGCGGCGCTGGTGCTGGCCGAACTCGAGCGCCGGCAGTGCCGGCTCGCGGTGGCGGAGTCGTGCACCGGCGGCCTCGTCGGCCAGCGCCTCACCGCGGTGCCGGGCAGCTCCCGGGTCTTCGTCGGCGGCGTCGTGGCGTACGCCAACGAGGTGAAGCTGGATCTGCTGGGCGTGTCGGCCGACGCGCTCGCCGCGCACGGCGCCGTGAGCGAGCAGGTGGCCCGCGAAATGGCGGCGGGGATCGCCCGGACCCTGCGAACCGAGGCGGCGCTGGCCGTCACGGGGATCGCGGGCCCCGATGGCGGCACGGAGGAGAAGCCCGTGGGCACCGTGTGGATCGCGGCGCTCTGGCAGGGGAAGGTGCGTGCCTTCCATTACGTCTTCCCGGGCGAGCGGGACGTGGTGCGCCGGCGGGCGGCACAGGCGGCGCTGGACGCCTTGCGCCGCGCCCTCGCTGGAGACGGGCAGCGTGCCGACGTTCGGTGACGTCGCGTACTGGACCGCCGCCGACGGCGCGCGCCTGGCCCTCAGGCGCGCGCCCGCCGCCGGGCGCGCGCGCGGCGCGCTGATCCTGCTTCACGGCCTGGGCGACCACGCCGGTCGGTACGCCGAAGTCGCCGCCTGGTTCGCGGACCACGGCGTGAGCGTCTGGGCGCTCGACCAGCGCGGGCACGGGCGCTCGCCGGGTAGACGCGGGCACGTCTCGCGGTTCGCGCAGTTCGTCTCCGACGTCGCGGCCCTGCGCAAGCTGGTCGCCGGGGAGGAGCGGGCGCCGCAGCTCCTGCTTGGGCACTCCTTCGGCGCCACGGTCGTGCTCCGTTACCTCGAGACCGCGCCGGAGGGGCTGGCGGGGGCGATCGTCACGAGTCCGTGGCTCGCCGAGGCGATGCGGGTGCCGCTGTGGAAGCGCGCCGTGGCGCGGATCCTGCTGGATCTGTGGCCCGCGCTGCCGGTGTCCACGGGGCTCAACGTCGCGCACCTCTCCACCGACCCCGCGGTAGGCCAGGCGGCGCTGAGCGACCCGCTCTACCACCGGGTCATGACGCCGCGCGCCTACCGCGAGGTGCAGCAGGCGCAGCGGGCGGTGGTGGCGGAGGGGGACCGGATCGCCGTGCCGCTCCTGGTCCTGCTGGCCGGCGACGACCGCATCGTTTCGCGCGCGGCCGCGGAGGCGTTCGCACGGGGCCTGCCCGGCGACGTGACGGTGACGGTGTACGAGGCGTCCTTCCACGAGATCTTCAACGAGCCGCAGCGTGCGCGGGTGTACCGCGACGTCGCAATGTGGCTCGACCACGTCCTGGCGGCGTGACCCATGGAACCGTACAAGATCAAGGTCGTCGAGCCCATCCCCGTCACCACGCGCGAGCAGCGCGCGAAGGCGCTGGCCGACGCCGGCTACAACCTCTTCAACGTGCCGGCCGCGCTGGTCACGATCGATCTGCTCACCGACTCCGGCACCTCGGCCATGTCCGATCGCCAGTGGTCGGGGATGATGCTCGGCGACGAGGCCTACGCGGGAAGCCGGAATTACTTCGACCTCGAGCGCGTCGTCCGGCGCATCACGACCTACCACCACGTCATCCCGACTCACCAGGGACGGGTGGCGGAGAACCTCCTCTTCACCACGGTGCTCAAGCCCGGCGACCGGGTGCCCAACAACATCCACTTCGACACGACGCGCGCGAACGTCGAGCACAACCTCGGCGTCGCCGTGGACTGCGTCATTGGCGACGCCTACGACCCGGCGCGCGAGCACCCCTTCAAAGGCAACATGGACCTCGCCAAGCTCGACCGCGTGCTCGCCGAGGTCGGCAGGGACCGCGTCCCCCTGGTGATGCTGACGATCACCAACAACTCGGGGGGCGGGCAGCCGGTCTCGCTCGCCAACGCCCGCGCCACTTCGGAGTGGTGCCGGCGCCACGGCATCCCGCTCTTCTTCGACGCGTGCCGTTTCGCGGAGAACGCGTACTTCTGCAAGACGCGCGAGCGCGAGTGCGCCGCGATGTCCATCGAGGAGATCGCGCGCGCCTTCTTCGCCCTCGGCGACGGGTGCACGATGTCCGCCAAGAAGGACGGGCTGGTCAACATCGGCGGGTTCATCGCGACCAACGACGACGCCCTGGCCACCGGGCTCTCCAACATGCTGATCCTGATCGAGGGGTTCACCACCTACGGGGGGCTCGCGGGTCGCGACCTCGAGGCGATCGCGATCGGGCTGGAGGAAGTGCTCGACGAGCGCTACCTCGCGCACCGGGTCGGGCAGGTGCGCCGCTTCGGCGAGCGGCTGGTCGCCGCCGGCGTGCCCATCGTGCTGCCGATCGGCGGGCACGCGGTGTTCCTCGACGCGCGCCGCTTCCTCCCGCACATCCCGCAGGAGCAGTTCCCCGCCCAGGCCTTGACCTGCGCGTTGTACCTCGAGGGCGGCATCCGCGGCGTCGAGATCGGCGGACTGATGTTCGGCACGCCGGACCCGGCGACGGGGCGGTGGAGCTGGCCGGAGCTCGAGCTGGTGCGGCTGGCCGTCCCCCGGCGCGTCTACACCGACGCCCACCTCGACCACGTCGTGGACGTCTGTACGCAGCTCCTCGCCTGCCGCGACACGATCCGGGGCCTCCGGATCGTCTCGCGCGCCCCCGTGCTCCCGCACTTCACGGCGCGCCTGGAGCCGATCGCGAGCTAGGACCGCGGTGCCGCACGGCCGCCGCCGGGGCCGGTGAGGTCCGGGCCCTGCGTGCCGACGTCCCGCGTGGGCGGTCTTGGTGCTGCGGGCCCGGCAGCATTACTCTTCCGTGCATCGCCATCCATCGGAGCCAGGCCGCATGAGCATCGCTGAGACGCTCCTGCCCGAATTCGAGCAGGAAATGACCTCGACGCGCCGCCTGCTTGAGCGCGTGCCGAGCGACAAAGGGCAATGGAAGCCGCACTCGAAGTCGTTCGCCTTTGGCCACCTCGCCCAGCTCGTCTCGTGGATGCCCGGCTGGATCGGACAGGCGCTCCGCAGCACCGCGCTTGATCTGGCCACGGCCGGCCGGTACTCGTTCGAGACCACCGAGAAGCTGCTCCAGGGCTTCGACCAGGGAGTGAAGGAGTCGCGCGAGGCGCTGCAGGCGGCCAAGGACGCGGATTTCGCCGTGACCTGGTCGCTGAAGCACGGTGACCGCGTGCTGTGGAGCGCGCCGCGCTCCGTGGTCGTGCGCAACCACATCAGCCACTTGATCCACCACCGCGCCCAGCTCGGTGTGTACCTGCGTCTCAACGACATTCCCGTCCCGGCGATCTACGGTCCGACGGCGGACGAGAAGACGTTCAGCTTCTGAGCGCCCGACCGTGAAGCACTGCATCGCCCTGCTCCGCGGCATCAACGTCGCCGGCCACAAGCCGGTGGCGATGGCCGACCTGCGCGACCTGCTCGCCGGTCTGGGGCTCGAGGAGGTGCAGTCGGTCCTCCAGAGCGGCAACCTCGTCTTCCGCTGCAACGGCGAGGCCGGCGCCCGGCTCGAGCGGGCGCTCGAGGCGGAGGCGAAGAAGCACCTGGGGCTGGAGACGGACTTCTTCGTCCGGAGCGCAGCCGAGTGGGAGGACCTCGTCGCCGACAACCCCTTCCACGAGGAGGCGCGGCGCGACCCGGCCCGCCTGGTGGCGGTGTTCCTGAAGGAGGCGCCGGCCAGCGCTGCAGTGAAGGCGCTCCAGGCCGCCATCGTCGGCCGTGAGGTCGTGCGCGCCTCGGGGAAGCAGGCCTACATCTACTACCCGGACGGCCAGGGCCGCTCGAGGCTCACCAACGCCCTGATCGAGAAGCACCTCGGCAGCCGCGGCACCGCGCGCAACTGGAACACGGTGCTGCGGCTGGCCGAGCTGGTCCGCGCGGGATGACCTACCGCTAGATCTGCTCGCGCTCCGGCTTCGGCGTCCGGGCCGGGCGCGGTTGCGGGACCGCCTTCGGCGCGGGAGCGGCACGCGGGGTCGGCGCGGGCTGGCGCGGCCGGATGGCGATGCGGACGCTGAGATCGCGGCTCGTCACCACCACCTCGCTGTCTGATTCCGCCGTCGCGGTCGCCGCATAGGGACTGCGAGCCTCGATCACCACGTCGCCGAGCTGCCCGGTGAAGCGCAGCGGGCCGAAGGCGCGGTGCTCCCGGTACGTCAGCGGCGCCACCGGAGCGGGCAGCGCCCACGCCACCGCGGGCGGGCTGGGCGCAACGGCCGCGACGGGGGGCGTGGGCCAGACGGGTGGCACTTGGGCGACCGGCGCCGGCACCTGGGCATAGAGCGACTCGGCGACGCGCCAGCGGGCCACCGCGCTGTCGAGCATCTCCTGCGTGCGCCGGACGGCCGCCTGGCGCGTCGAATCGGGGTACCGGCCATCGATCTGCTGCAGCTGCCGCATCGCGCGTTCCATGTACTCCCGCTGGCGCTCGAGGGCCTGTTGGGACTGCTCCATCGCCCGCTGCTGCGCCTCGCGCGCCCGCCCCATCTCCCGCTCCAGTTGCTCGTGCTGCCGCGCCTGGGCACGCGCCAGCGCCCGGAGGCTGTCCTGGTATGCGAACTCGGCCGAGCGCGGCCGGGCGCCGGCCGTCACGCGCGCCTCCGCCTCGTGCCCGTCCCGTCGGTAGTGCAGCGTTACCGTCTGCCGCGGTTGGACGTTCGCGAACCGCTCCCCGCCCTCCGAGGAAGTGAGCGGGTGGTTGTCGATGCTCACCAGCGTGTCGCCGCTTCGAAGGCCCGCCCTGTCGGCAGGGCCGTTCGCCTCGACTGTGAAGACCACGGGGGCCTCGCGGAAGGTCCAACGGCGGCTGATGCCCGAGCTCACGGTAAAGCCGCGGCTTGCCGCCCGGCTCCAGTCGTAGAGCGTGCACTGGCTGCACGAGATCCCCATGCCGAGCCAGCCCTCTTCACCGCTCGCGCTGTAGGATCCGGTCGAGACCGTAGTGCTCGTGTCCTGCGCTCGCGCCGATGCGACCCCGAAGGTCACCAAGCTGATTACCAGAGCCAGACATTTCACGGTCGTCGCTCCCTTGGTTAGAACCACACCACGGACCGGGAGGACGGCGCCGGCCCCTGCTCTCTGCTCCGTTCGCTCAGGCCCCGCAGCACCGCGGCGGCGAGCGGATCGTTCGGTGCCAGGTGCGCGACTTCCTCCGCCGCCGCGCCCAGCGCCGTCAGCGCCGCCTGCCGCGCCTTGGCCCGGGTCGGGGCGTCGGCCGAATCGCTGAGCTGGTTCAGCGCCACCAGCGCGGCCACATACATCGTGCCGGCGCGCTCGGCGTGCGCCGCGACCTCCGAGGCGGAGCCGGACGCCTGTACTCCGGAGATCACCGCCGCGGCGCCGCTGCGCGCACCGAAGTACTGCCCCGTCGCGAACCCGCCCGCGAACAGGGCGAGGGCCGCCGCGACCGCGCCCACCAGCCACGGCATCACATGCCGCCGGCCGGCGGCCTGGCTCGTCAGCGGGATCGCCAGCAGTCCGCGCCGCTGCAGCGCCGCCACCACTTTGGTCTCCAGCTCGGCGCGCGGGGGCCGCTCCTTCGGCAGCGCCTCGAAGGCCTGCCGCTCGCCCGGGGTGAGCTCATCGGATCCGTTCATGTCATCCGCCTTTCGCCGGCGCGAGCTGTGCGCGAACCGCCCGCCGCGCCCAGAAGAGCTGCGACTTGGTCGTGCCCGCGGCGATGCCCAGCTGCTCCGCGATCTCCTCGTGCGTGAACCCCTCCACGTCGTGCAGGACCAGCACCATCCGGTACCCGGCGGGCAGCGCGGCGATCGCCCGCTCCAAGTCCATCGCCTCGACCCGCTCGAGCGGCGCCGGCGCGGCCGGCTCCATCTGCTCCGGGAATTCCGTCTCGTGGCGGCGGCCCCGGCGCCGCACGGTCTCGCGGGAGACGTTCACGGCGATCGCGTGAATCCAGGTGCCGAACGCCGACTCCCACCGGAACGTGTCCAGCTTCTCCACCGCTTTGATCCACGTATCCTGCACCACGTCCTCCGCGTCAGCCTCGCTGCCGCCCAGGAGCCGCAGCGCGAGCTGGTGAAGCCGGGGCGTATGCCGCCGGTACAGCTGGCGGAATGCGCCCTCGTCGCCGGCCAGCACCTGCTCGGCGAGCGAGCGATCCGGTGAAACCGGAAGGTCCGATGCCGCGACGGCATTCACCGGGGCGACAGCCATTCCAGGCGGCGGCGCTTCATCTGGTCCTTGGTGACTCGACACGGCTGGAAGGTTGTATGGAGAGCGCGGATATGCCAGACTGGCAGCCGGGAGGTGGCATAGCACTTGCCGCCTACGTTATTGTTTATTGCGGACATAGGCGTGGTTCCCAACCGAGGACACATGGTCAAGAAGCACCATCCGTATCCCGCTCCTAGTGCCGCGCCCGAGGCGGTCGAGGCGGCGGCTGCGACCTCCGCCCCTCAGGCGGGCCAGCCGGGGCCGGAAGCAGCGGGGGCTTTGATGGAGCCGGCGGCGGAAGCGCTGCGCAGGCTCGAGCAGGAGGCCGCGGAGTGGAAGGACCGATGCCTCCGCACGGCGGCGGACCTGGAGAATCTCAAGAAGCGGCAGATTCGGGAGCGGTCCGAGACGGCCGCGCGCGCCCAAGGCGAAGTGATCGCCCGGGTCCTCGAGGTCGTGGACGACCTGGCGCGCGTCGCGGCGCTGGACCCCGGGCAGACCTCCTCCCAGGCGCTTCACGAGGGGATGGGGCTCGTCGAGCGGAAGCTGCTCAAGGTCCTGGAAGGCGCCGGCGTCGAGCGGGTGGATCCCGCCGGGCAGCCGTTCGATCCGAACCTGCACGAGGCGGTGATGACGGTGCCGGCGCCGAGCCCCGAGGCCGACCACACCGTGGCCTCGGTCCTCCAGCCCGGGTACCGGCTCAACGGGGCCCTGCTCCGGGCGGCGCGCGTCGCCGTGTACACCTGGACGCCGCCGGCCGCGCCGGAGGCGGCGCAGTAACCGATGGCGCCCCAGCAGGACTACTACGGCGTCCTCGGCGTTTCGTCGTCGGCCACGCCGGATCAGATCAAGCGCTCCTACCGGAAGCTCGCGAAGAAGTGGCACCCCGACGCGAACGGGGGCGACAAGGCGGCGGCGGAGCGCTTCAAGGCGATCTCCGAAGCCTACTCGGTGCTGAACGACCCGGCGAAGCGGAAGCAGTACGACCAGCTCCGCCGCTATGGTGCGTTCAACGGAGCCGGATCCCGGGCCCCGGGCCCCGGGCCCCGGGGTGGAGCGGCGGGGCCGGAGATGCGGTTCGACGAGTTCGACGTCCGCGATCTCGGCGGGCTGGGCGGGCTCGGCGACCTGTTTTCCTCGCTCTTCGGCGGCGAGAAGAAGCGCCGCGGCGGGCCGGAGCGTGGCGAGAGCGTCGAGACCGTCGTCACGATCCCGTTCCGCGTCGCGGCGCTGGGGGGCAAGGTCCCCATCACCGTGCCGGTGGTGGAGGCGTGCAGCACCTGCGGCGGCACCGGCGCCGCGCCGGGTTCCTCCCTCAGCACCTGCGCGGAGTGCCGCGGCACGGGCACGATCTCGTTCGGCTACGGCGGGTTCGCGGTCAAGCGCCCGTGCCCGGCCTGCCGGGGGCGCGGCAAGGTCGCCGCGCAGAAGTGCCCCACGTGCCAGGGGATCGGCGAGCTGCGGGTCGAGAAGCGGCTGATGATCAACGTCCCGCCGGGCACCGATACGGGGACGAAGATCCGGCTCAAGAACCAGGGACCTTCGGGCACGGGCGGCGCCGCGGCCGGCGATCTTGTCGTCTCCTTCGAGGTGGAGCCGGATCGCTTCTTCCAGCGCGACGGCCTGGACGTGCATTGCACGGTGACGATCAACATCGCGCAGGCGATGCTGGGGTCGAAGCTCAAGGTCCGGACGCTGGACGGGAAGCACCTGGTGCTGCGCATCCCCCCGGGGACGCAGCCGGGCCGGAAGTTCCGCATCAAGGCGCAGGGGATCGAGAAGGGCGGGGCGCGCGGTGACCAGATCGTGGAGATCCAGGTCGAGATCCCGGCGAAGCTGTCGCCCGAGCAGGAAGCCATGATGAAGAGCTGGGCCAGCGCGGCGGGGCTCAAGTACTGATCCTCTTCGGGCAGGCGTGATGCGCGTGCTGATCGTGGAAGACGATCCCGCACTGGCGGGCGTTCTCCGTGAGGGGCTCGCCGAGCACGACATTCAGAGCATCGTCGCGGGGACCTTCGACGGCGGCCTGCTCCAGGGCGCGTCCTCCGCGCTGGACGTGATCCTTCTCGACGTCCTCCTTCCGGGCGGCAGCGGCTTCGACCTGTGCCGCCGGCTGCGGAAGAAGGGCGTCATAACCCCGATCATCATGCTTACGGCGAAGGACGCGGTCGACGACCGGGTCGCCGGGCTCGAGGCGGGCGCCGACGACTACCTCACCAAGCCGTTCGCGTTCCGGGAGCTGCTGGCCCGCATCCGGGCCGTGGTGCGCAGGCCGCCGGCGCTCGCGCCGGAGGTGGTGCGCGTGGCGGACCTCGTGGTGGATCTCGGGCGCCGCACGGTGCGGCGCGGCAGGGAAGAGATCCGCCTCACGGCCAAGGAGTTCTCCCTGCTCGAGTTCTTCGTGCGGCACGCGGGGCAGGTGGTGGACCGCGCGGCCATCACCGCCCACGTCTGGGACGAAAACCACGACCCGTTCACCAACGTCCTCGAGGTCCTGGTGCGGCGGCTGCGGCGGAAGATCGACGACGACTACGACCCGAAGTTGATCCAGACGCTGCGGGGCGCCGGCTACCGGTTCGGCGCGTGAGCGCCGCGACGAACGCCCCGCTGGCGCAGCTGCGGCTGCGGCTGACGGCGTGGTACGTGGGCACCTTCGGCCTGATCCTCCTGCTGCTGGGCGGCGGGCTCTTTTTCGCGATCCGGCGCCAGATCGCCCGCCAGCTCGACACGTCGCTCCACCAGGCGGTGCTGGCGCTGGAGCAGGCGGCGCGGATCCGCGAGGTGGAGTCGCGCACGACCACCGGCGCGGTGGTGGATGCCGTGGATGAGCTGCACATCCCCGACCGCATGCTCTACCTGCTCGAGCGCGACGGCACGCCGGTGAAGCCGCCTGCGGCCCCGGACTGGATCCGGGACGCGGCGCGACGGGCCGCCCGGGAGGGGCGCGCGGACCTCGACCGCGACGAGCCGCGCGAGCCCACGCTGCGTATCCACGCCGAGCCGTTCACCGTGCCCGGCCCCAGGGCGTACGTCGCGGTGGCGGTGGCGGACGTAGTGGAGCTGGAGGACCAGTACTCGGCACTGATCTACGCCTTCGGCGCGGCGGCGCTGGTGGGCCTGGTGCTCGTGGCCGCGGGCGGGTGGCTGCTGGTGCGCAAGTCCACGGCGCCGGTCGAGCAGACGATGGAGACGATGCGGCGCTTCATGGCCGACGCCGCGCACGAGCTTCGGACCCCCATCGCGGTTCTGCGCGGACAGGCGGAGGTCGCCCTGCAGCGCGACCGCGAGCCGCCCGAATACGCGGAGGCGCTGCGCCGGATCGAGCGGGAGGCGGAGCGGCTCGGCGCGACCGTGGAGGACCTGCTGACGTTGGCCCGGGCCGACGCCGGCGAGCGGCCGATCGCGCGGGAGCGCGTCTTCCTGGACGACCTGGCCCTCGATGCCGTCACGGCGGCGCGGGCGCTGGCCGAGCGGCGCGGCGTGGAGCTGGAGGTCGGGACGTTCGAGGAAGCGGCGGCGCTGGGCGACCCGACGCTGCTGCATCAGATGCTGATGATCGTCCTCGACAACGCCATGAAGTTCACGCCGCAGGGCGGGCGCGTGAAGCTCTCGGCCGCGGCGCCGGGCGCTCAGGCGGAGATCGTGGTCGAGGACACGGGCGTGGGGATCCGGCCGGACCAGCTTCCGCACATCTTCGAGCGGTTCTGGCGCGGCGATCCCGCTCGCGGCCGCGGCGACGGCGCGCAGGGCGCGGGGCTCGGCCTGGCCATCGCGCGCTGGATCGCCGACGCGCACGGCGCGCAGCTTCTCGTCACGAGCGAGCCCGGCAAGGGCACCCGCGTCGCCATTCGCTTCCCACCGGTGGTGTCATCTTCCTGACAGGTACGCGGGCTAGCTTGAGGGGGATGCGACAGATCCCCTCGAGGCCCGCGCACCAGGTCACATTCCTCGCCGCCGTTTGCCTCGCGGCGCTGGCCGTGCCGCACCCGGGGCGCGCGCAGCAGTCCGTGACGCGCGAGCAGGTGGTGGCGGCCGCGCTGGCCCGCGGTCCGCGCGTGGCCCTCGCCGCACCGGACACCGCGGCGGCGCGCGCCGAGCTGATCAGCGCGCGCGAATTCCAGAACCCCGTCGTGAGCGCCAGCTACAGCAAGGACGTGCCGCAGTACCACGCCACGGTCGAGCTGCCGCTGGACTATCCGTGGCTCAGGGGCGCGCGGGTCCGCGCGGCGGCGGAGGCGAGCACGTCGGCGGTGCTGCGGTTCCGGTTCGAGCGCGCCTCGGCGCGGTTCGACGCGGAGGCGGCGTACGCGGACGCCCTGGCGGCCGCCGCCCACGCGCTGCTGTCGCGGCACACGGCCCGGGACGCCGACAGTCTCCTCCGCATGGCCGTGCTGCGGCGTGAGGCGGGGGACGCGAGCGAGTTGGACGTCCAGCTCGCCACGGTGAACGCGGGTCAGCTCGTCAACGACGCGGCCTCGGACTCCGCCGCCGCGATCGCGGGCCTGCTCGAAGTGCAGCGGGTAATGGGCCTGGCATCGGACCAGCCCCAGATTGCGCTGGCGGACACGCTCGCGCCCCCGGCTACGGACACCGGGCTGCTCTCCGGGCCGACGCTTCAGGTGGCCTCGGCCGACGCGGCTGTGCGCTCCGCCGAGGCGGGGCTCGCCCTGGCGCGGCGCAGCGTCTTCGCCCCGCCGAGCCTCACGTTCGGGTTCGACACGCACGACCCGACCCCCGGGGGGGAGACCGGGATCCTGCCCACCTTCGGGCTCGCCCTCACCTTCCCGTTGTTCAACTTCAACGGCGGGGCGATCGCCGCCGCCGCCGCGGCCCGCGACCGCGCTGCGGCGGAGCTGCGGGTGGCACGGCAGGAGAGCGATGCCGCCGTCGCGCGCGCCCGCCGGGATCTCGCCGTGGCCCTCCAGCGCGCGCAGCGCGACCGGCAGCTCGTGGCGAGCGCCGACCGCGTGGCCGCGATGTCCCTGACGGCCTACGCGGAAGGCGCGGTGGCCCTGCCCAGCGTCCTGGAGGCGCAACGCCAGGCGCGCGAGGCCTTCGGGCGGCTGATCGACGACCTTGCGGCCGCCAACCTCGCCGAGTCCGCGGTCCGCCTGTTCACCGCATCCGAGGCTTCTCCATGAGCCGCCTACGCATCGCCCCGCTCCTCTGTGTCGTGCAGCTCGCCCTGGTCGTCGGGTGCTCCGGCGGCGCCGGCGGGGACGTGGAGAAGGAAGTGCGCGCTGACGTCCAGACCGTGGTCGGAGCCCGTACCGCGGTCGCCGGGGTGGGCCCGTTCGCCGTCGCCGTGGGCGTCATCGGAACCGTGTCCCCGCGGCCGGACCGGTACGCCACGCTCGGAGCGCCGGCCCCAACCCGCGTGATGCGGATCTTCGTCACGGCGGGACAGGCGGTCGCGGCCGGCGCGCCCCTCATCGAGTTCGACCGCGGCCCCTTCGACGCCGCCGCGCAGAGCGCCCGCGCTGCGGTCACGGTCGCCCAGGGCGCGCGCGATCGCGCGGGGCGGCTCGCCGACGCCGGGATCCTCCCGCGCAAGGATGTGGATCAGGCCGCGGCCGACCTCGCGCAGGCGCAGGCGGCGCTGGTCATCGCCCAGCGCAACGAGGAGCTTGCCACCCTCCATTCGCCCGTGGACGGGGTGGTGACCCGCATGACCGCGGTCCTCGGCGAGGCGGTGGACGCCACCACCGGACCGCTGGTGGCGGTGGCGGACCCCGCCGCCTTGGACGTGGTGTTCAACCTGGCGCCGGCGGACGCGGGACCGGTCAGGGCCGGGATGAGCGTCTCGGTCTGGCCGGCGGCCGAGTCCCACGGCCCGCCGCTCGCCGTGGGGACCGTGGACGCGGTGGGCGCGACGGTGGACTCGGCGACGCGGGCGGTGGCGGTGCGTGCGCGCGTGACCCGCTCGAGCCGCCAGCTCAAGATCGGTGAGGAGGTGTACGGCCGCATCACCGTGGGCACGCACGCGCACGCCGTCAGCGTTCCCCTCGAGGCGCTCGTGCCCGAGGGTGAGACCTTCAAAGTCTTCGTCGTGGACAGGACCGGACTCGCGTTCGGTCGGCCCGTCACGGTGGGGGAGCGGACCGACTCGCTGGCAGAGATCACCAGCGGTCTCACGGGGGGCGAGACGGTAGTGACGTACGGCGCCTACGGCGTGTCCGACAGCGCGAAGATCGTCCCGGCCAAGCCGTGAGCATGTTCGATCTGCTGGTCCGGCAACGGCGGTTCATCTACCTCGCCGTCGCCCTGGCGAGCGCAGCCGGCATCGGCTGCGCGTTCCTCCTGCCCTCGGCTATCTATCCGGAGCTGCTCTTTCCCCGCATCGCCGTCGTCGCCCAGGGGTCCTCGCTCGGCGCCCGCCAAGTGGTCTTCAGCATCACCCGACCCATCGAGGAGGCGGTCAGCGTGGTGCCGGGCGTCCGGCGCGTGCACTCCCGGTCTATCCGCGGCGCCAGCGAGATCTCGATCTGGTTCTCGCCCAATACCGACATGATCAACGCGCTCGACCTGGTGCGCGCGCGGGTCAATCAGATCACTCCCGACCTGCCCCCCGCGCTCGATGTGCAGGTCGAGCGCATGACCCCGTCGCTCTTCCCGGTCCTGTCGTACAACCTCGAGGGGGGCGACCCCGCCACCCTGTACGACATTGCGCGCTACGAGATCATGCCCGTCCTGTCCCGCATGCCGGGCGTCGGGCGGGTGCAGGTGCAGGGCACCGACGTGCGGGAGATCGAGGTCGTGGCGGACCCGACCCGGCTCGCGACCCTGGGCCTCACCTATGACGCGCTGGCGGGCGACATCCGCCAGGCCATCACGCCCGAAGCCGTGGGCCGGATGGCCAAGGACTACAAGCAGTACCTGATCGTGACGGACCAGGACGCCCACACGCCCGAGGACGTGGGCAACGTGGTCATCGGCAACGGCCTCCGCGTCAAGGACGTCGCGACGGTGAACCTCGGCACCGAAGACCATGTCCGGATCATCTCCGGCGACGGGAAGTCCGTCGCCGCGATCTTCGTCACCCGCCAGATCGGCGGGAACACTCTCGAGCTGGCGGACAGCGTCGCGAAGACGGTGGCGGCGCTCGCGCCGACCCTCCCTCCCGGCGTGCACTTCGTGCCGGTCTACGATCAGGCGTCGCTGGTGCGTGATGCGGTCAGGGCGGTCCGCGATGCGATGCTGATCGGCGCCGTGCTCGCGGTGGTGATCCTCCTCGCGTTCCTGCGCCGCGGTCGCATCACGGCCATCAGTGCCTCCTCGATCCCGCTCACGATGGTCATCACGATCTTCGTGATGTACCTGGCGGGCCAGACGTTCAACCTGATGACGCTCGGCGCCATGGCCCTGGCCATCGGCCTGGTGATCGACGACGCGGTCGTCATCACGGAGAACATCGCGCGCCATCTGCTGCTGGTCCCCGACCGCCACGTCGCGGTGCGCGAGGCGGTGCAGGAGCTGATCTGGCCGGTCGCCACGTCCACGATCACGACGGTCGTCGTGTTCCTCCCGCTGGGGCTGCTGCAGGGCGTGGCGGGGCAGTTCTTCGCCGCCCTCGGCCTGACGCTCACCATCGCGGTCCTGATCTCGCTGATCCTGGCGTTCACGATCATCCCGCTGCTCTCGGATCAGTACCTCCGGGAGGCGGACATCGAGATAGAAGCGGGCTCGGGATCGCGGCGCCGGGGGGGGCTGGCCGCCGTCTTCGACCTGGTGGGTCACGCCTTGAACGGTCTCGGCGACGCCTACGCGCGCGCTCTGGCCTCGGTCCTGCACCACCGCCGCCGGGTGTTCGTCGGCGCCCTGGTCCTCATCGTCGGGGGCGTGGTAGTGCAGCGGTTCCTCGGGAGCGGCTTCCTCCCGGACATGGACGAAGGGGCATTCGTGCTCGACTACTGGACGCCGGGCGGGACTGCGCTCGCCGAGACCGACCGCGAGATGCGCATCGTCGAGCGTATCCTCGCCGAGGAGCCGGAGGTCAGCGCCACCTCGCGGCGGACGGGCGCCGAGCTGGGGCTCTTCGCCACGCTGCAGAACACCGGGGATGTCGTGGTCCGGCTCAAGCCCCGGAGCCAGCGCAAACGCACGATCTTCCAGGTGATGGATGACGTGCGGGACAAGGTCAACGCGGCGATCCCAACGCTGCACGTCGAGTTCATCCAGATCCTCTCCGACGTGATCAACGACCTCTCCGGCGCCGGCGCCAAGCCGATCGAGATCAAGCTGTTCGGCAGCCAGCTGGATCAGCTCGAGGCGTACGCGCGCCGTCTCTCGCCCGCGCTCACGAAGGTGGAGGGCCTCGAGGATCTCTATGACGGAGTGAGCCTCCCGGCGGCGGAGATGCTGCTCAAGGTGGATCAGGCGGAGGCCAGCCGGATCGGCATGACGCCGACGCAGGTGGGGGCGGGCGTCAGCGGCGCGCTGCTGGGGGTGGACGCCGGCCAGGTGCGCACCGAGGACCGGGCTATCAACGTCCGGGTGCGTGCCCCCGACTCCGTCCGCTTCGATCCGATCAAGCTCGGCTCGCTCCCGATCTCGGCCGGCGTCCGGGGCCAGGTGGCCCCACTGGCCGCGCTGGGAACGATCCGGGCGGTAGACTCGCGCGCCGAGCTCAACCGCGAGAACCAGCAGCAGATGATCGCCATGACCGCCGACGTCAGCGGCCGGTCGCTGGGTCAGGTGATCGGCGACGTCAAGCGGGTGCTCGCGGCCAACCCGCCGCCGGGGGGAATCCGGACGGAGTTCGGCGGCCAGTACGCGAGCCAGCAGGATGCGTTCCGAGCCCTGCTGATGGTGCTCCTGCTCGCCGCGGTGAGCGTGATCGCGGTGATGGTGCTGCAGTTCGAGTCGTTCGTCGAGCCGCTGTCCATCGCGCTCGCCGCTCCCGTCTCGTTCATCGGCGCCATCGGCATGCTGCTGGTGACCGGCACGCCGCTCAACGTCTCGTCCTTCATGGGCCTGATCCTGCTGGTGGGGCTCATCGTCAAGAACGGGATCATCCTCCTCGACTTCACCCGGCGGCGCGGGCTGTACGACGGCATGCCCCTGGAGCAGGCCATCATCGACGCGGGGCGGGTCCGGCTGCGCCCCATCCTGATGACGACGCTGTGCACCCTGTTCGGCCTGTTTCCTCTCGCCCTCGGCATCGGCGCGGGGAGTGAAATGCAGCAACCGCTGGCGCT
>DATKLR010000229.1:0-14656 GCA_035542295.1 Gemmatimonadales bacterium | reverse complement strand
GAGGCGTACCAGGCCACGTATCAGAGGGATCAGCGGGCTGTGGTCGGCGGAACGGCGGGTGAGGTGCGTCCCGACACGGCCTCCGTGGCGACGCTGCGCAAGCGCTACGAGGCGCTGCGGGCGGACCGGATCTCCAGGGTCCGGTTCCAGTCCTGGAAGGCCCTCGTGACCAGCGGGCTGCTGCTGCTCATCTCCGTCGTCCTGTTCGTCCTGCACTGGCGGTGGATGAAGCGGCTGGGGGCGGCGGCAGGCGCGGCCTGAAAAGGGAGGAGCTCTCCTGCATTCCCTCATTCCCGCCCTCGCGCTCGCATTCGGGGTGACGTCGCCGGGTCCCAAGGACGGGCGCGACGTGATCCGGGCGATGCACGACCGGTACCCGGCGTGGTACCGCACCATCGCCTTCACCCAGCACAACACGGCGACCGACTCCCTCGGCCGCGAGATCCACTCGGTCTGGCGGGAGTACGCGGCGCTGCCGGGCCGGTTACGCATCGATTTCCTGCCGGCGGACAGCGGCAAGGGCATTCTGTTCCGCGGCGACACCGAGTACGTCTTCGCTCACGACTCGCTGGTTCGTGCCGTCCACCTCGTGCACCCGCTGCTCCTGCTCGGCTTCGACGTGTATCTCCAGCCCGCGGAGACCACGCTGGCCAAGCTCGCGCAGCTCGGCTTCGATCTGTCCATCCTGCACGAGGAGACGTGGCAGGGGCGCCCCGTGTACGTCGTCGGGGCGGGGGCGGGCGACCGGCAGCATCTCCAGTTCTGGGTGGACCGGGAGCGTCTCGTCTTCGTGCGGTTGCTGCAACCGGGGCGGCCCGATTCCACTCGAACCGCCGAGACGCGGTTCGAGGACTACCGTGAGGCGGGACCAGGCTGGTTGTCCGCGCGCGTCGCCTTCCTCCAGGACGACCAGCCGGTCTGGCTGGAAGAGTACGGGGACATCAGGACCGATCTGGCGCTCGACCCGGGCCTGTTCGACCCCCGCCGGTTCGGCGCGGCGCGGCCGGGTCCCTGAGGAGGAGCCGTGCACGAGCTGATCGCGACGGCGGAGCGCTTCGAGGAGCTGGTCCAGCGGGGGCGAGACGAGACGCCCTACGAATACGGCACCATGTTCCCGGCGGACGGTTACTGGGCGCGGCGCGCGTCCAGGAAGCGCTTCACCCTTCTCAAGCGAATCGACGAGTCCCTGCGAGCCATGCTCCGGCCCGGGGAGCGCGTCGTGTTTCTCAGCCGCGGCGTGCTCTCCTCGTTCGCCGAGAGCTATCTGGTGGGAGCGCTGATCTACTACATCAACCGCCGCGCGATCGTGCTGACCACCGAACGCATCATTCTCATGGAGATCGACGGCCGGCAGCGCCCCGGCGCGCTGCGCTCGCAGGTGCCGCTCCGATCCATCGAGCGGTTCGGACGGACCCTCCTCGGGAACACCGTGCTGCGGCTCGCGGACGGCGCGAAGTACGTGTTCGCGTACGTGACGCACAAGGACCGGAAGGCTCTGACCGAGCTCATGCCCGCCGCCACGGCCCGGGCCACGGCGGCTGGCACGAGCGGTGGGCTGGAGCATCTCTGCCCGCGCTGCTTCAAGCCGCTCTCGGGCCAGCCGCTGGAATGCCCCCACTGCGGAGGAAGGCTCAAGTCGCAGCGGAAGGCGGCCTGGCTCTCGGTGCTGTTCCCGGGCCTCGGCAACATCTACCTCGGCCATCGCGGGATGGGCGCGCTGGAAATGGCGCTCGGCGCGCTGATCTGGGCGGGCAATCTCCTGCGCCCGGGCGTGCTCGCCTCCCCGGAGACGTTCCTCGCCACGGCGCTCGCCATCGTCGTGTTCGTGCACGGACTGGATGCCGCCGCCACGCTGCACATCTCCAAGAAGGGGTACTACCCCGAGGGCGAGAGCCCGCCGGGACTGCTGCCGCACGCCTCGTAGGCGGCGGCGCGCGCCCGCACGAACGTGACGGCCCCCGGCTCGCCCCGTGTTATCATTGTTGAGTCAAACTGGCGTCTTCCGCGGCAGGCAAGGAGTGCGGCGGTGTTCCTCGTGACCGGCGGCGCGGGCTTCGTGGGGAGCAATCTCGTGGCGGGCCTCAACCGCGCGGGGATCAGCGACATCCTCGTGGTGGACGACCTCCGCTCTGGTGACAAGCGCGGGAACCTGGGCGCGAATCGATTCGCGGAGTACGTGGACAAGGACGAATTCCTGCCCCTGCTGGAGCGGGGGAAGTTCGGCGGGACGATCGAGGCGGTGCTGCATCAGGGTGCCTGCACCGACACGATGGCGACGGACACGGCGTACGTGATGCGCAACAACACCGAGTACTCCAAGACGCTGCTCGCGTACGCGCTCCAGCGGCCCATCCCCTTCATCTACGCGTCCAGCGCCTCGGTGTACGGCAACCGCGGCACCTGTCCGGAGCGGCCGGAGCACGAGGAGCCCCTCAACCTGTACGCGCGGTCGAAGCTCGCGTTCGACCGGCACGTGCGGGAGGTGCTGCCGCGGGTCTCGTCGACGGTGGTGGGACTCCGCTACTACAACGTCTACGGGCCCGGGGAAGCGCACAAGGGCCGGATGGCATCCATGGTCTGGCAGCTCCTCCGGCAGCTGAAGGACCGGGGCGAGATGCGCCTGTTCGCGGGCTCGGGCGGTTACGGCGACGGCGAGCAGCGGCGCGACTTCATCTGGGTCGGGGACGTCGTGGACGTGAACCTCTTCTTCCTGAACGGCCCGGCGCGGCAGGGTATCTTCAACACCGGCACGGGCGCCAGCCGCAGCTTCAACGACATCGCGCGCACCCTGATGCGGCTCCACGGCGGCGGGGCGCTGTCGTACATCGCCTTCCCGCCGGAGCTGGAAGGCAAGTACCAGAGCTTCACGCAGGCGGACGTGAAAGCCCTGCGTGCGGCCGGCTACGACCGGCCGTTCACGTCGCTGGAAGACGGCGTCGGGAGCTATTGGGCGGCGGCGCGGTGAACGCCGGCGCAGGTCGCGGGTAGGAGGCCGGCGTATGGCGACGATCGGAGGTGTTCCGGCACCTTGAGGGACTTGCGCGCGCAGCGCATCGCCTTCGCGGCCACGAGCCGTCTCACCGAGGTCTTCCCGGTCGCCGGAGCGCGTCTGCTCGACGCGGCCCTTCGCCCCCTCCTGGGCAGCCGCTTGCTCTCTGCGCTGCTGGCGTGGAAGCCCCGCGCCGCCCTGCGGCAGGTCGTGCGGCTGCGCCGCTTTCTCGTCATCCCGGATGTTCACATCGGCGACGCGGTCATGACACAGTCGGCGCTGACGGCGTTGCGGGACTTCTTCCCCAATGCCGAGGTGGACTATGTGATCAACCGGGCGGTGGCTCCCCTCATCGAGGGGAATCCGGACGCGAGCCGTGTCTTGCCGATCTTCTCGGGCGCGAACCTGCCCACGGCGGACGACGTGGCGGCGCTGCGGGGTGTCATCCGCGACGGCGACTACGACCTGTGCCTGGGCTTCGGCTCCTTCCTCGAGCCGGCGGACGTGGCCCCGCGCGGGCTGCCGTTCGTGAGCTTCATGAGCCAGGCGCCGCGCCTGGTGCGCAATGAGGACGGCACCTCGGAGATCAACCACTTCAGCTACCAGTTCTACCGGTTCGTGCGGCGCTGCCTCGGCGCGGTCGCGCGGCCGGTCCGCCCGGACCGCTTTCTCGGAGTGCGGACGACTTACCGGGACGAGGCAATCGAACAGGCGTCCCGGTACGCCGCGGAGGCGGGGCTGTCGGACGGCACGCGCGTCGTGATGGTCAACCCGGACGGCGCCTGCCGGTTCACGCTTCTCCCGTTCCCCGATCAGGCCTCACTGCTCGAGCGGTTGGCGGCCGGCACCCCGCCGGGGACGACCATCCTGCTCGGCGCGGGGCACAGCTGGAGCGGGGTCGGGCAGCGGCTGGTGCAGGCGCTTCCAGAGGGCCTGCGCGGGAAGCTTCGGATCATTCCGAAGGAGATGCCGCTGGAGGCCTACGCCGCGCTGATGGACCGGGCCGACGTGTTCATCACCGGCGACACGGGGCCGCTGCACCTGGCGGCCGCCCGGCGACATTCGCGAACGGGCCGCCACCGGTTCCGCAACCGCACCGCGGTGCTTTCGCTCTTCGGCGCCACGGTGCCGCGGATGTCGGGGTACGACTCCAGCCGGCCGGGGTACCTGCCCGCCAACCAGGATGCCCCATCCTGGTGCTACCAGGCGGGCAGTCCGTGCCGCAACCTGACGTGCCTCAACAAGTACTTCAAGACGTGCCGGACGGTGCGCTGCTTCGAGCGGGTGGACGTCGCCGAGCTGAGCGGCCTGGTGACCTCCTATCTCGCGGGACTCAACCGGGACGTGTTCGGCTCCCCGCTGACGTGCGGACGCCCGGAGCCGCCGGCGCAGCGCGAGTCGTCTGCCGCGTGAGGCGGCTGCTCCTCTTCCTCCTGGCGTTCAGTCTCGGGTTCGTCGCCGCCGTTCCAGTCGGCGGCAGCCAGGTCGAGACGGCGAAGCGCGCCGTCCACGGGCACCTTCGCGCCGCCGCCGCGGTCATCCTCGGCTCGATTTCCTCGGACATCATGTACGGGGCCGTCGCACTCTTCGGCGTCGCGCCCCTCCTCGACACGCCGAGGGTGCTGGCGTGGCTGAACGCCGCCGGGGCGGTGATCCTCTGGGTCCTGGCCTATCTGACCTTCCGCGCGAGCCGGCACCCGCAGCCGCTCGGTCGAGCGGATTCGCCGCTCGCCAGCGGACGGTGGGCGTTTCTGACCGGCGTCTCGCTGGGCATCACCAATCCCCAGATGATGCTGTCGTGGCTGTTCGCGGTCGCGCTGGCCCGGCACCTGGGCCTCGCCTCGCCGTTCACTGCGGACGCGAAGGTTCTCTTCATCGCTGGAGGCGCCCTGGGGCTGGGCAGTTACCAGGCCGTGCTGGCGGCCGTGGTGTACCGCCTCAAGCACTTCATCCCGCTGGAGGCCGTCGGCCGCGTATACCTCTGGCTCGCGTACACGCTCGTGGCGCTCTCGGGACTATTCGTATACGGCGCCGTTCGGTTCGTCGTCGCCGCGCGCTGATCGCCATCGGGCGCGGGCCGCCGCCCAGCGTCAGAGGCCGAAGAGGTAGGAAAGCTTCGCGAAGAACCCGTCCGCGGTGCGGTTGGTCTGCCGGCCCACCGCGCACCGCGCGTCGAACTCGGCGCACGAGGCGCCGTAGCCTAGGTAGACCAGAGTGCCCGGGCTCGGTCGGAACGAGAACAGCCAGTCCACGCGCAGCAGTTTCGACGTGCTGGACCCGACGATCGTGCCGTTGATGACGATCGGCCCGCCGGTCGTCGGGTCCCTGAGCGCGTCGCTCCGGAGATCCGTGTACTGGCCCACGACGCGGAAGAAGATGGAACGCGTCGCCTGGTACTCGACCTTGAGGCGCGGGATGTCCTCGGTCGAGAACCAGCTGCCGTCCCGCCGGTGGAGGACCAGCCGGGAGTACTGGCCCGAGATCCGCACCGCCCGCGTGGGCCGCAGGTCGATCTGCGCGCTCGCCGAAGCGGACGTGCCGCGGGCCCCTTCCTCGAAGATCGCCGTCGCCCCGCCGCCCACGCTCATGGTGCCGGTGAACTGGCGCCAGGTCGGCGTCGTGAGGCCGGCGCTCCACGACCAGAGGTCGGTCAGGGCCGCCGGAATCACGAATGGGGCGGTGACCAACCCCGACGGCGTGGTGGCGACGCGGTACGCGCCGTACGGCTGGCCCTGGTAGCCGACGGAGTTGGCGTCGAAGCCGTAAGACTGCCGGCTGAAGTTCAGGTTCGGCTGCCACCAACCGCGGAGCGTCGCCTGGAAGCTGTAGTTCTCGCTTCCCTCGAACGGCGCCTGTCGGGCGAAGCCGTCGTATTTCCACAGCCGGTCGAAGCGCTGGAAGGCGGACCAGGTCTCGACCAGCGCCCCGCGGCTCCCGTAGCCGGTGAAGCGGTTGAAGTAGGAGAGGTCGACGATGCCGGTGCGGTTGACGAAACCCGCCGCCGCCTGGAAATCGGGCGCGACCGCCTGCCCGCTGAGGTGGAAACCCCAGTTTGTGCCGGTGCGGTCCCAGACCGCCTCCATCAGCGTCCCGCGGTGCATCCCCGATGAGTCACGGGTCCAGGACGCGACGCCCTGCAGCTCCACGAAGTAGAGCCGGGAGTGGACGATGTGGACGTCGGCGCCGGCCAGCCGCGAGAAGTCGCTGCCGTCGTCCCGCGCCGTCGCCACGACGCCGAGGTTGGAGGTGGGGCCCAGGTCGTACTTCAGGCGCGTGATGCCGAACAGCGGATGGTGCCCGGTCAGGGACCGCGACGTGGCGTCGGTGGCACCGATAGCGGCGATGGTCCAGGGGCCCGCCTTGCCCGCGAGCTTGGCGCCCCAGTCGGGATTGGCGATCCGGCGCGTGTAGATCAGCTGGTTCGGCGTATCGAACAACTCCAGGCCGTCGAGGAAGAAGGGGCGCTTCTCCGGATAGAAGAGCGCGAACCGCTGGTTCAGCGTCACCTGCCCGACATCCGCCTCCACCTGCGAGAAGTCGGGCTTGTAGGTGCCGTCGAGGGACAGGTTGGGCGTGACGCCGTAGTGGGCGTCGAGGCCGAACCGCGCGGTGTCCGCGTACCGGTACCGGCCGGTGGAGTCCGGCGCGCCGTCCACGCGCTCGGTGGCCACCGGCGTCAGATCCAGCACCAGGCCCCGGTGCAGGTCGTGCAGCCCCTCCAGCCACCCCGACTGATTCATGAAGCTCGCGCTCGCCCGGACCACGGGCGCCCACGAATCCTGGTAGCCGGAGTGCTGGACGCGCCGCAGCACGTTCAGGCCCCAGGTCTGCACGCGGCCGCCGCCGTAGCGGAGGCTCTTGAACGGGATGCGGATCTCGACGTCGTAGCCGCCCTCGACGAGGCGGCCGCGGGACTCGAAGACGAAATCAGGGTTCAGGTCCACGTTCCCGTCGAGAATGTTCATCGAGCTGAACCCGCCGCCGCCGCCGTAGAACCCCCCAGCGCCGCCGCCGTACGAGTCGCTGCGGATCCCGTCCTGCTGCACGCCGTACGGGTTCACGCCAAAGAGGAAGGCGCGCCGCCGGTCGTTGTAGGTGTCGAGGAGGATCTGGACGTAGTCGTCGGCGTTGATGTTGTCGCGGTCGGCGTGCGTCGCGTGCACCAGGTCGCCGTGCCCTTCACGCGCCCGGATGCCGAAGTAGATCGCCGTCGGCGAGTACCAGACGAGGACCTCGGTCGGCTCTTCCGCGGGCCGCGAGTCCGAGGGCTGGTACTGCGAGAACCCGACCAGGCGCGCCGCCCGGCGCCACACCGGCTCGTCGAGCACGCCGTCCACCGTGATCGTCGTGTCGATGCGGGGGATCTGGACGTGCAGCTCGTGGCGGCGCCCGTCGTAGACGGGGCCGGAGTCCTGGGGAGCCTGGAGGAGCGCGAGGAGAGCCAGGGCCGGAATCACGGGCGGGACAATCTACAACAGAAGGGTGTAGGGTGTAGGGTGTCGGGTGTAGGGATGCCGCGCGGTGCGCGGCTCAGGCTTGCACCCTACCCCCTATGCCCTACACCCTGTCCTGTTCACTCGTACCGCAGAGCGGTGATGGGGTCCAGCAGGCTGGCCCGCCGCGCCGGCCACACGCCGAACACGATCCCGACGGTGAAGCTGAACAGGAACGCCAGCAGGATCGAGACCGGCGAGATGAGCGTGTTCCAATGGAAGATCTTGCTGAGCGCGATGGCCCCTCCGCCGCCGAAGATCACGCCGATGCCCCCGCCGACCAGGCAGAGCACCAGGGCCTCGACCAGGAACTGGAAGAGAATCGCGCCACGGGTCGCGCCGAGCGCCTTCCGCACGCCGATTTCCCGGGTCCGCTCCGTCACCGACACGAGCATGATGTTCATGATGCCGATGCCGCCGACCAGGAGCGACACGGCGGCGATGCCTGCGAGCAGCATCGTGAAGGTCTGGGTCGTCTGGCTGAGCGTCTGGGCCAGATCCGCCTGGTTGCGGATCTGGAAGTCGTTCGGGGCGGAGGGCTGGATCTTGTGCTTCCGCCGGATCGCCTGCTCGAGCGAGATCATCGCGACGCTGGTGTTCCGGTCGTCGTCCACTTTCACCGTGATGGTCCGCACCCGGTCGGTGCCCATCAGGCGGTAGCGCGCCGTGGAGAGCGGGATGAACAGCTGCTCGTCGGGGTTCATCCAGCCCTGCTGGGCGCCCTTGGCCGCGAGGAGGCCGATGATCTCGAAGGTGATCCCGCGGATCTCGACCGTCTGCCCGATCATCGCGGCGGCGTTCTGCCCGAAGTCGTCGCCGACGGCGGAGCCGGCGACCGCGACGCGGCGCCGCGCCTCGTCGTCGCCCGCCGTGAACAGCCGGCCGGCGACGAGCGTGTAGTTCCGCGCGCTGAAGTAGGACGGGCTCGTGCCGGTCACCTGGATGTTGGCGTTCTGGTTCCGGTACTTGACCTGGAACGAGCGGTTGATCTCCGGCATGACCGCCACCAGATGGCGTGCCGTGTTCTGGATCTCCGTGGCATCGTCGACCGTGAGGCCGACGCGCTGATCGCTGGCGACGCCGTGCATGAACTGCTGTCCCGGCATCACCGTGAGCAGGTTGGTCCCGAGTGCGGAGATGTTGTCCTGCACGGCCTTCTGGGCGCCCGAGCCGAGCGCAATCATCGTGATGACGGCGCCCACACCGATGATGATGCCCAGCATCGTCAGGAACGAGCGCAGCTTGTTGGCGCGAATCGCCGCCAGGGCGACCAGCCACAGCTCCCAGATGAGCATCCTACCGCCCTCCGCCGCCTGTCGGCCGCGCGGCGGGCGTCGTCGAGCGCTGCTGCATGCCGGGCATCCCGCCCGGGGCCATGCGCTGCATCCGGTCGCGCATCTCGGCCTGCGACTGGATCAGCGACGCCGACGGCAGCAGCAGCACGGTGTCCTTCTCGCCGAGCCCGCTGACGACCTCGCTGTAGTCCATGTCGGTCAGCCCGGTGTGGACCCGCAGCGGTGTCGGCTTCCCGTTCCGCAGCGCGAAGACGATGTAGCTGCCGCCGAACTGGTAGTTGTTCCCCTCGCCGAACCGGCGCCGGCCGGTGCCCGAGGCCCCTGCCGCGGCGCCGCCGCCCGCCTGCTGGAACTGCTGCCGCACCCGGGCCATGACCGCCTGCTCCTGGGGCGTCAGCTGCTCGCCGCTCATCTGCTTCCGGAAGATGGCGCGCACCTGGTCCTGCGTGACCCCCTCCGGCAGCTGCATCTGAGGCCGATCGCCGCCCGGCGCCGCGCCCTGACCCTGCCCGAAGCTGCCCGGCGCGCCGCCGAGCCCCTGGCCGCCGCCCTGCTGCTCGCGGAACTGGCGGACCTTCTGCATCACCACCGAATCCTGTGCCGTCAGCGGCTCGTTGTTCATCCGCTTCTGGCGCAACGCGTCCATCTGCTCCCGAGTCACGCCCGGCGGCAGCTGGAAGGCCGGGACGCCGCCGCCCTGCCCCCCGCCTGTCCCGCTGGGCCGCTGGCCGTCGCTGCCCGCCGACGCGGAGCTGCGGACTGGCGCCACGTTCCCGCCCTCGGATGCGCGTCCGCCCCGCGAGGGCTGGGGCGTCGCGGCCGCCGTCTGCGGGTTGGCCCTGGCGATCGAATCCTGCATGGCGATCTGCCGGTCCACGTCCTTCGGGTCGAGTCCCAGCACCTGGGCGGCCGACCCGACGTCCCGCTGCGTCCGCAAGGCGGCGGTGGGAATCGCCAGCACGCTCTGGCGCTGCCCGATCTGAATGGCCACCTCGCCGTTCATGCCCGGCCTCAGGAGACCGTCGGGATTCGGGATGTAGATCAGCACGGGGAACATCGTCACGTTCTGCGACACGGTGGACTGCGGCTCGATCTTGAGCACCGTGCCCGTGAACTGCCGGTTCGGGTACGCGTCCACGGTGATGACCACCGGCATGCCCGGCTGGACCTTCCCGATGTCCGTTTCGTCGACGAGCGCCTGGACTTCCACCGTCGTGAGGTCGGCCATCTGGAGCAGCACCGTGCCGCCCGAGACGTCCTTCACGGCGGATGTGATCACGGCGCCGGCCTCGACCTTCCTGGTGAGGATCGTCCCGTCCACCGCCGCGAGGACGTTGCAGTCGGTCAGCGCGTCCTGGGCGCTCTGCAGGCCGGCTTGCGCGCGCACCAGCTGTGCGCGGGCGTTGGCGTCGGCGAGCGTGGCGTTGTCATGGTCCTGCTCGCTGAGCACGCCGTTCTGGAACATCTGGTCGGCCCGGCGCTTCTGCGCGGCCGCGTTGGCCGCCTGCGCCTGGGCGACCTCCAGGTCCGCCTGTGCCTGGTTGAAGGCCGTGGTGGGGTCGCGGCGGTCCACCTTCACCAGCGTGTCGCCCTTCTTCACCATGTCGCCGGTCTGCGCCCGCATCTCGAGGACCTGCCCCGAGGCCCGGGACTTCACGTCTACGATCTGGATGGGCTGGATCGAGCCGTTGGCCTCCGCCGAGACGATGATGTTGCGGCGCGCGACGGCCACCGGCTCGTACAGGAGCGCTGGCTGAGCCTTCTTGCAGGCCCCCGCCAGCGCCGCGAGAGCGACGGCCGGCCAGGCCAGACGAATGGTACGCATGCTCACTGCCCTTCCGATCGGGTGTCCCGGTCGATGAGGCCGTCCAGGATATGGATCTGGCGCCGCGCATGCGCGGCGATGTCGTGTTCGTGCGTGACCAGGATGATCGTCTGGCCGCGTTCCCACAGCTGCTCGAACAGCTGCATGATCTCCTCGCCGGTCTTCGAGTCGAGGTTCCCCGTCGGCTCGTCGGCCAGCAGGATGCTCGGATGGTTGATGAGGGCGCGAGCCACGGCCACACGCTGGCGCTGCCCGCCGGACAGCTCCGCCGGGCGGTGGTCCTTGCGGTCGCCGAGCCCCACGGCGTCCAGCGCCGCCGCGGCCCGCTCGCGCCGCTCCCTGGAGGGCACGCCGGCGTAGATCAGCGGCAGCTCGACGTTGTGCAGTGCGCTGGCGCGCGGGAGCAGGTTGAAGGTCTGGAAGACGAATCCGATCTCCTTGTTGCGGATCCGCGCCAGATCGGCGTCCGCCAGGTCCGAAACGCGCTGCGCGTTGAGCCAGTACTCGCCCGCGGTCGGCGTGTCGAGACAGCCGATCACGTTCATCAGCGTGCTCTTGCCGGATCCGGACGGTCCCATGACCGCGACGAACTCGTTGCGGTGGATGTCGAGGTCCACGCCGCGCAACGCCTTGATCACCTCGGCGCCGAGCACGTACTCGCGCGTCAGCCCCTTGGTGAGGATGACCGGGCCGTCGGCCGCGGCGGGGTCGGCGTTCCGCTCCGCGGCGGGGAAGGCGGCAGGCCCAGCAGCCGTCACAGCGCGTGCCCCACGTACGCCTCGAGCTGGGCCCGGGCGATCAGATAGTTGTACCGCGCCTGGACCAGGGCCACCTCGGCCTGGTTGGTCGAGACCTCCGCGGTCAGCATGTCCACGATGGTGGAAGCGCCGAGCCGGTAACGCTCGCGCTGCATCCGCAGGTTCTCCTGCGCCGCGGCCACCTGGGTCCGGGAGACATCGATCTGCTGGCTGGCGGCGTCGAGCGCGGCCAGGGCCTGCGTGAGGTTCGCGTCGAGCGCCAGCCGCGCGTCCCGGAGCTTCGCTTGGCTCGAGACAACGTTGGCGTCGGCCTGCACGATGCTGGCCTCGCGCTGGAAGTTGTTGAAGATCGGGTACGAGAGCGTCAGGCCCAGGCTCCAGGTGCCCGTGTACTTGGGGCCGGTCGAGCCGGCCGCGACTGTGTTCCAGGGGAACAGGACGGAGCCGGCCCAGCGCTGGCTGGCCGACGCGCTGAGCGTCGGCATGATCGACGACCGGCTCGCCGACAGTGACGCGCGCGCCGCCTCCACGGCCTGCACGGCCTCCACCACGGACGGTGCGTTCGCCAGGGCGTCGCGGCGCAAGGCCGCCGTGTCGAGGCTGGTGATGCGAACCTCGAGCATGGTGTCCGGAACGGCGGCAATCGTGCCGACGAAGCCGATCGCCCGCGCCAGGTTGGCCCGCGCCGTCAGCGCGTTGGCCTGCGCCTGAATGAACGCGAGCTGCTGGGTGCCGTAGTCCACCTGCGCCGAGAGCGAGTCGGCGCGCGTCGTCGCGCCGAGCCGCAGCTTCTCGGACGTCAGCTTGAGCTGCTCCTGCGAGCGCCGCACCTGTGTCTGGGCGACGGTCACCAGCTCCTCGTCGGCCAGCTCGGTGAAGAACGCCTGCTTGGTCGCGAGATCGGTGGCGTACTGCTGGGCGATCAACGCGGCCTCGTTCTCGGCGGAGGTGGCGGACGCCAGCCGGGAATTGGCGCCGCGCTGGAAGCCGGTGAACAGGTTGAGGCTCGCGCTGAGGCCGAAGGACGAGCTGTTCTGCGGCGCCCCGGCGGTCACGGTGCCGAACTGGTTGACCCGCTGGCTGCTGCTCTTGGAGGAGCTGCCCGAGCCGGAGATCGAGGGCAGGTAGGCCGCCCAGGCCTGCATCCGGCTCATGTCGGAGAGCCGGATGTTCTGCTGGGCCTGCACCATCGCGGGGGCGTTCTGGCGCGCGTCCTCCAGCGCCTCCCGCAGCGTGACGCGGCGGACGTTCGCCAGCTGCGCCCGCAGCATGCTGGTGGTGTCGCTGCTCACGGGCTGCTGGGCGAACGCCGCGGGGGCGGCGGCCAGCATCGTCAGGATCAAGGCGAAGGTCCGGCTGGTCGTCATGGCTTCCTCTGCTGTGCCGCCGCCGCGCTGTCGGCCCGGGCCCGCTCCGCCCGGTCGCGGTCCAGCAGCTTCTGGTACCCGGCCTGCTGTGTCGGGGTAAGCAGGCCGCGGATCTCGTCGCTGATGCGCGTACGCGCCGAGTCGATCTGCGGCCGGATGGTCAGGAAGATCGCGTGCATCTCGGGCCGGTGGCGCCGCAGGATCGCCGCGACGGAATCGTGCTGAGCCGAGGTGAGGCCCAGCTCCTTCGTCAGATAGCCGGAGTAGCCGTCACCGCGGCCGCGATGGGACGCCCAGCTCTGCACGGCCATACCGGCCGCGAAGCCGACGACCGCGACCGCGATCAGCAGCCCGACGGCCCATGCCTTCGACTTGTTGAACATCGCGTGTCCTAGTTCCCCAGTGTTTCGGCGAGGACGTACGCCGTGCCCGTGCTCGCGCCCACCAGATCGGCGGTGAGGGTCGGCGCCGCGGCTGCGCTCTGCGCGCCTCTGACTCCCGGCAGCGCCATGGCCAGGGCCAGGCCCACGAGCGCGGCGATGATCCAGGGGCGAGCCCATGCCTCCAGCGCGGTCCACGGCAGCGCCCCGGCCGTCGCATGCGCGGCGTGCCGCCGGTGCAGCGCTCCCGCCCCGCGCAGCAGCACGGCCTCGGTGAAGGCTCGGCCGTCGTCGTCCGGCTCCAGGTGCCGTCTGAGCAGATCGTTCATATCTCCTCTATCCCGGCGCGCGGGTCCCAGGCCGCCAGCGCCACCCGCAGCGTGCGCCGGGCGTGAAAGACGTCGGATCGCACGGTCCCCTCGGGAATCCTGAGTACCGCCGCGATCTCCGCGTGCGAATACCCTTCCACGTCGAACAGCGTCACTGCCACGCGCTGCCGCTCGGGCAGCTCCGCGAGGGCCGCAACCAGCTTGCCGCGAACCTCCGCCCCCATCGCATCGGTCGCCGGCGACGGCGTCCGCGACGGCGCCCGGTCGTCCAGCGCGTCCGCCCGCCGCACCGTGCGCCGCCGCACCAGGTCGATCGCCGCGTTGGTGGCGATCCGCATCAACCAGGGACCGAACGGCCTCGACGGGTCGTACGTCTCGATCCGGTCGAGCGCGGAGAGGAAGGCGTCCTGCGCCGCGTCATCAGCGTCGTGCCAGTCGCCCGTCACCGCGCGGGTCAGGCGGCGCACCGCCGCCTGATGGCGCTGGACCAGCGCGCCGAACGCGTCCCGATCGCCCACTGCAGCCCGTGCGGCGAGGGCGGCGTCGGCGTCCTCAGGTGTATTACGCAGGGGACATCGGAGGCGTTGGGGGACAGTTATCCGGCGGAGCCAAGTCCAAGCTCGCGTTCCATCGGCCGCAGGGCCTGGATCACGAACTGGATGTGATCGTCGAGCGGAACGCCCAATTCCTCGGCGCCTTCCCGGATTTCGTCGCGGTTCACGTTCCGGGCGAACGCCTTGTCCTTGAGCTTCTTCTTCACCGACGGCACCTCCAGGTCGGAAAGGCTCCGGCTGGGGCGCACCAGCGCGCAGGCGACGAGGAACCCGCACAACTCGTCCACCGCGTAGAGCACCTTGGCAAGCTGGGTGTCGCGCGGCACCCCCGTATAGGATGCGTGAGCCAGGATCGCCCGTCGCAACTCTTCCGGGTACCCCTTCGCCGCAAGGATCTTCACGCCCTCCGACGGATGCTCGTCCGTCGCGCTGCGATTGGGATTGGGCCACTGCTCGTAGTCGAAGTCGTGGAGCAGGCCGACCACGCCCCACGTCTCCTCGTCCTCGCCGAGCTTCTTCGCGTACGCGCGCATCGCGGCCTCGACCGCGTACATGTGCTTTCGCAGAGCCTCGGAGGGCGTGTACTCGTGCATCAACTGGAGGGCTTCGGTGCGGTTCATGGTCCGTGAAGGTAGCGGGTTGAAGGCGATGAGGACGGAGCGCCAA
>DATKLR010000228.1:0-16655 GCA_035542295.1 Gemmatimonadales bacterium | reverse complement strand
GTGCGCTTCACGAAGGCGTAGCGGCTCTTGATGAGGACGAGGTCCGGCGGGTAGAGCTTCTTCGCCTTGACCAGCACCTGCTCGCGCACGCCCACCTTGCCGAAGTCGTGCAGCAGGCCGGCGTAGCGGATCTCCTTGAGCTGCTCGCGCGTGAAGTGGAGCGTGCGGAACGGCCCGTCCCCCGCGCGGTCCGCCACCTCCGCCAGGCCCACGGTCATCGTCGCCACCCGGCCCGAATGGCCGAAGGTGGTCGGGTCGCGCTGCTCGATCGCCGTCACCGCCGCCGTGACGAACCCCTCGAACAGCCGCTCGATGTCCTCGTAGAGGAGGCTGTTCTCGATCGACACCGCGGCCTGCCCGGCGAGCGCCTGCACCATCTCCACCGTGCGCCGCGAGTAGGGGATGACCTGCGCGGCGACCGCCTCGGGGGAGGAGAGGACGGCGGCCAGCTCGCGCTTGCGGTTGATCAGCTGCAGCGCCCCGATGATCTCGTTCTTGTGGTTCTTCATCGGGACGGTGAGCATGGACTTCGACCGGTACTTGTTGCGCTCGTCGATGCTGCGGTTGAAGGAGTACTCCACGTCCGGCGGCAGGAAGTAGACGTCGTCGATCACCAGCGGCTCGCCGGTCGAGCAGACGTAGCCCGCCTGGCTCGCGTGATTCAGGGGCATCGTGAACTCGACGAACGGCATGTTCGGCACCGTGTCGTTCTGCGCCAGCTTGAAGCGGAGCTTGGGGCTGGGCGTGTCCCGTCCCTCGACCAGGTAGAGGGAGCCGCCGTCGGACTGCGTAATGCGCCGCGCCTGCGTGAGGATCATCTCGAGCAGGACGTCGTAGTTGCGCTCGGTGGAGAGGGCGACCCCGATCCGGGTCAGCTCGGTGATCTCCTTCGAGCGTGCGGCGATCTCGGCGCGGGCGCGCGCGGCCTCGATGCGCGCGGCCGCCTCGCGGTAGCCGGCCTTGAGGGCGGCGAACAGCTGGCGCGGACCCGCCGGGTAGGTCAGGAAGACGGGCCCGAGCTCGATGCCAGGGAGGTCGGGGGGCACATCGGTCTCGCCCGGCGCGCCGAGCGCGACGATCGCCGCGCCCGCGTCCGCCGCTGCCCGCACGCCGGCCGTGCCGAGCAGGCGCCGCAGCGCCTCGTCCAGCAGCAGCACGGTGGGGCGCTCGTCCACCAGACCGGCGGCGACCCCCGTGACGGGCCGGCGCTCGATCTGCTCGGCGTCGAGGGCGGCCGCGGCCCCGCCCGGGTCCCAGCCCGGGCTGTGCAGCAGGACGAACTTGCTCACGGAGTGCGGCGCCGCGTGGAATCGGGTGCCAGCGAAGCCTTCCGGGCGCTCTCCGCCGCCGCCGCGCGCCGGCCTTCGACGCTGAGGCTGTCCGGGATCTTCACGCCGCTGATCAGCCGCATGGGCCGGCGGCTGATCTGCTCGAGCACGTAGCCGAGCTGCGTGGAGATGTTCCGGAAGTTGACGATCATGGCGTTGATCTCGGGGCGGTCCTCCCCTCCCATCGCGACCAGCAGGCGGGTCAGGGTGTCCACACTGACCATCAGGGTCCGGGCCTGCGCCATGGTCGAGTTGAGCTGAGAGAAGGTCAGGCCGGTCCGCACGTTGGCGCTGTCCAGGACCAGGCGCAGGCGGTCGAGGTTCGAGTTGAGGCCGTCGAGGAGCTTCTCCGCACCAGGCTGGGCGGTCACGAGGAAGCGGCGCGCGGTGCCGGAGGCGACCTGCAGGCTGTCGGTCAAGCCGCGAAACGAGTTCATCGTGCCCGTGGCTGAGACCAGCGTCTGCTGGATCGTGCCCTTGAGATCGTTTGCCAGCGCTCCGAACGCCTCGATGGGCGAGGTGCCGCGATGCATCTCGATGGTGTCGCCCGGCGCCAGCGAGCCGCCGCTGCCCGGCGTGACGGTCAGCTGGATCGTGGAGCCGCCCAGCAGCCCCGACACCACCTCCGCGGTGGCGCCCCGCGGCAGCCGGAGCGGTGTGCCGTCGGGGAAGCGGTCGAGGAGCGCCATCCGGATGATGAACTCCAGGCGCCCGGCCTCGCCCACCGGGCGCGGCGCGATCCCGGCCACGCGGCCTACTTCGAGGCCCTGCATGAAGACCTTGCTGTCCACCGCCACATCCGCCGCGTTCTCGGTGCGCACGAACACGTCGTAGCGGTCCACGCCCCAGCCACTGGTCGCAATCAGCGCCACCAGAACGAGGGCCACGGTCGCCACCAGGAAGAGCCCGACGTAGAGGTCGGTGCGCTGTACGCTCACTGCCATCCGGCCTGCCTCACTTCTCGTCCTCCACGGCGACACCGTCCACGACTCGCACGACTCTCGAGACCAGCCCGCGGACCGACGGCGTCAGGTCGCGGGACGTCAGCAGCACGGCGCGGCGCCCCCCTTCCTCGGACCGGCTCACGCGCTCCAGCAGGTCCATCGCCGCCCGCCCACTCAGCCCGACGAAGGGGAGCTCCAGCACCACCAGCTTCGGGTCCAGCGCGACCGCCCGGGCGGCCGCGGCGCGGCGCCGATCCTCCTCGTTGGCCTGGGCGGGGCGGAGGCCCGCGATGGCCCGAAGGCGGAAATCCTCTACCAGCTGGGCGACCTTCGCGTCCACCTCGCGCAGCCGATGGTCGGTGGCGAAGCGCACCGGCAGGGCCACGTTGTCCCGGAGGCTCAGGTTCTGCAAGAGGCCGTCGCCCTGCGGAAGGTATCCCAATCGGCGGCGGAAGACGAGCAAGTCGTAATACGACAGCTCGGCGATCGGGAGGCCGAACACCTCCACCGTCCCGGCCGTCGGCGCCGCGAGGCCCAGCGCCAGGGTTCCCAGAACCTCGATGCCGCTGTTCTCGTCCCCGATGGCCGCGACGACCTCACCAAAGCGCAGGGTCAGGGTGAAGCGGCGGTCGGGGCGGCCCAGCAGTGCCACGTCCCGGTAAGCGAGGGGCGGGGCCGACGCGAACTTCGCCAGCTCCGCCGTCAGGAAGGACGAGGCCCGCTGCGCGGTCACGACGCGATGACCACGAACACCGCGGACATGATGAAGATCGCCACGATCGTCGCGACGACGCCCCGGGTGACGGCCTGCGGGATCTCGGTCGGCCCGGCCTTCACGGCGAGGCCGTGGTAGCTGCAGAACAGCGCCACGGCCGCGCCGAAGAAGACCCCCTTGGCCAGCGTGAGCCACACGTCGCCGGCCGAGAGGGTCCGGAGGACGATGCTCGTGTAGCGGTTGAGGCTCATGCCGTTGGTCGCCGCCGCCACGTAGCCGCTGGTGAGTGCGACCGCGTCGAAGACCACCATCAGCGTGGCGACCGAGACGATGGCGCCCAGCATCCGCGGGAGCACGAGGTAGATGTACGGGTCGATTCCCATCGCCTCGAGCGCCGTCACCTCGCCCATCACGCGGTTGGTGGCCATCTCGGCCGCGATGGCGGTCCCCGACCGGCTCACCACGATCAGGGCCGTGAGGAGCGGCCCGAGCTCGCGGATCACCGCCACGACCATGATCGTGCCGAGGTTGTCGATGGCGCCGAACCGGCCGAGCTGCCGGATGCTCTGGGAGATGACCAGGAAGGCGAGGATCGCCGCCAGGAACGAGACCAGCACGATGGCCTGGAGCGCCGTGAAGCGGATCTGGTTGATCAGCACCCGCAGCATCACCCAGCGCCCCGCGCGCGTCAGGCGCGCCGCCGCCCGCACGGCGCGCATGACGAAGCGCGCCAGCCCTCCAAGTACGGAGAGCTGGCGCGCTCCAGACCGACCGATCGCCGCGACGGCTGCCGTCACGGCATCAGCTTAACTCGCGCACGCCCCCGCCTGCAAGCGATTGCAGTCCGTCTTCGCCTGCGTGTACTGCGGGAAGGCCGCGATTGCCCGCCGGTACTGCTCGACGGCGCGCTGGGTATCGCCGCGATCCGCGTAGAGCACCGCGCGCGAGTACGCCATCACGGCCGCCGTCGGCGGCGCCGGGTTCTGCTGGCGGAACTGCTCCATGGCGTGCCGCTCCAGCGGGGGCACGCTGGCGTCGTGCATCAGCCGCTGGGCGAGCTGCGGGACCATGTCGAACACGTTGTCCATCTTCCCGCGCACGCTCTCGGTCTTCAGGATCTCGCTCGTCTCGGTGTCGAAGATGCGCGTGTCGATCCGGAGGTTGCCGGCGATGTCGATCAGCGTTCCGGTCACCATGTAGCGGGCCCCGATGAGCTTCCCGATGCGGGACAGCGTGCCGGGATCCACGCGGCCCTCGTGTCCGAGGTTCTGCTCGTTCAGGATCTGCTGCAGCTGCGTGCGCTCGACCACGCGGATCGCCGGGTTGGCGGTCAGCTCGGACAGGGTCATGGCCGCCAGGCCGCGGCCCAGCGCGTCGAAGGTCTCATGATCCGTCGACACCGAGCTCACGTCGAAGTCGAGCACGGCAATGCCCGGACGCATATCCTGCTGCGCATTCGCGGCCGGCGTCGCGGCCGCCTGCTGCGCCCGGGCACCGGCCGCGCCGACGACCAGGGCGCCGAAAGCCAGGGCGATGGTACCGGATGCCAACCGCTTCATACGATTCAACCTCCCGTCGAACTGGGTCCGTTGCACCTGCGCCACACGCTAGAGGGCGATCCGCATCCCTTCGGCGGCCGCCACGATCTCCACCTTCCCGCCGCGCCTGACGGCAATCTCCTGGGCCTGGTCCTCGACCGTGTCCATCGCGGCGTCGGTGTGCTCCGGCTCGTGATGGAACAAGGCCAGCTGCTTGACGCCCGCCTCGACCGCCAGCTCCACCGCTTCCGCGTAGGTGGAGTGGCCCCACCCGGCGTGCGTCCGGATCTCGTCCGGCGTATACATCGCGTCGTGAACCAGCAGGTCCGCGCCGCCGATGAACCTGACGAACCGCTCGCGCCACCCCGGGCCGACGTCGTAGTGCCCGGCCGGGCCCAGCTCGTCGTCCGTCACGTAGGCGATCGAGACGCCCCCCGGCATCTCCAGCCGATACCCGAGCGTCACCGCCGGATGCCGGACCCGCATCGAGGTGATCGTGCAGCCCTCGGTCTCGATCGGCTCCGCGTTCACGTGCTTGACCTCAAGCGTCGCCGCCAGCGCATCCAGGGGCACCGGGAAGACCACCGGCTGCATCAGCTGCCGCAGGATGTCCCCCATCTCCACGTCGCCCTGCTTCGGGCCCCACACGGTGATGACGTTGCCCTTGGTGAAGAACGGAGCGAAGTAGGGCAACCCCTGGATGTGATCCCAGTGCGCGTGCGACAGCACGATGTGGGCGCGGACTCCGTCGGCGGCCTGAAGCCCGGCCAGGTGCTTGCCGAGGCCCCGGATGCCGGTGCCCGCGTCGAGAATGACCAGGTGCCCGTCCCCGGTCCGAACCTCGATGCAGGCCGTGTTCCCGCCGTAGCGCGCAGTGTGCGCGCCCGGCGATGGGATCGTGCCGCGCACACCCCAGAACGTCACGCCAATGGTCATCGCCGGAGCGCCCCGTCGCGCAGACCGAAGAGTACCCGAAATCGGGGGAGATTCACAAGGAAACGCGTCACCCGCGCCATGTGACGCCCCTCACGCCCGGGACCCGGCGAGCGTGGCGAGGCCCTCGCGATTGCGGATGGAGATCTCCCGCCGCGTGACATCGATCAGCCCCCGGTCCACCAGCTCCCGCATCGCCCGCGAGACGGTCTCGCGCGAGGAGCCGATCATCTGGGCGATCGTGTGGTGAGTCAGGCGGCGTGTGATCTTCGGGCCGCCGCCCTCGTCGGCCATATCCAGCAGGAGCCGGGCGACGCGCCCGTTGACGTCCAGCAGAACCAGCCCGCCGATCTTCTCGTCGGCCTGACGCAGGCGCTGGACCAGCACCCGCAGCAGCTTGAGGCCGATCTTCGGCTGCGCCACCAGCTGCGCCTGGAAATCGTCGCGCCGCAACACCAGGAGCTGCGAGTCCCGCATCGCGATCACGTGCGCGCTGCGGGGCTCGTCGTCGATCAGGGCCATCTCCCCGAAGAAGTCTCCGTCCCCCAGCACCGACAGGATGACCTCCCGGCCGTCCTCGCCGATGAGGACGACCTTCACCTGGCCTGCGGACACGATGTACAGCGCGTCGCCGGGGTCGTCTTCGAACAGGATCACGCTGTTCTTGGGGTACTCCCGTTCCCGCGTGACCTCGGCGAAACGCGCCAGCTCGGCCTCGGAGAGGTCGCTGAACAGGGGTACCTTTTTCAGCACGTCGGTCGCAGACATGAGCGCCTGAGGGGGCGGTGAGCTAACTGCACGAATCTGCCTAGTTTACCGTTGGCGCGGACGGGTGTCAATTCTGTCGTGCTCCGGCGGCTTGTCGCCAAGTTGAGGCCCCCGTTATATTTGCAGGTTCCTAGTTCACCCTTTGCGTATGGGCAGGGCGCCGTGAAGGCTGGCATTCATCCGGATTATCACACGGTCACCGTCGTGTGCGCGTGCGGCAACACGTGGAAGACGCGGTCGACCGCCAAGGCGATCCACCTCGAGATCTGCGCGAAGTGCCATCCCTATTTCACCGGGAAGCAGAAGCTCGTGGACACGGCGGGCCGCGTCGAGCGGTTCCGTGCCAAGTACAAGTCCCCGTCCGAGGGCTGATCTCCCGAGCCGGGTCAGGGCGGCGCTCGAGCGTGCGCAGGCGGCGGCCGCCGAGCGCGCGGACGCACTGACCGCCCGGGATCCCACCAAGCTCAAGTCGTTGGGAAAGGAGCTCGCGCGCCTCGAGCCGATCGTGCGCTCGGGGGAGCAGTACCTCAAGCTGTGCGCGGACCTGGCGTCGGCGCGCGAGCTGGCCGCGGGCCCCGACGCGGAGCTGGCGGCGCTCGCCCGCGCCGAGGTGGCGGAGCTCGAGCCGGCCGTGGCGGCGCTCGAGGCCGAGCTCACGGAGCTCCTCACGTCGCACGACCCGCTGGACGACCGCGATGCCATCGTCGAAATCCGCGCCGGCACGGGGGGCGACGAGGCGGCCCTGTTCGCGGCCGACCTGCTCCGGATGTACACGCGGTACGCGGAGCGGCGCGGGCTCAAGGTCGAGCCGATCTCCATCTCCGAGGGCAACCTCAAGGGCATCCGCGAAGCCATCGTCGCCGTGCGGGGGAACGCCTACGGCGACCTGCGGAGCGAGTCGGGCGTGCACCGGGTGCAGCGCGTGCCGGTCACCGAGGCCGCGGGTCGCATCCACACATCGGCGGCGACCGTGGCCGTGCTCCCCGAAGCCGAGGAGATCGATGTCAAGCTGGAAGACAAGGACCTCCGAATCGACGTCTTCCGCTCCGGCGGGCCGGGCGGCCAGAGCGTGAACACCACCGACAGCGCGGTGCGCGTCACCCACCTGCCCACCGGCATCGAGGTGAAGTGCCAGGACCAGAAGTCCCAGCTCCAGAACAAGATCAGGGCACTGGAGGTGCTGCGGTCGCGGCTGCTCGACCGGAAGATCGCCGAGCAGGAGGCGGCGCGCGCGCGCGAGCGGCGCGCGATGGTCGGCACCGGCGACCGCTCGGCCAAGATCCGCACGTACAACTTCCCGCAGAGCCGTGTCACCGATCACCGCATCGCTCTGACGGTCCACAATCTCCAGGGAGTGCTGAACGGGGAGCTGGACGAGTTCGTGAAGGCGCTCAGGATCCAGCGGCAGCAGGAGAGTGAGGCGCTGCCGGGTGAGAGGTGAGGCGTGAGAGGCGAGAGGAATACGTGAGACGTGAGAGGGGGAAGGTCGTGAGAGGTGAGAGGGTCCACGCTGCTACCGGGAGCCACCCGGTGGCTGGCGAGGAGCGTCTCACGTCTCACCGTGACCTCTCACCTCTCACTTCGCCTTCTCACGCATCACGCCCTCTCACCCCTCACACCGTGCGGGACGCCCTGGCGGCAGCAACGAGCATCCTGGAGGGCGCGGGCGTTGCCGAGGCGCGGAGAGAGGCTCAGGATCTGTACTCCTCCCTGGTGCGCCGTCCCGCGTCTGCCGCATGGCTGGACCGGGAACAACCGATTCCGAAGGCGGTTGGCGCCGGCCTGCAGATGGCCGCCGAGCGGCGCGCCGCGGGGTGGCCGCAGGCCTACGCCGCCGGCGCCGCCTGCTTCCGGGGGCACTGGCTGGCGGTCGATCGCCGCGTCCTCATCCCGAGGCCGGAGACCGAAGGTCTTGTGGAGTTGGCGTTGGAGTGGATGCAGGCCGCCGGCCGTGCGGGCGAGCCGCTGGTTTTCGCCGACGCCTGCACGGGTTCCGGGGCGATCGCCATCGCCCTCGCGCTCGAGGCGACGGCCAGGGTGCGCGTCGTCGCGACGGACTGTTCGGCGGACGCGCTCGCGGTGGCCCGGGTGAACGTCGAAGCGCTGGGGGTTGGAGACCGCGTCGAGCTGCGTCACGGTGACCTGCTCGAGCCGCTGGCGGGCGAGCGCGTGGACGCCGTAGTGGCCAACCCTCCGTACGTCGCGGCGGCCGAATGGAACGGCCTCGAGCCCGGCGTTCGGAACTTCGAGCCGCACGGGGCGCTGGTGAGCGGCGCCGACGGGCTGGACGCCATCCGCGCGCTCCTCGCCCAGGCCCGAGCCGCGCTGCGGCCCGGGGGGCTGCTTGCGCTGGAGGTGGACGCCCGGCGCGCCGGCGACGCGGCAGCGCTGGCCGCAGCTCGGGGATTTGCCTCGTGCACTGTGCTTCAGGACCTGTTTGGCCGCCCGCGCTATCTGCGGGCCAGGAGACCAGATGGAGGCGATTGACAAGCGGGCGGACGAGCTCGGCCGATTGGTCGGGCAGTCGGAGGAATACCAGGCCTGGCGCCGCGCGGAGGAGCGGCTCACCGCCGACCAGCCGATGCGCGAGGCCCTGGATCGCCTGGCGCAGCTGCAGATGGCGGTGGCGGAGAAGGCCGAGCGCGGCGAGCAGCCCCCTGCGGACCAGCAGTCGGAGCTCGAGGGGCTGTGGAGCCGGGTACAGGTCAATCCCCTGTACCAGAGCTACATTGCGGCGCGGACCAACTTCGACAAGATGATGTATCGCGTGAACGAGATGATTCTCGAGGGGATGAAGAAGGGGTCCGAGTCGAAGATCATCACGCTTGGATAGTTGCGAGTTGCGAGACGCCAAGCTGCGAGTGGTTACCAGGGACGAGGGCTGAGAAACGGGTACTGGCCTGTTCGTGAGCTTCGAGGGCGTGGAAGGCTCCGGCAAGAGCACGCAGATCGCGCTGCTCGCCGAGCGGCTGCGTGCCGAGGGTCGGGACGTGCTCGTCGTCCGGGAGCCGGGAGGGACGCCGCTGGCCGAGGAAGCGCGGCGGCTGGTGCTGCACGAGCCGGGAGTGCGGCCCGGAGCAGCCGCGGAGCTGTTCCTATACCTGGTGGCGCGCGCGGACCTCGTCTCTCGCGTAGTGCGGCCGGCGCTGGAGCGCGGAGCCATGGTGCTCGCGGATCGGTTCGACCTGTCCACCCGCGCCTATCAGATCGCGGGCCGCGGGCTTCCCGAAGGACCGGTCCTCGCGGCCAACGCGCTCGCCACCGGGGGGCTGCAGCCCGATCTGGTGATCGTGCTCGACCTGCCGGCGGCGGTGGGCCGTGCGCGGCAGGACGCCGCCGGTAAGGTGCGCGACCGGCTGGAGCGGGAGGACGACGCCTTCCACCGCAGGGTCGCCGAGGCCTTTCGCGCCGCGCAGGCCTCCAACATCGTTCATCTGGGGGCGGACACGCCGCCCGAGGCTTTGCACGAGGCCGTGTGGGAGGCGCTGGTCCGCCGCCGTGCGCCGACCTTCTCCTCCGGTGCGGGGTAGAGAACGCCAATCTCCAAGGAAGGGTCCATGTCGCGTCAGCGCATCATCGTCACCACCGCAGTGGCCGTCGTGGCGTTCCTGTCCGGCGGCTGGTTCATGCAGCAGGGCAGCCGCCGCGACGACAGCGTGTATCAGCGGGCGCGACTGTTCGACGACGTCATGTCGCACATCAGCGACTACTACGTGGACCCGATCGACGAGCGCCAGCTGTACAACATGGCCATCTCGGGCATGGTGAACGAGCTGCACGACCCCTACAGCGTCTTCCTGACGGGCAAGAGCCTGTCGGGGATGAGCGAAGTCACGACCGGCAACTACGGCGGCCTGGGGATCCAGATCGAGTACCGGGACAACGCGGTCGTCGTGATCGCACCGCTGCCGGACACGCCGGCCGAGCGCGCCGGGATCGTCACGGGTGACCGGATCATCCAGGTGGACAGCCAGAGCACGGCGACGTGGAACCAGGACCTGGCGGTGAAGAACCTGCGCGGCCCTGTCGGCTCGCAGGTGACCCTCAAGATCCAGCGGCCGGGGGTGACGGACGCCATCACGTTCCAGCTGACGCGCGCCGAGATCCACGCGCGCGCCGTGCGCACCGCCATGATTGTGGGTGGGCACGTCGGATACGTCGAGCTGTTCGGGTTCAGCGATCGTTCCGCCCCGGAGCTGGCTGCCGCCGTCGACAGCCTCAAGGGGGCCGGGATGCGGTCGCTGATTCTGGATCTGCGCGGCAACCCGGGCGGCCTGCTCGACGAAGGCATCGCGGTGTCGTCGCTCTTCCTCCAGCCGGGGCAGGAGATCGTCTCGACGCGCGGACGCGCTGAGGGCGCGACCCGCGAGTTCACGGACCGGGATCCCGAGCGCTACCCGGACCTCCCCATCGTAGTCCTGGTGAACAACGGCTCGGCGTCCGCCTCGGAGATCGTCGCCGGTGCGCTCCAGGATCATGACCGGGCGCTGGTGATCGGGACGCCGACCTTCGGCAAGGGTCTCGTCCAGACGCTGTTCCGACTCGGGCCCGACGCGGCGCTGAAGATCACCACGGCGAAGTGGTTCACGCCGAGCGGGCGCAGCATCCAGCGGCGAGCGCTGAGCGAGCAGGAGCAGGAGGATCAGGCGGACAGCGATGCGGTGCGTTCGGATACCACGAAGCCCAAGTCAGACCAGGTCTTCCACACGGACGCCGGGCGCGTCGTCCGGGGCGGCGGCGGGATCATCCCCGACGTCGTGGTGCGGCCCGATTCGGCGACGGAGCTGGCCGTGCGCACGCTGAATTCCGCGCTTGGCAAGAACACGCAGAAGTACTTCGACGCGCTGGCGGCCTATGCCCTGGACGTCCGAGCGCGCCACGCGGTGGACGGCCCGACGTTCGAGTTCACGCCGGAGATGCGGGCGGCGTTCCTCGCCGTGCTGGCCCGCCGCGGCGTGACGCTGGACGAGCGGACGCTGGCCGTGGCGCGGGAGTTCCTCGACGAGCAGGTCGGCTACGAGGTGGCGCAGCTCAGCTTCGGTCGCAGCGGCGGGATCCGGCGCCTGTTCGACCAGGATCCGGTGCTGGAGCAGGCGCAGCGGTTCGCCTCCAAGGCGAAGACGGCGGCCGATCTCCTGGCGCTCGCGCAGAGCGCCGCTCCGGCTCCGGCGCCGCGCCCGTAGCCCCGGTCGCCGCGCCGGAGGAGGCCACGCTCGCGCCCGGGGGCAGTATGCGCGCCGCCCGCAGGTTGCCTGGAATGTCCCGGTAGGTCCGGCCATGCCGGCGGCGCGCACGCGTTCCTCCTCGGCTGTCCCGCCGCTCCCCGCGGTGGGGATCGTCGGGCCCGGCCGGGCCGGGCTGGGGCTCGCCCTCGCCCTGCGCCGCGCCCGCGTCAAGGTGGCGGCGGTCCACGGTCGCCACGACCGGCCGATGCCCGCCGGCCTGCGGCTGACCACCGGCCCCGTTCCACCCTGGCTCTCCTCGGTCGGCGTCGTCGTGCTGGCCGTGCGGGACGACGCGCTCGACCCGCTCGTGCGGGACCTGGCGCGCTCCGGCGGCGTCGGTCGGGGGCACGTCGTGCTGCACCTCTCGGGCGCGCTCACCAGCGCCGTGCTCGCTCCGCTCGCGGCGGCCGGCGCGGCGGCCGGCTCGATGCATCCCCTGATGACCGTGAGCCTCGAGCCGGCGGAGGCGGCGCGCCACTTCCGCGGCGCGTCGTTCGTGCTCGAAGGAGATCTGGAGGCCGTGGGCATCGCGGACGCGCTCGTGCGGCGGCTCGGCGGCATCCCGCTCACGCTCGCCCCGGAGGCGAAGCCGCGCTACCATGCCGGCGCCGTGTTCGCCTCGAACTACGTCGTCACGATGCTGGCGGCGGCATTGCGTCTGCTCGAGGAGGCGGGGATGGCCCGCGACGCTGCGCTGGCGGCGCTGGTGCCGCTCGCCCGCGCGACGCTCGACAGCGTCGCGGCCGCCGGTCCGGCGGGGGCGCTCACGGGCCCGATCGCGCGCGGCGACGCCGGGACGCTGCGCCGGCATCTCGCGGCGATCCCGCACCGCGAGGCGGAGCTGTATCGGGCGGTGGGCCGGGAGACGTTGCGGCTGGCGCGGCAGGCGGGACTGGACGAAGCGAAGGCCGCGCGCCTGGAGGAGATACTCAGGGTGCAGTAAGAGGATGCAGGAGAGTTGCGAGACGCACAGTTGCGAGTGGTTGTGAGACATGAGTCTGCAGAGTGAGAAAAGGCCCCGCCGCGACTTCGTGGCGGGGCCTTCGCCCTCCTCTCGCCGTCAACTCTTCTCTCGTAACCACTCGCAACTCGCCGTCCCGCAACTGCCCTAATGGCTGGCGTCTACTACTCTGACTCCCTTGGGCGGCCGGAACACGAAGGTGGATGCCGGTATCGGGACGTTGACCCGCAGCCGGTCGAGCAGAATACGGCGGACCGCGCCCGAGCCCTCGTTGATCTCCACGCGCCGCACCAGGCTGTCGGCGCGGTCCACCCAGATGAGGACGCGGCGGTAGGGCAGGGTCCCCTGCTGGCGCGGGACGAGCGAGAGCTCGTCGGCCGGCCGGGTGCCGACGCTGTCGGCGCGCACGTAGCTGACCAGGAACCGTTGCGCAGGATCGTCGAGGAATTCGGCCAGGACGTCGGCCGACTCGCCCGGCTTGCCCGTCAGCGTCGAGCGCACGACCTGGCCGGGCGCGGAGGAGGGGAGGTAGGCCCAGAGCACGCTGCCGTCGGCCAGGATCACGTCGCCGGCGGGATGGCGCCAGCGGAAGGCGAACCTGCCGCTCGACTCGCGGAGGAACTCTCCCGAGGACGTGTCGCTGCTGCCGATCATCGGGTCCCGGAGGTACTGCGTGAAATCGGCGCGCAGCGTCGTCGCGCGGCGGAAGGCGGCCGCCGCCCCGTCGAGGATCGTCGCCGCGCTCGGGTTCTGCGCGATCAGGCCTCCGGCCGGCATGACGGCGAGCGCCGCGCCCACTGCCAGGGGCAGGGCCCGCCTGCAGCGCGCAACCCGCCGACGCGTCACTGGAGACCTCACGTCGCGGGCGCCGGCTCCGCGATGCGCCGGCCGATGACCGCGGCGATCGCCCGGCACTGGCGCATCAGATCGGCGAACTCGTCGGGAGCCAGGCTCTGGGCGCCGTCCGACAACGCCCGGTCCGGGTTGGGGTGGACCTCGACGAGCAGGCCGTCGGCACCCGCCGCGATCGCCGCGCGCGCCATCGGCGTCACTTTCGCCCGGAGCCCCGTGGCGTGGCTCGGATCCGCCACGATCGGCAGGTGCGAGAGTTTGTGCACGAGCGGGATCGCCGTCAGATCGAACACGAATCGCGTCGCAGTGTCGAACCCGCGGATCCCGCGCTCGCACAGGATCACCTGCGGGTTCCCTTCCGCGAGGATATACTCGGCCGACAGGAGCATCTCCGTGATCGTGGCGGAGATGCCACGCTTGAGGAGGATGGGCTTGCCGATCCGCCCGGCGTGCTTGAGCAGCGAGTAGTTCTGCATGTTGCGGGCGCCGATCTGCACGATGTCCGCGTACCGCGCGACCAGATCGATGCCCTCGCCGTCCATCGCCTCGGTGACGATCGCCAGCCCCGTCTCCTCGCGCGCCTTCGCCAGCAGCTCCAGTCCCCTCTGGCCGAGCCCCTGGAAGGAGTAGGGGGACGTGCGCGGCTTGAAGGCGCCGCCGCGCAGGATCACCGCTCCCGCCTCGCGCACCTCGCGCGCGGCGGCGATGATCTGGCTCTCCGACTCCACCGAGCACGGCCCCGCCATCATCACGATCTCGTCGCCGCCGATCGCGACGCCCGCCGGGAGCCGCACGACCGTGTTCTCGGTCTTCCACTCGCGGGAGACCTGCTTGTAGGGCTGAGTGACGTGGATGATCTCGAGCACGCCCGGCAGCGCCTCGAGCCGCGACGCGTCGACCTTCCCGTCGTTGCCCACCAGGCCCACGGCGGTGCGCTGCTTGCCCGGCATCGGCCGGGCCTGGTAGCCCATCTCCTCGATGGTGGTGACGACCCGGCGGATCTGCGCCTCGGTCGCATCGTGCTGCATCACGATCAGCATGGCAGCACCGTCTTCAGCGGCCCAGCTCGAAGCGGTCGCCGTCGGCGGCGATGGCGATCGGCCCCCGGAACTGCGCGCCGACCAGCTTCTTCACGTCGAGCCGCTCCGTCTGCGGATAGAGATGGGTGAGCACCAGATGCCCCGGCTGCGCGCCGGCGGCCAGCCGCCCCACTGTCCCCGGGGTCAGATGCCCCTCGACCGGCTGATCGTCGGGCACCGAGCACTCGGCGAGCAGCAGATCGCATCCCGCCGCCCAGGAGGCGAGCTCGTCGCTGGGCCCCGTGTCACCGGTGTACACGACGCGGCCCTCCGGCGCCGTCACCGACAGCGCGACGCTCTCGGGCGTGTGCGGGGTCGCGTGCACCTCGAGCATCACGTCGGGCGAGAGAGGGAACGGCTCCCCGGCCTGCACGTCGAGGATGCCGATCGGGTAGCCGGGATCGAGCAGCCAGTCGCCGAACCCGTCGGCGAGACCCTTGAGAAGCCGCACCGTGCCCGCCGGACCCAGGATGACCAGCGGGTCCACCCGCCTGGTGGCGTGGCGCAGCGCGAACAGCAGCGCCGGCAGCTCGCCGTAGTGGTCCGGGTGGAAATGGGTGAGGGCCACGTGCGAGATCTTCTGCCACGGCAGGCCGAACTGCGCCAGCCGGTGGATGGCGCCGGCGCCGCAGTCCATCAACAGGCGGACCTCGCCGCATTCCAGCCAGTGGGCGGGGCTGATGCGGGTGGCCGATGGGGCCACCGTGCCGGTGCCGACGGTCACGAGCGTGAGCGTCATGGCGCTCCAAGGAAAACGATCCGTTTGGCGTCCCGGAAGCCGGGAGCGATCAAGCGGTAAAGGTACACTCCGGGCCGCACGAACGCTCCGGTCTCGTCCTTCCCGTCCCACGCCATGTGCGGGTCGCAGGTCCCCAGCGCGTCCCCGGCGGGGCGCCCGTACCGCCCCACGTCGAGCGGGCCCGGTACCTGGTCCGACGGCACGAGACGGCGCACGAGGCGCCCCCGCACGTCGAAGATCTCCAGCCGGACGTCTCCCGCCTGGGCGACGTCGAACCAGATGCAGGTGGTGTTCGCGCCGAGCGCGCGATTGGGGAACGGGTTCGGGAAGCTCTGGAACAGGATCGTGGTGGCCGGCGCCTGCTCGTCGAGCACGAGGAAAGTGCCGGCGCTCGTGACGATGGAGCTGTCGGTCGCTCCGAGGTGCGCGACGACGCGCCAGCGGAACGGGAGGTTGCGCTCCAGCGGCGTGCTGGGTCGGAAGGTCGTGTCGGTGAGGCCCCGCACGGACACGACCGGGCTCTGCGGGCCCTGGGACGACGGGTAGATGGACACATCGTAGGTGAACGGTCCCGGCGGCGCGGACACGGCCGGGGAGTGCCACAGCAGGAGCGGCAGGGAATCGCGGATGCTCTGGCCGCCCGGCGCGTTGAGCGACAGGAGTGTCACCCAGGGCGGCACGGTCAGGGGGCCGATCACCGCCGTGCTCTCGGCGACGCCGAGCGCGCTGCGCGCGATTGCCCGCCAGTAGAGCCGGGTGCCGGGATGCGCCGCCGCCGGCAGGCGCACCGAGGAGGCGACGACGGTCGTGTCGAAGGTCACGGTCGCGAGCGCCGTGTCGAAGCCGACCTTGATCCGGATCGTGTCGCTCTGGACAGCGGGCGGAGGCGTCCCCGCGTCCCACGTGAACGTCGGGGTGATGCTGGTCAGCGTGGAATCGAGCGGGCCGACCGCCACGAACCCCGTCGGGAAAGCCAGCAGCGCGAGGGCGTCGGGAATGCCGTATCCGTGCACGCTGTCCGGCGTCTGGTGGAAGCTGGACGCCAGGAGCAGGCCGCGGCGCAGAGCCGCGGCGGGAAGGCCGGCGCGCGTGCCCTGGACAAGCGCTGCCACGCCGGCGACGAGCGGCGTGGCGAACGACGTCCCCGTCCCGATGCTCAGTCCGCCGGCGAGGCCGGCCGCCGGCACGCTGACGCCGGGACCGACGACCTCCGGCTTGATCCGTCCGTCGGCCGTGTTGCCGCGCGAGCTGAAGGCCGCGACCCGACTGAGCGAGTCGGTGGCGCCCACCGCGACGATCCCGATCGCGTCCGCCGGGGTCTCGAGCGTGTGCCCCGCGGGGCCCTGGTTCCCGACCGCCACGACGACGAGCGTTCCCCGGGCGGCTGCACTGTCGGCGGCGACGCTGGTCACGGCGACGTCGCCGGTGAGCTGCTGGTAGCTGTAGCTGAACCCGTTGTCGAAGGTGAGATAGCCCAGGCTCGAGGCAATGATGTTGACGCCGAGCGATTCGGCCGCCTCGACGCCCGCGACCCAGTTGTCCTCCTCGGTGCGCGTCTCGGTGGGCGTGTACT
>DATKLR010000227.1:0-4754 GCA_035542295.1 Gemmatimonadales bacterium | reverse complement strand
CGTGCCATCGCTCGAGCCGTTGTCCACGACCACGGTCTCGAAGTCCCGGTAGCTCTGCGCGCGCAGCGACCGCAGGGCCGCACGCAGGAGGTCGCACCCGTTCCACGTCGGTACGATCACGCTGACCCGCGGCGCGCCATCGCTCACGGCTTCGTCGCGAGGAGCACGATCTCCTCCCCGGCCTCCCGTCCCACGAGCGTCCGCACCCATTCGCCGAGCTGAAAGGCGCGCGAGCGCCAGCCGGCCCAGCCGCCCGGCGGGCGCTGACCGGGCCGCGGCCACTCCTTCAGCACGCCGCGCCCCAGCAGCCAGGCGAACTCCGCGTTCCGCACGCTGCTGCGGACCCGGACCACGCGCAGTCCGGCGCGCTCCGCCAGCCGCCGCAGCGTCGCGCAGGAGAAGAGATACAGGTGCCGAGGCGGCTGCAGTCCGATCCAGTCCGTCTTCAGATTGCTGTGCCCGAGGCTCTCCGTGTTCGGCGTCACGACCACAAGCTGCCCGCCCGGCTTCAGCACGCGCCCGCACTCGCGCAGCAGCTCCATCGGCTCGTGGACGTGCTCGATCGTGTGACTCAGGACGACCGCGTCGAAGCGGTCGGAGGGGAACCGCTGCTCTTCCAGCGTCCCCCGCCGCACGTCGAGATGGTGGACCCGGGTCGCCAGGTCGACGGCACGCGCATCCGGGTCGACGCCCACGACCCGCCACCCGAGCGACCGCATCCGGACCAGCTGCGCGCCGCCGCCGCAGCCGACGTCGAGCAGCTCGCCGCCGGACACGTGCCGCAGATACATGACCGAGAACCCCACCGCCTCCGCGCCCTCCGGGTAGGGAACCGCGAGGCGCGCCAAGGCACGCAGCCAGCCCGGCAGGTCGTCGGGGTACCCGTAGGCGTGCCTGCGGTACGCTCGCTCCACGACCCGACCCCACGACAGGCCTTCGTCCGGGCGAGGCTCCGCCTGCGGCGGCGCGAGATGGTGCTCGTAGCCGGCGTAGGCGCGGCCGATCTCGGCGCGGGAGTAGCGCGGGTCGAGCACGAGAAGGCCGCAGCCCTCGCAGCGGTCGAACGACCACGCGCCGGGAGCTCCCCCAAGCACGTCCCGCAACCCCTCGTACGCCCGTCGGCGGCCCATGCCCGAGCAGACGGGGCACGGCCCCGCAGGCTCGAGCGGGCCGGCAGGTGTTTCCGGCGTGCCCGTCGCGCTCACGCTCGGGCTCGCCCGAGATGGCCCAGCATAGACTTCGCCTCCGCGCGCTCTGCATCGTCCAGGGCCAGCAGCCACCCCGCAGCCAGGGCCGCCGCCGCCAGCACCACTGCCGCCGTCGCGGAGACAGCTGCCCCGCGGGGCGCCGCCAGCGCCGCCAGGGCGAGCGCCACCACAAGCAGCGCGCCGTACCGTGCCAGAGCGCCGAGCCGCACCGCGTGCTCGCCCGCGCCGACCAGGCGCTGCGATGCCAGCACCAGCAGGAAGGCGTCGAGCGTCACCCGCACCGTCCATGCGGCCGCAGCCCCCGTGATGCCCCACCAGTGCAGGAAGAGCAGCAGCATCGGGACGTAGAGCACGAGCTCCCCGAGGTGGAACTTCGCGCACACGTCCGGGCGCCCCAGCGCCTGCAGGAGCGAGTAGGGCACCAGCGCGAGGCCGTTGACCATCACGCCCACGGCCAGCAGCTCGAGACTCGGCGCCGAGATCCGGGCGAACTCCGGGCCCAGCCACAGCCGCAGCAGCTCGGGCGAGAGCGCGACCAGGAACACCGCCAGCGGCCCCATCACCAGCGCAATCGCGCCGGCGCCTCCCACGGCGAGCCGCCTGGCGTCCCGGATATCCGGGCTGCGGTCGGCGCTGAACAGCGGGAAGAGCGCGCGGAGCAGGCTCGAGGGCACCAGTTGCAGCCTGGTCACCATGTCGTACGGCACCGCGTAGAAGGTCACGGCGCGGATCGAAAGGAGCGCGCCGATCGCGAGCCGGTCGGCGTTCACCATCAGCGGGCCGACCACGTTCGAGATGGCCACCCATCGCCCGAAGCCGAGCAGCTCCCAGGCCGCCGCGGCGTGCACCCGGGCGCTCTCCGTGGGCAGCACACGGCGGCAGGCGATCGCCGCCGCCACGCACGTCGCCGCCTGTACCGCCACGATGGCGGCCACCGCCGCCGGCAGCCGAGTGGTGAACGGGAGGACGAGCAACGGGGCCAGCAGCCCGAGCGCGGAGGACGGGACCTGGATCGCGGCCACCACGTCGAAGCGCTGCTGGGCCTCGAGTGCGCCGAGCAGCGTCGGCAGAACGATGGCGAACGGCACGGCCGCGGCGAGGACCCTGAACGCGACGACGCTTTCGTCCACCAGAGAAGGCGGCACCCGGAGCAGGTGGCGCACCAGCGGAGACGCCACGCCCAGCATCACCGCCGCCCCGGCCAGGCCGACGACGACGGCGAGCGCCGCCACCGTCCAGAAGGTCTCGCCGACGCCTGAGCCCGCGGCGATCGATCGCGCCATGAAGCGCGTGCTCGCGCGTCCGAGGCCGACGTCGAGCAGCGCGAAGTACGCCAGCACCACACCGGCGGTGGCGAGCACGCCGTAGCGCTCGACCCCGAAGCCGGCAATCACCGCGGGAACGGTGAACAGCGCCAGGGGGAACGGCAGCGCGCCCGCGAGCAGGTTCAGGCCCGCGTTCGAGACGGCGCGCCGGACCTCCGTGCCCGCGGCCGGCGGCGCCGCGCCGGCCGTCATCTTGGCGCCTCGCCCAGGAGCCGCGCCAGCCTCCGCGGCAGCACCCTCTCCAGGCGTCCAACCTGAAAGCCGGCCATCCGGACCGCCTCGTACACGAGCGCATGCAGGGCCGCCGCCGCGCCACCCTGGGACGCCACCCAGCGCATCTCCCGCGCGAGGTGCCCCGGCCCGGCCCGCCACGCGAGCCGCGCGAGGCCGAGCGCCTGGAGCGACGAGCCGCTGTCGAAGTTGCGCCGGAACGCGCGCGCCAGGGAGAACCGATGGCCGTGGTACGCCTCCGCCCGAGGCTCGTAGGCGATCTCGTGCCCCGCCCTCAGCGCGGCCATCGCCCACGCCTGGTCCTCGCTCATCACGATCTCGGGAAACGGCAGCCGCTCCCACACCGACCGCCTCACCAGGCCGAAGGCGCTCGAGAAGAGGATGGTCCCCGGGCCGAAGGCACCGATGTCCGCCGCGGTCAGGCGCCGCGGCCGCCCCGCGTAGTTGACCTTCGCCAGGAAGGCCTCTTCCGGGGAGGCGTCCCGCGGCACCTGGCGCCCGAACACGCCCGCGACCCGCGCGTCGGCCAGCGGCTCCAGCAGCGCGGCCAGCCACCCGTCGCCCACCGGCTCCACGTCCTGGGCGAGGAAGAGCAACGCCTCGCCGCGCGACGCCGCCGCCGCTCGATTGCGAGCGCTGCCGTGTCCGAACCGCGCGCCCCCGAGATCGAGCACCTTCGCGCCGGCGCCCACCAGCAGCTCGCGCGTGCCGTCCCGCGACCCGGAATCGATCGCGACGATCTCGGCGAGCTCCAGCCCGCGCCGCCGCTCCAGCGCCGCCAGCAGCGCCGGCAGGGTGCGCGCCCCGTTCAGCGTCGGCACGATCGCCGAGACGCCGAGGCTCATCGGCGGCCGTCGTCCCTGAGCACGCTGATGAAGAACGAGCCGAAGACGATCTGGGCCCCGATCACGATCAGGCTGAGCCCGAGCAGCGCCGGCTGGACGGCGAACAGCTGGCCGCGTCCGGCCGCGAGCCAGGCCGAGAGGATCCAGGCGTTGATCCCGAGGCCCGCCGCCGCGACGCTCAGACCCACCAGCAACCCGCGCTCGAGCGTGAAGCGGCGGTCGAGAAAGTCGACCCAGACATCGCGCCGCTCCGGGAACGCGGCGCGCGCGTAGGTCTTCGCGGCGAGGCCCAGGAACACCAGCTGCGCGCCAAGAATGGCGAGCGCGCTGGCCACGAACATGAAGTGGTAGTCGAACGTGAATGAGCCCACGTGGACCGGACCGGGCAGCAGCGCGAACAGCCCGAGCAGGCCGATCAGCACCGCCAGGAAGCCGGGGATGAGGAACAGGGGCGTGGGAGAGAGCAGCAGCATGAAGCGCAGGTGGCGCCAGCCGTCGCGGAAGCTGCGGAGCTTGGACTCGCCGCCGCGCGGGTAGTACGTGATCGGGATCTCCGCGACCCGGAGCCCGTGGCGCAGCGCCACCGCCACCATCTCCGACGCGAACTCCATCCCCGTGGACCGGAGGCGCATCCGCTCGAGGGCCGCCTGGGTCATCGCCCTGAGGCCGCAATGCGCGTCCGAGACGCGCGCCCCGAAGAACAGGCTCAGGATGCCGGACAGCACCGGGTTCCCCACGTACCGGTGGAGCCACGGCATCGCGCCCGGCAGAATGCGCCCGCGGAACCGCGAGCCCAAGACCACGTCGTTTCCCGCCTTCAGCGCCGCCACGAATTCCGGCACCGCGCCGAAGTCGTAGGTGTCGTCCGCATCGCCCAGGACGAGGTAGATGCCGCGCGCAGCCTCGAGCCCCGCGAGATAGGCGGCGCCGTAGCCGCGGACCGGCGCGCTCACGACGCGGGCTCCCGCCGCCGCGGCGAGCGCCGGCGAGCCGTCGTCGGAGCCGTTGTCGGCCACGACGACCTCCCCGTCCAGGCCCGCGGCCGCCAGCGCGGCCCTCGCCTTCCCGATGCAGATCGCGACCGTCGCCGCCTCGTTGAGGCACGGCATGATCACGGAGACCTCCAGCCGCCCGTCGCTCACGGC
>DATKLR010000226.1:0-2516 GCA_035542295.1 Gemmatimonadales bacterium | reverse complement strand
TTGAGAGTTTAGGAGCTCTAGGGATATGCGAAATCTCACTGCGGCCGGGATTCTTGCGGGTGCGCTGCTGCTTGGCGCCTGCTCGGGTCATAACGATCCCATCAGCCCGACCGACACCTTCGCCGGGAACGGCAACCCCGGTGGGTCGACGCCCCCGGCACAGCCAGGCGCCGCCACCGCGCTGTTCAACCCCGCGACCGGACAGCTCCCCTATCCGACCGACCTCTACTTCGCGGGCTCGACCGACGGGACGCTCAACATCCAGCCGCCGAACCAGCTCTGGCCGAACCAGCCGTCGCTGAACGCCCTCGACGGCTTCTCGACCACCGCGGTGATCCGCGAGAGCTTCACCACCCCGTTGAATCCTGCCACCTTCACGCCTGCCACCGTCATCATCGTGCCGGTCGTCACCGACAACACGACCAAGGCCACGATCGGCGTGCTGGGCGCCCCGCTCACCATGGGGGTCGACTTCACGGCGGCGCTCGCCAATGACGCAGGCGTCGGAGCCACGATCCTCGAGATCACCCCGCTCCATCCGCTCATGCCGAGCACCTGCATCAGCGGCGGCCAGTTCCTCGGCGCGAACTGCAAGACCGGCACCGGTTATCTCGTGTTCCTCAACAGCGGCATCATGGACGCCATGGGCAACGCGGCCGCGCCCGATACCGACTACGCCACCATCAAGGCGGCGCTCGCCTCCGGCGGAGCCCAGTGTCCCAGCATCACCGACCCGACCCTGAATGGCATCTGCCAGCTGACCGGCGCGCATCTTGCGATCGCGGCGGCGCTCGCCCAGCAGATTCCGGCGCTCGCCCCGAGCCTGAATCCCGCCAACATCGTGCTGTCCTTCAGCTTCACGACCGAGTCCACGACCGACACGCTCGAGCTCCTGTCGGCCGTCACCAAGCCGACCACGATCAAGGCGAACCCGACTCCGATCACCACCGCGCAGGTGAATCCCGCGCTCCCCGGGCACGCCAACGTCTATGTCGGCGTGCTGACGATTCCCTACTACCTGAGCAAGGCCGCGCCGCTCACCCAGCAATGGCAGGCGCCGCCCTTCCCGCTCGATCCGACCAGCACCAACGTCACGCGCTACAACCCGCTGCCCGTGGCGACACAGAATCTGCTGATCCCCGTGCTGCTCACCGTGCCCAACGCCAAGTCCGCGGGCGGTGGCACCCCGCCCGCCGGGGGCTGGCCGGTGCTCATCTTCCAGCACGGCCTCGAGCGCAACCGCGAGGACATGTTCGGCGTCGCCGACTCCTTCGCGGACGCCGGCTTCGTGGTCGCCGCCATCGACATTCCGCTGCACGGCATCACCAACCAGATGGATCCCTTCTACGCGACCGCGGCCAATCCACTCTATACGGGACTCGGGCTCCCGGCGGCGGGCTCGATCGAGCGCACCTTCGATCTCGCGCTCATCAATCCGCCGGCGATCGATCCCTCCGGCACGTACGCCATCAACCTGCAGAATCCGCTGGTCGAGCGCGACGGGGGGCGTGAGGCGGCCATCGATCTCGTGACCTTCGCCCGCACGCTCCCGAGCCTCAACCTCGGCGCGGCCGGCACCATCAGCCCGACCGGCATTCACTACCTCGGACATTCGCTCGGCGCCATCCTGGGCATCAACTTCCTCGCGATCGCCACGCCGGCCGACGTCAGCACCGGCACGCTGGCCAATCCGGGCGGCGTGCTCTCGACAATCCTCACCACCTCCCCTAGCTTCGAGTCCGCGATCAACGCCGGGCTCGCCGCGAAGGGCATCACGCCGGGCACGACGATCTACAACCAGTTCTTCCGCGATCACCAGACCGTGATTGATGCCGACGACCCGGTGAACTACGTCGCCCTCGCCACCGCACAGCACCCCATTCACCTGTTGCAGGTGGTCGGCAGCACACCGCCGCCCGGGGGCTGCAGCCCGGCCGCCCCGCTCGGCTGCCCGGACCAGGTCGTGCCGAATGCGAACACGCAGCTGCTGATCACCGCCTCGGCTTATGGACCGGCCGGAGCGGCCGGAACGCTGACGCGCATCAAAGCCCCGACGACGGCACCGCCAGTGCCGGTGCTCGGCCCGGCGGGCGGATTCCGCGCCTACGTGAACTTCGTCAACGGCGACCACGGCTCGATCATCGACAACGTCGTGCCGCTCGTGACCGCGGAGATGCAGGGGGAGGCGATCAGCTTCGCGCTCTCCAAGGGTGCCGAGATCGTCATCAACGTCCCGCCGGTCATCGAGCCGTAGCGCACGCCGGCGGGCCTGGCGCGGAGGGCGGTCGGGGCGGGTGCGCCCGTGACCCGCTCGCTACAATGGCCGCATGCCCGCACGCGCCCCCCAGGACTCACCGAACCCGCCCCGGCGCTCAGGGTTCCTCGCGCGCCTGCGCCAGCGCCTCAATCGCGGCGACTCCTGGCTGACGCGCGATCTCGGCGACCTCGTCGCCGGCCGCCGCATCGACGCGGCGATCCTGGAGGAGCTCGAGACGCGCCTCCTGAGCGCCGACGTG
>DATKLR010000225.1:0-5175 GCA_035542295.1 Gemmatimonadales bacterium | reverse complement strand
GCCACGCGCGGCACGTTGTACCGGTCCGCCTGGCGCCACACCGTCTCCGACTGCGGCTCCACGCCGCCCACCGCGCAGAACACCGCGATCGCGCCGTCCAGCACCCGCAGGCTGCGCTCGACCTCGACCGTGAAGTCCACGTGCCCCGGCGTGTCGATGATGTTGATCTGGAACGGCACGCCGTTCCGCGTCCACTCGGTCGTCGTGGCCGCGGACGTGATCGTGATCCCGCGCTCCTGCTCCTGCTCCATCCAGTCCATCGTCGCCGTGCCGTCGTCCACCTCGCCCAGCTTGTAGGTGCGGCCCGTGTAGTACAGGATGCGCTCGGTCGTGGTCGTCTTCCCGGCATCGATGTGCGCCATGATGCCGATGTTCCGGACCCTATCGAGAGGCGTGTTCCGCGCCATAGTCTCCCAGTTCAGCCAGCAAAAATGCGGGGCGACCGTCCACGCACGCGTGCGCAGGTCTCGCTCCGCCGACGTCCGGCTTGCGGCCGGACGGGGACCGCTTGTGGCAGCGGTCCTATCTTGTTCGCGCTAAGGGTTTACCACCGGTAGTGGGCAAACGCCTTGTTCGCCTCCGCCATCCGGTGTGTGTCCTCTTTCTTCTTGATCGTGTTGCCTTCGCCCTTCGACGCCGAGATCAGCTCGTTGGCGAGCCGGTCGGCCATCGTCTTCTCGCCCCGCGCGCGGCTGTAGTCGATCAGCCACCGCATCCCGAGCGCCGTGCGCCGCTCCGGCCGCACCTCGACCGGGACCTGGTAGGTCGCGCCGCCCACCCGGCGGCTCTTCACCTCGACCACCGGCTTGGCGTTGCTCAGCGCCTGCTTGAACACGTTCACGCCGGGCTGCCCGGTGCGCTGCTCGATCATGTCCATCGCCGAATAGAAGATCCCCTCGGCGACCGACTTCTTCCCCTTCCGCATCAGGTTGCAGATGAACTTCGAGACGGTCTGGCTGTCGTACCGCGGGTCCGCCGGGACCGTCCGCCGCACCATCCTCGGGCGCCGGCTCACTTGGCCGCCGCCTTGGGCGCCTTCGCCCCGTACTTCGAGCGGCTCTGCTTGCGCTCGTTCACGCCCGCGGCGTCCAGCGTGCCGCGGATGATGTGGTAGCGCACGCCCGGCAGGTCCTTCACGCGGCCGCCCCGGATCAGGACGATCGAGTGCTCCTGGAGGTTGTGGCCCTCGCCGGGGATGTAGGCGGTGACTTCAAAACCGTTGGTCAGGCGAACCCGGGCGACTTTGCGGAGCGCGGAGTTGGGTTTCTTCGGCGTGGTCGTGTAGACACGCGTGCAGACGCCTCGCTTCTGCGGATTGCCGCGCAGCGCGGGCGCTTTCTCCTTGCTCTCCACCATTCGCCGGCCCGCCCGGACCAGCTGATTGATCGTCGGCATAGTCTCCCAACCCATACGGCAACATAAAACGCGCGGCCCACTTCGGCCGCAGACGTGAAAAGTTACCCGGCTGTGCGAGGAGGGTCAAGGGACCGACGATACGCGGCCTACCGCAGCCGCTTGACCTCCACCCGCATGTTCTGGCGCCGGCCCGCCACCGTGGCGTTGCCGGCAATCGGGTTCTGGGGCCCGTACCCCACCGCCACGATCCGGGCGGCCGGGACTCCCTGGCGGATCAGATAGACCCGGACGGCCAGGGCCCGGCGCCGCGACAGGAGCTGGTTCCGCGCCGGATTCCCCATGGTGCTCGTGTAGCCGCCGATCTCCCAACGCGCGTTCGGGATCGCCAGCATCGCCTGGGCGACCGCGTCCAGCTCGCCGAGGGCCTCGGCCGGCAGCACGGCGCTGTTGGGGCGGAAGTTGACGCTCTTGAGGACGATAGGCGCACCGCCCACAGCGGGCAGGGCCATCGCCGGAGCGGCTGGCGCTGCCGGGGCGGCCGGCGCGCTGGGCGCCGCCAGGGCCACCGTGAGCAGCGCGGATCCCGTCACCCCCTCGACCGTCGCGGAGAGCTTCGTGGTCCCGTTCGCCACCGCAGTCACGACGCCGCCGGGGCCGAGCGTCGCCACGCTTGGGGCGCTGTCGGCCCAGGTGATCACCTTGCCGGTGACCGGCCTTCCGTTGGCGTCGTTGGCCTGTACCGCGAAGCGGAACGTGCCGCCCGCGGCGCTGATCGTGGCCGCAGGCGGCGTGACGGACACCGCGGCGACGGTCTGCCGCACCGTGACTGTCGCCGTAGCGCTGACGCCACCGGCAAGCGCGGCCGTGACCGTCGCCGAGCCGTTCTTCACCGCCGTCACCAGACCCGTCGCATCCACGGAGACGATTGAGTTGTCGCTCGACGTCCAGACGACGCCCGGATTCTGGATCACGTTGTTGTTGGCGTCCTGCGCGGTCGCGCTGAGCTGCTGCGTCTGGCCCAGAGCCGTCAGCGTGTCCACGGCCGGTGCGACTCCCAGCGTCATCGTCGACTCGGCCGCCGGCGCGGGTGCCGGGGCCCCAGCCGCTGGGACCGCGGCCTCGGGCGCCGGCGCCTGGGCGACGGCCGCGGGTGCACTTGGCGCCGAGGCCGGACGCCCGCCGAAGAAGAAGGAGAGGCCCACCGTGGCCGTGGGGTTGTACACGTTCCTGCTGAAGTACGCCGTGTCGCTGTACTTCTCGTACTGCTCGCGCACCTCGACGCGGAGCGCCATACGCCTTCCCAGCATCTGCCGCAGGCCGATGCCGGCGTGCACCGAATACTGGCTCCTGAACGAGTACGAGGAGTCGGTCTTCCAGGAGAAGCTCGTGAGGCCGCCGCCGACCGTCACGAATGGACTCGTGCGCGCGTCGACGTTCGGCGTCCAGGTGATCGCGCCGAACGGCTGGAGCAACGTGACCGGGCTCGTGTACCCGGCGAACGACCCGACGCTGAGGTTCCACATCCTGCCGAGGTTGATGCCCAACCGGATCGCCGCCCCCGGCACGACGCGCTGAGTCGCGCTGGTGAGCCTGATCACGTCGACGATCTGCTGGTCGAGGTAGGTCGCCCCCGCGCCGACGCTCAGCTCCCAGCTCCCCTCGAGCTGCACTCCCGCGGCAGGCGGCTGCTGGGCAGACCCCAGTGCCGGAAGGGATACCGCCAGTATGGCTGCGGCCTCGAAGATACCGTGACGCATGGGACCTCCCGGCGCGTTAGTGTCGACTTCGGCGCCCGAGAACGACCGAACCGGAACGCCCTAAGCAATACGAGCGCATGCCGCCGTGCGCCAGCCGTGCCGCGCGGAAGCGGCGTGGCGGTGGCCCGGCTCTGGCTGCGGGCGGGGTAACGCGCCATGATTGATCCATGAAGAACAGCGGAAGGTCCTGGCTCATCGCCGCCGGCCTGGCGAGTGGCGCCATCGGCGTCGTTCACCTGGTGTGCATCGTCGTCGGCGGCCCCGCGTATCGCTTCTTCGGGGCCGGGGAGCGACTCGCGCAGCGCGCCGAGGCGGGGTCGCTGCAGCCGGCGGCCATCACGTTCGTCTTCGCGGTGGCCTTCTTCGTCCTGGCGGCGTACGGCTTCTCGGGAGCCGGCGTGCTCCGGAGGCTGCCCCTGCTCCGTACCGCGCTCGTGGCGACCGCGGCCGTCTATCTGCTGCGCGGGCTCTTCGTGATAACCGAGGTGACGGCGCTCGCGGGAGGGCGCGCGATTCCGCCGCGCTTCATCGTGTTCTCGCTGGTGTCTCTCGGCGTCGGCATCTGCTACGCGCTGGGGACCATCGGCGCCTGGGCTCGGCTGCGGACGATGCCGTGACCGACCCGACACCCTTCGACCCCGCTTCGGCAGACGTGCAGGCCCTCGGCAGGGCCGTAGGCGACTGGATCGCACGGCACTACGGCGAGCTGAGGCAGCTCCCCGTCATCCCCGACGCCACACCGGCCCAGACGTTGGCGCGCTTCGCCGAGCCGCTGCCCGAAGAGCCGACGCCGTGGCCCGCCCTGCTCGAGCGCTTCGAGCGCGACGTCGTGCCGCTCAGCTTCCACCTGCCGAGCCCGCGGTACTTCGGGCTGATGAACCCGACCCCGCTGCCGATCGCGGTCTTCGCCGAAGCGCTCGGCGCCGCCCTGAACCAGAACCTCGGTGCCTGGCACCACAGCCCCGCCGCCACGGCGGTCGAGCAGACCGTCATCCGGTGGCTGTGCGACCTGGCTGGCTACCCCGCGACCTCGTTCGGCAGCCTCACACCCGGCGGCTCGCTCGCGAACACGACCGGCATCAAGATCGCGCTCGCGGCCAAGGTGCCCGAGTCGACCCGCGAAGGACTGTGGAACCTCGAGGCGCGGCCGGTGCTCTATGCGTCCACCGAGGCGCACTTCTCCATCGAGAAGAGCGCCAACATCCTGGGCCTGGGCAGCGTGGGCGGGATGCTGAAGGTCCCGGTGGACCGCAACTCGCGGATGGACGTCAGGAAGCTCAGGCGCATGGTCGCCGAAGATCGCGCCGCCGGTCTCAATCCGTTCTGCGTCGTCGGCGTCGCAGGCGTCACGAGCAACGGCGTGATCGACCCGCTGGACGAGATCGCCGACGCCGCGCGCGACCTCGACCTCTGGTACCACGTTGACGCGGCGTACGCCGCCGGCGGCCTGATGAGCGAGAAGCTCCGGCCCCGCTTCAGGGGGATCGAGCGCGCCGACTCGATCACGATGGACCCGCACAAGTGGTGGTTCATGCCCTACCCGTGCGGCGCCATCCTCACCAGGGACGGTGAGGCGGGGCGCCGCGCGTTCTGGTCCGAGGCCGTCTACATCCCGCAGACCGACGACGCCGTCGAATTCCGCGACCACGGACTCGCGGGGTCGCGGCCGTTCAGCGCGCTCAAGCTGTGGATGGGGATGAAGATGGTCGGACGACGCGGCTACGGGCGCATGGCGGAGCAACAGGTCGAGCTGACGGAGCGATTCGTCGCCGAGCTGACCAAGGATGGAAACTGGGAGGCGGTGACGCCCATAGATACCGCGATCGCAGCGGTTCGGTACATAGGGGAGTTGCCCGACGGCAGGTTGCGCAGTGGCTCCCAGATTGACGGAGTACAGGATCAGATCGTCTCCCGCGTGCTGGCCGAGCGACGATGGTGGATCTCGCCGACGACGACGGTCGGGAAGCGGGCCATACGGGTCATGGTCATCAGCTACCTGACGAGGTGGGAGCATCTCCAGGAGCTCATCGACGAACTGAGGAAGGCGGCCAGCGAGCTGTGA
>DATKLR010000224.1:0-2596 GCA_035542295.1 Gemmatimonadales bacterium | reverse complement strand
CGACGGACGCCAGCTCCGCGTAGCCCGCCGAGCGCGCCGTCAGCGCCGCCCGCTCGCCCGCGTCGTCCACGAGGCGCACCAGGCGCGCCGCGAACACCTCCGCCGTGTCCTCGCAGGCGGCCAGCGCCGCCAGCCGCGGGTCAAACAGCGGGCCGGTCGAGCTGACCAGGGCGACTCCGTGCGCGAGCGCCAGCATCGCGCTGGTGCGCCGCATCGTAAGTCCGTCCACGTACGGCTGGGCCGCGAGATCGAGCGCGCGCATCGTGCGCGCGACGGCCCCGGGCTCGTGGTCCGCTACTCGCAGCAGACGGTCTCCGGACCCGGTCTCGCGCGGAAGACGCTCGCTTCCGAAGCCGAAGCAGACCCACACGACGTCCGCGCGGTCCTCCAGCGCGGCGCGCGCCCGGTCCACCCAGTCCAGCAGCAGCCCCGCCGCGGCCGGGCTGAAGACGCCGATGGCGATCGTGCCGTCCGCCAGGCCGAGCGCCTGACGCGCTTGGGCCCGGCTCTCCCTGGCCACGGGCAGCGTCGCCCCGACGGGCGCGAGGCGCACCGAGGTCTCCGGCCGCGCATACCTCTGGGCGATCTCCACGAAGCGTGGCACAGGCGCGTAGGCGAACGCCGCGCGGCGCAGGATGAACCGCAATTGCCACCGCATGGGCCAGCCGGTCACCAGCCAGGGCAGGCGCGTGAACGGCACGTACGGCTCGTGCACGAACACCGCGACCCTCACGCCTTCGCGCTTCACCAGCGAGACGCCGCGACAGATCGCGGGCGAGACGCCCCGCCGCGCGAAGAGGAACGGCACGTACTGGACGAGCAGCGCCGTGACGCCCAGCTCCCGGGCGGCGGCCGCCAGGGTCAGCGGAGTCACCCCGGTGCGGCAGGCCAGGGGAGCGAACAACGCCGGGTCGCCCCGCCCGCCCAGCACTACAGGCGGATGGCCCTGAGCCTCGAGCGCGCGCGCGAGCACCAGGGTGTGATCGGAAACGCCGCCGGGCACTGGTGGGGTGTCGGGCGAGTAGAGTCCGATCACCGCGCCCCGTGTCCTAAGCGACCGCCGTGTATTCGGCCGCCGCCGCAGCGGCCGGCACGGCCCGCGCTTCGGCGTCCAGGCGGCGCAGGGCCGCCAGCACGCCCGCCAGCAGCCAGAAGTAGGCGAGCGTGGGGTTGTTGAGCAGCGGCTGCGAGCCCCACGAGACCACGACGAGCGTCACCAACAGCCCCGCGATCGCCGCCGCCGAGCCGGATATGATCGGATCCCGGGCCCGGCGTGCCAATCGTGCGGCTCCGAAGAGGAAGCCGCCGACGATCGTGCACATGATCAGGAGCCCCGGGATCCCTGCGTCCGTCAACTCGTCGGCGAAATAGTTGTCCGCCCACCCGACCTGCTCCTGGATGGCCGCGCTCTGGGCCGTTGCCGTCAGCTGGGCCGCGAACGTGCCGGCGCCCGATCCCGTCCGGCCCAAACCGGCGCCGAACGGATATGTGGTGGCGCGTCGCACGATGGTGCCGACGGCTCCCTGGCGGGCCTCCAGGTACGTCCCGGCCCGGGTCAGCGATCGCATGCGCTCCGTCACGGAGCGCTCACGCCAGATCGCCGGCGACCGCGGGTCATTGCGGACCCGCTCGACCGAGATCGGCTGGAGAAAGGTCTGGATGCCGACGTAGGCGCCGAAGCCCAGCACGAACACCAGCAGCACCGCGAGCAGCCCGCGCCCCCGCCCACGGCTCACGGTCAACGCCGCCATCACGAGCAGCGCCAGGACGCACCCGAGAAATGCCTGGCGGACCCCGGAGACGATGAACGTCCCTGCCGCCAGCACGAGGCTCAACACCGTGAGCCACCGCATCCGGGAGGGGAGTCGCGCCACCGTCAGAGGGACCACCGCCAGGGGCGTCACCATCAGGGCAAAGACACTGGCGCCGCCCGGCACCGCGCTCGTGCCGAAGGGGCGCCATTCGTGGTACATACTGATGTTCTGCCAGTAGCGCGGCGACAGATCCAGCACGCTCGACGGTCCGAGCGTGTACTGCACCAGAGCGGTCACGTACGGTACCAGCGCGATCACCGCAAGGGCCACGAACAGCCGGACCACGTCCTCTTTCCGCCGGAGCACCGCCGCGACGATGAAGTACAGCGGGATCATGGTGAGGTGCGCCTTGAGAGCGGCCAGGGACGGCACCAAGCCCGGGCTGTAGGGATTGAACAGCTCCAGCCCGATCCAGAGGGCGTACAGCCCGATCGCCCGCACCCACGGGAGCTGGGGGATGTGCGCGCGATGTGCGGCGATCGCCTCGACCGCCCACGCCCCTGCCACGGACAGCACGATGATGTCCATGCCGACGTGGACGATGGGGTTGTAGTTCGAGAGCAGCTTCAGGAGGCCTTCGACGCTCAAATAGGCGAAGATCACGACCACCGTCAGCAGGCGCTGGCCCAGCCAGACGCAGAGCAGGGCGACCAGCAGAGGGATAGTCGCGTAGATCACGCCCCAATATGGGGTTGCAGAGGTCGCCGCGCCACGTTATTCAAGGGCATGCGTTCGTATCTCTCCGCATTCGTGTTGTCGCTGCTGCTGGCTCTGGCCCTCGT
>DATKLR010000223.1:0-4778 GCA_035542295.1 Gemmatimonadales bacterium | reverse complement strand
GAACAGCGCCTTGTCGCTGTCGGCCTCGATCCCCCAGGCGCCGGTCGCCCGTCCCAGGATGGTGAAGTGGGAGAGGTCCACCGGGTAGTCCTTCTGCCCCGCGGTGGTGATCAGCCCGAACGGCTGCGGGTAGATCATCTCGGGCCCGCGGTAGGCGGACTTCCCGATCTCGCACATCCCGATGCACCCGTCGATGCAGGTGGCGCACATCCCGCTGAACGGGCTGATCGAGTCCTCGGTGCGGTTCTTGGTCAGCGTGGCGGCGGACGAATTGATACGCGTCAGGCTCATAGTGGTCTCCAGCTAGCGCGCAGTGGCGGTCGCGCGGATCTTGGTCCGCGCGTCGGCGCGGAACGGGCCAGCCAGCTCGCAGGCGTGGCAGGGGTCCAGGAAACACATCGCGTCGTCGTAGCTATTGAAGCATGGGGGCGAGAAGTTCAGGCATCCGTTGCACAGCGCTGACTCGGCCGTCGCCCCCTGGCAGCGCTGCTCGCAGATCGGACAGACGTAGAGGCAGGCGCCGCACTGGCGGCACAGCTCCGAGGTCTGGTCGAACGGCCGCGAGACCTTGCGGGTGGTGCCCCGGCCCGAGAAGCCGATCGCCCCCGCGATCATCTGCTCGTTGCAGATGCGCACGCACAGGCCGCACTGGATGCAGTCCTCGTGCTGCGCCTCGTAGCGGCACTCCCGCATGCCCATCGCCGAGGCGAGATCCTGGATCCGCTTGGACTGCGGGCTCGTCGCCACGTACAGCTCGACCAGCAGCCGCCGCGCGCGGTCCACCCGCGCCGAGTCGGTGCGCACCACCAGCCCCTCGGTGGCGCGCGTGGTGCAGGAGGCGACGAGCCGGGACTTGGGCGCCGTCCCGACCTCCACCACGCACAGGCGGCACGCGCCGTAGGGCGTCAGGCCGTCCGCGTGACACAGCGTCGGGATCGGAATGCCGTACAGGCGCGCGGCCTCCAGCACCGTCGAGCCTTCGTCCACCTGCACGGGCGACCCGTTGATCGTCAGTCGGATCATGGCTAGTTCACCAGGACGGCGTCGAACTTGCAGGACTCGAGGCACGCGCCGCACTTCGTGCAGCGGGCCTGCTCGATCGTGTACAGCTTGTTCTTCTCCCCCACGACGGCCTGCCCGGAGCAGAGACTGACGCAGGCCCCGCACCCGTTGCAGGTCACGGGATCGATCGTGTAGGTGATCAGCTCCTTGCAGACCTTCGCCGGGCACTTGTGGTCGCGGATGTGGGCCAGATACTCGGAGCGGAAGTAGCGCAGCGTCGAGAGCACCGGGTTGGGCGCGCTCACGCCGAGGCCGCACAGCGACGTCTCCGACACCATCCAGGCCAGGTCCTCGAGCAGGTCGAGATCCTGCTCCGTGCCCTTCCCCTCGGAGATGCGCGTGACGATCTCCTTCATCCGCTGGGTGCCGACCCGGCAGCTGAAGCACTTCCCGCACGACTCGTCCTGGAGGAAGTCCAGGAAGTACTTCGCGATGTCGACCATGCAGGTGTGGTCGTCCATCACGATCATGCCGCCCGAGCCCATGATGGACCCTGCGGCATTCAGGCTCTCGTAGTCCACCGGCAGGTCGAGCTTCTCGGCCGGGATGCACCCGCCGCTCGGGCCGCCGGTCTGCACCGCCTTCACCGCGCGGCCGCCGGGCACGCCGCCGCCGATCTCCTCGACCACGTCGTGCAGCGTCGTCCCCATCGGCACCTCGATGAGTGCCGTGTTCGCCACGCTGCCGACGAGGCTGAAGACCTTGGTCCCCTTGCTGCCCTCGGTGCCGATCCGGGAGAACCACGCACTCCCCCGCGACACGATGACCGGGACCGTGGCCCAGGTCTCGACGTTGTTGATGCACGTCGGCTTGCCCCACAGCCCCTTCTCGGCGGGGTACGGCGGCCGCGGGCGCGGCTCCCCGACCCGCCCCTCGATCGAGGCGATGAGCGCCGTCTCTTCCCCGCACACGAAGGCGCCGGCGCCCTGCGCCACCTCGATCCGGAACCCGAAGCCCGAGCCGAGGATGTCGTCGCCGAGCAGGTCGGCGTGCTGCGCCTGCGCGATCGCCGCCTTCACGCGCGCCACCGCCAGCGGATATTCCTCGCGCACGTAGATCACACCCTCGTGCGCGCCCAGCGCGTACCCGCCGATGATCATCCCCTCGATGACGCTGTGCGGATCGCCCTCGAGCACACCCCGGTCCATGTAGGCGCCGGGGTCGCCCTCGTCCGCGTTGCAGATCACGTACTTCGGGCTTCCCTTGGCGTCGCGCACCGCCTGCCACTTCCGCCCCGTGGGGAACCCCGCGCCGCCGCGCCCGCGCAGTCCGCTGTCCGTCACCTCGCGCACCACGTCCTCGGGCTTCAGCGACCAGAGCGCCCGCCACAACGCGCGATACCCCCCGCGCGCCGCATACTCCTCGAGGCTCGCCGGATCCACGATGCCGCAGTTGCGCATCACGATCCGGAGCTGCCGCCGGAACAGCGGGAGCTCCGCGTAGCTCGGCAGGCCGTCCACCTTGGACCCGTGGCCGTTGCAGTAGTCCGCGTGCTTGCCGGTGAGGGGATTGTCGTCCCCCGTCATGATCGCGAGCGCCAGCTTCGGCTTCGCCTCCGGCAGCGCCGCGAGGATCTCGGGCACCTGCTTCGGCGTCACGCGCCCGTACGTGACCCGCGGGCGGCCCGGCACCCAGACATCGAGCAGCGGCTCCTGCGAGCACCAGCCGATGCACCCGGTTTCGGCGACGATGTAGGGCAGCTTCTTCTGCGCGACCACCTCGCGCACCTTCTCGAGCACCTCTTCGGCGCCGGCGGCGCGCCCGCAGGTGGCCATGCCGACCAGGATCTTGATCCGCTCCGGATAGAGCGACGCCCGGCCGTGGATCGCGACCCGCTCCAGCTCCTCGAGGTCGGTGATGTGATGCACGCGCTCAACCATCGCTCGCGTCCTTTCCCGCAGGGCGCTTCTTGCGATAGCGGTTCAGCACGCGCTTGATCTTGCTCTGCTCCAGCGTGGCATAGATGTCCCGGTCCACCCGCATCACCGGGGCCAAGCCGCAGCATCCCAGACACCGCACCGTCTCGACCACGAACTCCATGTCGGGGCTCGTCCCGAGACCCACCGTGCCCGTTTCCGTCTCGACCCGGTCCAGGATCTTCGGCCCGCCCCGCACGTGGCACGCGGTCCCGAGACACACCTGCACCACGTGCCGGCCGCGAGGCTTCAGACTGAAGCACCGGTAGAAAGTCGCGAGCTGGTACACGTCGGAGAGCGGCACATGCAGCTTCCGCGATACTCGGCGGAGCAGCTCTTCCGGCAGATACGAATATGTGGATTGGATTTCCTGCAGAATCGGGACGAGGTTCGCGCGTCGCTCTTCGTACTTGTCGACGATCGTCTCGTCCAGGATGGGCGTCTCGACTGTGGGCATAGCCGCAGCGATCTCCCGCCAGGGTCGCGGTACACGCGTTTGCCCAGTTTCGGACCCGCAAATCTCGCGCCTACACAGGACGCCGACCGGTGAGGGATTCGCTCCCGTTTTCCCATTCGGACAGCCGTTCGGCGCGGCGCGCGACGCCTCCGTAGCGATGCGGATTGCGGCGAACGTGAGGCGGTCGGTGCTCCGCGATGCAGAGTCGGCTCTCGTGCGGGCGGAGGGCGGCCTCCGAGCGGTGGCGCGCTGCGCGTCTGGCAAGCTACCATATGGCACATGCGTCCACGCGTACGACGCAGCGTCCTGGGCCTGACCGTGGGGGCGGCGGTCGCGCTGGTCTTGATGCTGCTGCACGGCACCTACCCCATGCAGTCGCTCGAGCTGAGGACGCTCGACTGGCGCTTCCGGACCCTGCACGACCGGACGCGCGCCGACACCGGCATCGTGATCGTCGACGTGGACGAGCTGAGCCTCGACCTGCTGCGGCGCTCGGTGGGGCGTTTCCCCTGGCCGCGCGACGTGTGGGCGATGGTCGTCCGGTATCTCGCGGCGGGCGGAGCGAAGGTCATCGCGTTCGACTTCGGCTTCCCGGATCCCGATCTGCCGAACCCCGCGCGCGACAGCGCGTTCGCGACCGAAGCCCGGGCGGCCGGGAACGTGGTGCAGACCCTCTCGTTCCAGCAGCAGTTCGGGACGAGCCAACCGCGGCTCGCCGCCTTCCGGGAGGACAGCGTCGCGCTGGCGCGGCTCCCGGACTTCGCCTGGCCCGTGTCCGCGCTCCCGGCGGGTCAGGCGTTCCAGGGGGTCGAGCACCCGTACCGCGCGCTGCTCGACGCGTCGCACGCGGTGGGGAGCATCAACTTCACGCCGGACGCGGTGGACGGCACGGCGCGCCGGGTCCCGCTCTTCTACGGCTTCCGCGGACGCGCCTATCCGGCGCTGGGCCTCGCCGCCGCGGCCGTCGCGGACTCGGCGCGGTTCCGCTCGGGCGCGGCGCGGTTCGGCGCTCGCGCGCTCGCGCTCGGCTCGCTCGTCGTGCCCCTGGACGGGGGCGGGCTGCTCCTCAAGTGGCGCGGCCCCTATCGCGATCCACGGCGCGGCGTCGAGACGTACCGCATCTACCCGGTGGCGCAGATCCTCAACTCGTACACCCAGCTCGCCAGCGGCCGGACGCCCGAGGTGCCGCTGGCGGCGCTCCGGGACAAGATCGTGTTCGTCGGTGCCTCGGGCTCCGGGCTGTTCGAGGCGCGCGCCGATCCGTTCGGCCCCGCGGACCCGGGCGTGCTGATCCACGCGACCCTGGCGGACAACCTGCTGACCGGCGACTTCCTCACCCGCGC
>DATKLR010000222.1:0-8592 GCA_035542295.1 Gemmatimonadales bacterium | reverse complement strand
CGGGTTGCCGACACAGCGGTACCTGTCGCTCCACCGGCTCGTCGTCACGCCGTCGGATCGGTTTGCCTTTTCACTCAACGAAGGCGCGCTGTACGCCGACACGACGAGCGCGGGCCGGTCGCAGGAACCCTGGTATCTGAACGCGGCGAACCTGTTCCTGCTGGTGAACATGAACCACTATGGCGGTCCGACCAAGTCCTTCGTGGGACTGGACCTGGCGTGGCAGCCGAGCGACCGGGTTCATCTCGCGGGCCAGCTGTTCGCGAACGACATCAAGGTGGACAAGACCACGCCGACGAACCCGGAGAAGCCCGAGGAGCTCGGGTACACGCTGTCGGCGACCGGCGGAGCGATGCACGGCGCCGCGAGCTGGTCCGCGTTCTATACGCGCGTGGACAACCTCGTGTACCAGACGCAGAAGGGGACGCAGTTCGACTACACCGTTCGCGGCGTGGGCATCGGCCGCGATCACATCGATTACGACCAGCTCACGGCGCGCGCCGAAGTCGCGGCGCTACCCCGCGGGCTCCTGGGTGGCGAGATCACCTTCATCCGGCAGGGCGAGGGGGCGTTAGGGAGACCGTTTCCCCCGCCGCAGCTGCTGGGCGACTCGGTCCGGTTCCTGACGGGCATCGTCGAGCGGACGCTGCGGTTGGCCATGCAGGCCAACTGGACGCCGGCGCCGGGCATCAACCTGAGCACCGACGTCGGCCGCCATTTCATCTGGAGCGCGAACCACGTGCAGGGCGTGCGCGGCGACCGCTGGGTGTGGCGGGTGCGCGCCGAGATCCGGCGGCGGATCACGGGTGGCATTCACTCGCCTGACTGAGTCGCCGAGTCCCCGTGGACGCTGAGGTCGTCGTCATCGGGGCCGGCGTCGTGGGTCTCGCCTGCGCCCGGGAGCTGGCGGCGCGCGGCCGCGACGTCATCCTGATCGAGCGGCACGAGCGCTTCGGCGTCGAAACCAGCAGCCGCAACAGCGAGGTGGTCCACGCCGGCATCTACTACGCCGCGGGGACTCTCAAGGCACGGCTGTGCGTGCAGGGCAATCGCAGCCTCTACGCCTGGTGCGAATCGCATGGCGTCCCGCACGCGCGCCTCGGCAAGCTGATCGTCGCGACCGCGGAGGATGAGGAGCCGAAGCTCGACCAGATCCTCCGGCAGGCGCTGGAAAACGGCGTCACCTCGCTCCGGCGTTTCGCCCCGAGTCAGGTGCGCAAGATCGAGCCCCATGTCCGCGCGACCCACGCGCTCTGGTCCCCGGACACCGGGATCGTGGACTCGCACCAGCTGATGGCGAGTCTGTTGGCCGACGCCGAGGCCCGCGGCTGCAGCGTGGCCTGGCGGCACGAGATCGTAGCCGCCGAGTGCTCCGGCGGCTGCTACCGCGTCACGGCACGAAGCGGCACCGAATCCACCACGCTCGAAACGCGGAGCGTAGTGAACTCCGCCGGGCTGGACGCGGACCTGGTGGCCGCGCTCCCCGGCCTCGACGTGGATGCGTGCGGATACCGACTCCACTACGCTCGCGGCCACTACTTCCGCGTGCACCCGAGGAAGCGCGATCTCGCGAGCCACCTGATCTACCCTGCCCCGGATGCGACCCATCTCGGGATCCACGTGACGCTCGACCTGGCCGGGGGCGTGCGGCTGGGGCCCGACCTCGAGTACCTCCCCGACCGGACGCAACGCTACGAGGTGGCGGCGTCGCTGCGCAGCCGGTTCTTCGAGGCGGCATCGCGCTATCTGGAGGGGCTGGAGCCGGACGATCTCTCCCCCGACCTCGCCGGGATTCGGCCCAAGCTCCAGGGTCCAGGCGAAGCGCCGCGGGACTTCGTGATCCAGGAGGAGTCGGCGCGGGGCCTCCCCGGGTGGGTCAACCTTGTGGGCATCGAGTCGCCGGGGCTAACCTGTTGCCTCGAGATCGGCCGTCTGGTCGCCGACACCCTGGAGGTCGTCAGGTGATCACCCGCGAGCGCGTCAACCATCTGCTGGAGGAGATGCCGAACCGGCGCGTCGTCGTGGTGGGCGACGCAATGCTCGACATCTACATGATCGGCGACGTCGAGCGCATCTCGCCCGAGGCGCCGGTGCCGGTGGTGCGGGTGCAGGACCGGCGCTACGCCCTGGGAGGCGCGGCGAACGTCGCGGCCAACGTCGCGGCGATCGGCGCCGAGGTGACGCTCGTGGCGACCGTGGGCGACGACCGGCGCGGCGAGCAACTCCGGACCGAGCTGGTGGCGGCCGGGATCCGCGACGACGGGATCGTCGTGACCCCGGAGCGGCCGACCACCTCGAAGACCCGCGTCGTGGCCCGCGGCCAGCAGATGCTCCGGTTCGACGAGGAGGAAGACGCGCTGCTCGAGGGCGCCACGCTCGAGACGCTGCAGAAGCGGATGGCCAAGGTCCTCAAGGGCGTGGACGCGGTGCTGCTCGAGGACTACAACAAGGGAACGCTGACGCCGGCGGTGATCGCGAGCGCGCTGTCGACCGCCCGGTCGCGCGGCATCCCCTCGGTGGTGGACCCCAAGTTCAAGCAGTTCTTCAACTACAAGGGCGCCACGGTCTTCAAGCCCAACCGCCGCGAGCTCGAGGCGGCCCTCGGCGCCGCGGTGGACGTGGAGCACGCGGACACGCTCCCGGCCGTGATGGATCAACTCGAGGTGGACAATCTGCTCCTCACCCTCGGGCCGCACGGGATGGCGCTCCTCACGAAGAACGGCACGATCGAGCGGTTCCCCACGCATGCGCGGGAGGTGTACGACGTCTCGGGCGCGGGGGACACGGTCACCGCATGGGTCGGCACGGCGCTGGCCGCGGGTGCGACGATGCGCGAGGCGGCGGAGCTGGCGAACTACGCCGCCGGCATCGAGGTGGGCAAAGCCGGCGTGGCGGTCGTCTCGCGCGAGGAGGTGCGCGACCTCTTCGAGCGGAAGTACGACGAAGTCGGAATGTTCCGGCGTGGAGGGGTCCTCTAGCTCAGCGCTGCCTCGTAAATGGCGAGCGTCTGCTCGGCGGCGCGCCGCCAGGTGAAGAGCGGAGCCCGCTGCCGAGCCTTCGACGCCAACCGCCCGCGCAACGCCGGGTCGGTCGCCAGGCGGCCCATGGCCTCAGCCAACGCCGCCGGCTCGCCCGGCGGGAACAGCAATGCCGCGTCGCCGGCGATCTCGGGCAGCGAAGAGGAATCCGAGACGATGGCCGGCGTCCCCGCGTGCATCGCCTCCACGACGGGCAGACCGAAGCCCTCGAGCCACGACGGCATCACCAGCGCCACGGCGCCGGCGTAGAGCGCCGCGAGTTTCGCATCGTCCACTGCTCCCAGCAGCCGCAGCCAGGGCAGCACGCCCGCCGTGCCGGCCCGCTGTCGCAGCGCGTCCGCCGCCGGCCCGCCCTCACCAACCAGTGCCACTGCGACCCGCCGGTCCGGCGGCTGGAGGCCGAGCGCCGCGATCACGGCGCCGAGGTTCTTTCGCGCGTCGAACCCGCCCACGTACAGGAAGTAGGGGGCGTCCAGACCGCAGGCCCGGCACACCGAGGCCACGCGCGCCGGTTCGAGCGCGATGTCGAAGGCGGGCGCGGCGCCCTCGACGGTCACCGCCACGCGCTCGCGCTCGACGCCGAGACGGCGCACGATGCTGCTCGCGGTCCACTCCGAGACCGCGATGATGCGCCGCGTCCGCCGCACCACCAGCCACTGCTCCAGCTCGTGCCGCGCCGCCGCCCGCAGGCCGCCGTGCACCTGCAGCTCCGGGCGCTCGCGGTCGGCCAGATCGTGGATCGTCGCGACGACCGGGCACGGCGAGTGCCACGGCACGCCCCAATGGGCCGGCGCGTGGAACAGGTCGATGCGTTCGCGGCGCAGCGCAGCCGGCAGCCAGCGATGCTGCCAGAGCGCCTGCGGCCGGACGTAGCGCAGCACGCGCGGGATCTCCTCGAGCCGGTGCAACGGATGGATGGGACCGTCGGAGAACAACACCGGCTCGACGCGCCCCGCAGCGGCCAGCGCGCGCACCAGCTCGGCGGTATACCGGTTGAAGCCGCGCCGGTCGGGCGCGGTCAGGAGGCGGGCGTTGATGCCGACGCGCACGCGCCAATCGTAGCTGCGGCTGGCGAACGGCGCCAACACCTCCTACCATCGCTGGCGGTGCAATCGGCCCGGACACCGCTCTGGCGCGCCGCCCTGACGCGCATCACGCCGCTGATGGCGCTGCACGGATCGCTGCGTGCGGCGCCCACGACGCGCGACGGTCTGGTCTTCGCTCTGTACCGCGGCCTGGTCTGGCTGGTGAACGGCACGCGTTTCTGGCGCCCGCTCAACGTCGCGACGCGAGGACTCAGCAGGCGTCTCACGCTCACGGTCTCTCTGAACGGGCCATCCGGGCGCCCGGTGCGCCTGACGCTCCCCCTGGAGCCTCAGACGTACTGGACGCTGTATGAGATCTTCTTCGCGCACGCTTACCGCCCGGTCGCGCCTGTCGCACCGGCCGTCGTGGTGGACGCCGGCGCCAATATCGGGCTGGCCAGTGTCTATCTGCATGCACTCTACCCGGGTGCGCGGTTCCTCTGCGTCGAGGCGGACCCGGCCAACCTGACGTCGCTGCGGCGCAATCTCCGGCTGAACGGCATCAACTTCGAGATCGTGCCTGCGGCACTGGGGCGCGTCGAAGGCGACGTGACTTTCCGCGCGCACCGGGCCGCCTCAGACTACAGCTCGACGCGCTGCACGAGCTTCCGCGACTCCGAGTACCGCGAGATCACGGTGCGCGCGACCACGCTCGGAGCGCTCCTCGCGACGTACGGCGTGAGCCGGGTGGGGCTCCTGAAGATCGACATCGAGGGCTCAGAATTCGACGTGCTCTCCTCGGGCGGTGACGTGCTTCGCCGCCTCGACTACATCACGGGCGAGTTTCACGGATTCGCGGGCGACGTGACAGCGTTGCTCGAGGGCGTATGCCGCGCCACCGGCTTGACGGTTCTCGCGCACCGGGGGAGCGCCGCACTGGCCACGGTTCATCTGGGTCCGCCGCAGGCCTGAGGCCCGACGCCGGTGCCCGGACGGGCCGGTCGCCTGGCGGTTTGTGCCCAAACCTCCTACGATGACTGCACGTGGGCTACGCACCGCTCGAACTCGACCCTGTCGTGCTGCCGCTCGTCGAGGGCAAGACCGTGCTCGACCTCGGCTGCGGATACGGGCACTGGGGCCACCTCCTGCGCACGCACTATCATTCCGATGATCCAGCCCTGGCCGCGCAGGTCACCGGCGTGGACATCCACGAGGGCAACGTGGCGTTCTGCCGGTCCACGGGCGTCTACGACGCCCTGGAATGCGCCGATGCGCTGGAGTTCCTTGCCCTGTGCCCCGCGGGGGCCTTCGACACGATCATCGCGACCGAGCTCATCGAGCATCTCGACAAGGAAGCCGGAGAACGACTCCTGGTGGAGGTCGCGAGAGTCGCGGCCGAGATCGCAATCCTGTCTACGCCGAATTGGGAGTACCTCAGGCCCGGCGCGATGACGATGACCGGCTTCAACGAGCACGAGCACCACGTTTCCCACTGGACCGCACCGGAGTTGCGTCGCCGCGGGTTCACGGTGCGCGGGGTCGGACACAAGGTGCGGCAATGGCCGGTGCGCGGCGTCAACCGCGTGCTCAATACGTTCCCGACCCTGGACCTGATGCTCGGGGCGTGGGCCGTGCGCCATCCGGCCATCGCCCTGCAACTCCTCGCCTACCGGCGTGGCTGAACCGGGGATCGAGCGGCGCGCCGCGCGCATGACGGCGGTGGCGAGCGCGCGCCAGGTGCTCGCCCTGCCCCTCGGCCTCCTCTCAGCCATCACGATCGCGCGGCTGTACGCGCCCGCAGACCTGGGACGGTTCGGCATCCTCTCCTTCGTGGTCACGATCCCCGCGATGATCGGCGACCTCGGCCTGACGCAGGCGTTCGTCCGCGACAAGGCGGATCCGGCGCCGGACAGCGTCGCCCTGGCCGCTTCTCTCCAGTTGTGGATCGCCGTGCTGGCCTTTCCCATCATCGCCCTGGCGGCCGGGGCTGAGGTGCACGGCCTGCCCTCGTGGCTCCTGCTGGCGGCGGTCCTCTACCTCCCGACCCTGCTGGGTGCCTTCGCGCTCCGCGCCAACGTTCTGGTGCAGCGCCGGCTCGACTTCGCGCGGCTCGCCCTCCTCGACCTCGTGCAACAGATCGCGTACATCACGCTGCTGGCCAGCCTGGGTTTCGCGCGCGCCGGAGTGGCGGGCCTCGTGATTGCGACCGCCGCCACGCAGGCCGGACGACTGGTCGTGCTCGCGCTCTGGTATCCGGTGCGGCCCCGCCTCGTGCCGCGCCTCGGGCCCCTGCGCGCCGTCGTGCGCAGCGGACTCCCGCTTCATCTGACGGGCATCCTGTCCGGCTTCCACGCGGGGATGGTCAACTGGCTCGGAATGCCGCTCTTCGGACCGGTTGGCGTGGGGTACCTGCGGTGGAGTCTGGACATGACGACGCGGGCGGGAATCGGCCTGGCGCACGCCATCGGGCAGGTCATCTTCCCGACGGTGGCGCTGATTCAGGAGGATGCCGCCCGGCTTGGCCGCGTGCTGGCGCGCGCCGTGCGCTACAACGCCCTGCTGATCGGCTTCCCCCTGGCGCTGCTCGCCGGGCTCGCCACGCCCATGATCATCGCTCTGTTCGGCGGCCGCTGGCTGCCGGCCACGCTCGCGCTCCAGATCTTCGCGCTCCACATGACGGCCGGGGCGGTCCTCATCCCGCTCGATGCGGCGGTGCGGGTCGTGCGCCCGGCGATGTGGACGCTCGCCATCATGGTGGCGTACCTGGCCGTCGAGGTCGCACTGGCCGTCGGCCTCGCGCGGCCGCTGGGGATCATCGCGATCCCGGTCGCCCATCTGAGCGCAACCGTTCCATTGATCGTGCTTCTCCGCAGCCTGCTTCCGGCGCCGGCTCGTCCGGCCTGGTGGCTGAACGTGCTGCTTCCGCTGGCGGCGCTCGCGGCAGCCTTCGCCGCAAGCCACTGGCTGGCCGCGATTCTGACGCCGTGGCCGGCGCTGTTCGCCGGCTGCGCTGCCGGTGCAATTGCCGCGGCCGCCGTGGTCTTCCTGCTGGGGCGGCGCACGATCTGGCCCGATCTGATGCGGGATCTCCGCCACTTGGCGCCAGCCGCGTCGCCGGCCTGATGCGGATCCTGTTCCTCTCCGATCTCTATCCGCCCGCGAGCCTGGGCGGCTACGAGGTCGCCGCGAGTGAAGTGGCTGAGGCCCTGCGATCGCGCGGGCACGACGTGTGGGTGCTGACGACTGATGCCTTGGGCGGCGCCCACATCGCCCCGGAGCCGCGAGTCCGCCGGAGCCTCCGGTCGCGTCGTGGGACCGAGCCGAGTTTCCTTCGCCTCTCGGACGAAGCAAGACGCCAGAGAGACGATCGCGCGGCAATCGACGGGCTCCTCGCCGAGGCGCGCCCCGAAGTCGTCTTCCTCTGGAACATCGGCGGCGTGTCGCACCAGGTCCTCGTGCGCCTGATGAACCGGCCGCTGCCAACCGTGATCTACGTCTTCGGCGACTGGCCGCTCCGGAAGTTCCTCATGCCGAGCGACCTCGACCCGTGGGCCGGGGTGTTCGCGCCGCGGCCGGAGCCGGCGTGGCGTCGCGCGGCGCGCGCGGCGTTCGCGGCCGCCGCGCGCCTTCAGGGCGTGGCGACGGAGGCAGCGCCTTTACGCTTCGACCACCTCGAGTACGGCTCGCGATTCATGATGAACCTGCTTCACCGGAGCGGCTTCCAGACCCGGGGTTCCGAGCGGGTTATCTACTACGGGCTGTTCGGCGAATTCGCCCGCGCGGCCGCCGAGCCGCCCGCGCCACGCGACCCCGTGAGTCGCGAGCTGCTCTTCGTCGGCCGCATCTGGGAAGCCAAGGGCCTGCATACCCTGGTCGAGGCGCTCGGCATCCTGCGCGGGCGCGGTGAGAGCCCACCGCGTCTGACGATCGCGGGCCCGGAGGAGCACCGAGAGTATGCAGCGCAGCTGCGCGCCCGCTGCGAGGCACTGGGCCTGGCGAACCGGATTCGGTGGGCGGGCGCCCTGCCACGCGACGCGCTCCTGCCCCTGTATGAGAAGCACGGCATCCTGGTATTCCCTTCAGTCTATGCCGAGCCATTCGGCATCGTGCAGCTCGAGGCGATGGCGGCCGGCTGCGCCGTGGTCGGCACCGCGACGGGGGGCAGCGCGGAGATCCTCGAACGGGATCGGAACGCCCTCGTCTTCAAGCCGGACGACGCCGTGGACCTCGCCGCCCACTTGTCCCGCCTCTTCGCCGACCCCGCGCTGGTCCAGCGACTCCGCCTCGCCGGCAAGGAGACCGTGCGCTCGCGCTTCCTCGGCACGCGGATGGTGGACGAGATCGAAGAGCACCTGGGCGCGATCGTGCGCGGCGCTGCGTGACGGCCATTCCGCCCCTGGTCTGCCCGTCCTGCCATGCGGTGTTGGAGGCGGACGGGGCCGAGTCTGTGGCGGAGCGCTGCGCGCGCTGCGGGATGGTCTTCCCGTTGCTGCACGGGGTGCGGGCTCTGATGCCGGAGCCCGCGGCCG
>DATKLR010000221.1:0-5656 GCA_035542295.1 Gemmatimonadales bacterium | reverse complement strand
CGGGTGCCGTCAGCTCTGCGGCGCTGCGCTCCTCGATCACGATCGCATCTCCGCTCGGACACTCCGGATCGAACGAGGAGAACGGCGCGGCCGAGTAGAACGGCACGCCGTGGCGCTTCGCGGCGATCGCCAGCGGATAGGTGCCGAGCTTGTTCGCGACGTCGCCGTTCCGGGCGACCCGGTCGGCGCCGACCAGCACCACGTCCACCTGCCCCCGCGCCAACAAAGACGCCGCCGCGCCGTCCGGGATCACTGTGTGCGGGATCCCCGCGCGGAGTAGCTCCCAGGCGGTGAGCCGGCTCCCCTGGAGGAGCGGCCTCGTCTCGTCCACCCAGACGTGGAGCTGCGCGCCGCGCTCCGCCGCGAGATGCACGATGCCCAGCGCCGTGCCGATGCCGCCGGTGGCCAGGAAGCCCGTGTTGCAGTGCGTGAGGATGTTGACCGGCGCGCCAGGCTCCCGGCCGTGGCCTGCTCTGCGCAACTTGGCGTCTGCGGAACTGGCGACCAGTACTTGTCCGTGCTCCGCAATCTTCTCGCACGCGCTCCGGTCCTCGTCCCAGATCGCCTGGGCCTCCGCCTCGAGCGCCGCGAGGATCGCCCGCGCGTCGCCGGGTGTGCCGCGGGCGCGGCGCACCATCCGGTCCATCGCCCAGCCGAGGTTCACGGCCGTGGGGCGCGCCGCCCGGATTGCTTCGGCGCCGCGCTCGATCAGCGCGAGGAACATGCTGCGCGGTCCCGCGGTGACGAAGCGCATCGCGGCGACGAGCCCCATCGCCGCCGTGATGCCGATGGCGGGCGCGCCGCGCACGCGCAGCGCGCGGATCGCCTCGACGATCTCGTCGACCGAGCCCACCTCGATCCACCGCTCCGCGAGCGGCAGGAGCGTCTGATCGAGCAGGGAAAGCCGCCCCGACGGCGCCCAGGCGAACGCCTGCATCCTCATTGGCGGCCAACCTACGCCCGCGCTAGCTTTTCCGCCATGAACTTCGACAACCTGCTCGTGATCGTGAAGGACGGCGTCGCCACGCTCACGGTGAACCGTCCCGACAAGCTGAACGCGCTGAACGACGCGATAGTGGAGCAGCTCCTCACCGCCGCGAATCTGCTCAGGAACGACGATCTGGTGCGCGGCGTCATCGTCACCGGCGCGGGCAACAAGGGGTTCATCGCCGGCGCCGACGTCGGCGATCTCGCCAGGCAGGGCGTCCTGGACGGCCGCCAGCGGGCGCTCACCGGTCAGGCGATGCTCCGCGCCTTCGAGACGATGGGGAAGCCGGTGATCGCGGCGGTGAACGGCTACGCGCTGGGGGGCGGGTGCGAGCTGGCGATGGCCTGCCACATCCGCATCGCGAGCGAGAACGCGAAGTTCGGCCAACCCGAGGTCAAGCTCGGCATCACCCCCGGCTACGGCGGCACGCAGCGGCTGCCGCGGATCGTCGGCAAGGGGAACGCGCTCCACCTGCTCCTCACCGGAGAGACGATCGACGCCCGCGAGGCGCTCCGCATCGGCCTGGTGAGCAAGGTCGTGCCGCAGGACAGGCTCCTCGCCGAGACGGAGCAGGTCATGCGGACCATCCTCGCCAACGGGCCGGTCGCGGTGAAGCTGGTGATCGAAGCCGTGCACCGCGGCCTCGAGATGACGCTCGAGGAGGGGCTCGAGCTGGAGGCCGACGCGTTCGGCCTCGTCGCGGCGACCGAGGACATGAAGGAAGGCCTCTCCGCCTTCCTCGAAAAGCGAGCGGCGAAGTTCCGCGGCCGGTAGCGCGCGCCCGGCCCGCACGGTCACAAAACGGGCCTGGCGAGCACCGGCAACAAATGTGATCCTCCGAGCGGCTTCCGGCGGCCCGTTCCGGGGCCGCCTGCCGTGCGCTGCCGAACAGGCTTAAATCCTTGATTTGACTAAGCTTCGTGGCTATCTTACGGGCCGTGTTTCGACCCCCCAAACGGGCCCGGGAGCGGGGCCATTCGGATGCGGTGAAACAGGCCCCGCAGGCCCTCGGGGTGGCGCCGCGCTAGCGCCCATCCAGCGGCTATCCGTACAGGCGTTCCGCAACCTCGCGGACGCGGACCTGGAGCTGCCGCCGCCGGGGTTGGTGCTGGTGGGCCGGAACGGGCACGGCAAGACGAGCTTCCTCGAGGCGCTGCTCTACGGCGAGGTGTTCCGATCGTTCCGCGGCGCGCTCGATCGCGAGCTGGTGCGGTTCGGCGACGCGGGCTTCCACGTGCAGGCGGAGGCCGAGAAGGTCGTCGGAGCCGGCTACGATGCGCGGACGAAGGAGAAGCGGGTCGCCGTGGACGGCGCGCCGGTCGAGCGGCTCGCGGAAGCGATCGGGATCGTGCGCGGCGTGGTGCTGAGTCCCGACGACGTGCAGCTGGTGTCGGGCGGGGCGCGGGAGCGGCGGCGCTATCTGGACGTGCTGCTCTCGCTGGTGGTGCCGGGCTACGTCGAAGCGCTCGGCGAGTACCGGCGCGCGCTGAGGCACCGGTGCCGGGCCGGCGCGGACGTCGCCGACTGGGAGGCGCTGCTGGCGCGGTCGGGCTCGAAGGTGGCGCTGGCCCGGCGGAATTGGGCGGAGCGGTGGGCGGCGCGGTACGGCGAGCATTGCCGTGCGATCGGCGAGAGCGCCGACTCCGAGCTCTGCTACGCGTCGCGCGGCACGGCGAACGAGGCGGAGCTGGCCGCGGCGCTGGAGCGCTCGCGCGAGAAGGACCTGGCGCACGGGCGGACGTCGGTGGGGCCGCACCGCGACGATCTGCGGCTCCTGCTGGGCGGCCGCGAGCTGAGGGTCTACGGGTCGGCGGGCCAGTGGCGCACGGCCGCGATGGCGCTGCGCCTGGTCGAGGCCGAGACGCTGGCGGAGGCGGGCGACCGCGCGGGAGCGCTCCCCGTTCTCTGTCTCGACGACGCCTTCGCCGAGCTGGATGCGGCGCGCAGCGCGCGGCTGGGCGCCCTGGTCGAGGATCTCGCCGAGCGCGGCAGCCAGGTATTCGCGACGGTGCCCCGGGACGGTGACATGCCGGCGGCGGTGAGCAGGCTTCCCAGGTGGCGGATCGAGGACGGACGGATCGAGGCGTGACCGCGACGCGCAGGGGCAGGCCCACGAAGCTCGCCGAGGCGCTGGCCGGCTATCTCAAGTCGGCCGGCCTGGCCGATCGGCTCGGGCAGGCGGAAGTCGTGAACGCATGGCCGGCGCTGGTCGGCGAGCGGATCGCGGAGGCCGCTTCGCCCGAATCGGTGACGCCCGACGGAACGATGTTCGTGCGGGTGAAATCCAGTGCGTGGAGGCAGGAGCTGTCGCTGATGACACCGGAGGTCCTGGCCCGCATCAACGCGGGTCGTACGACGGGGCGGATCAAGCGGATCCGCTGGCTGGTGGGGAGCGAGACGCCCGCGGACGCGTTGACGCGCAGGAAGCCGCGGCGGTGAGCCAGATCCTCTCCCCCGCCCCGGCGCTCACCGTCCGCCAGGCGGCGAGCCGGATCGTCGCGCGGCAGGTGCGCGAGCTGGTGCGTTACGAGAAGGGGGCGCGGCGCGGCGACACCGAGGCCATCCACCAGATGCGCGTGCAGACGCGGCGGCTCCGGGCGGCGCTGGCCCTCTTCGCGAACGTGTTGCGGCCCGGCAGGCGCGCGGGCCGCGCGCGGCTGCGCTGGCTGGCGCGCGCGCTCGGGCGGGTGCGGGATCTCGACGTCATCGCCGCGCTCCTGGAGGAGCGGCAGCTGCCCTACCTGACGGGCGTCGAGACGGCGCGGCTCGAGGATCTCGTGGCCGCGCTGAAGGAGCGGCGCTGGCGCGCGCACCGGAAGCTCAAGGCGATGCTGGCGGGCCGACGGTATGCCAAACTGAAGCAGGCGCTGCAGGACCGGGCCAAGTGGCCTCGGTTCCGCAAGGGCGGCGAAGAGGACGCGATGGCCGCGCGGTTCCTCGCCGACCGGATCCACCGCGAAGCGCGGCGGGCCTCGGGACACCGCGGGATGACCGAGCGGGAGCCCGACGCGGCGGACCTCCACGCGCTCCGCATCACGATCAAGGGCCTGCGCTATGCGCTCGAGTTTCACGCCGAGACGTCGGGCCTCGCGTTCGAGGAAGAGCGCAAGCTGACGCGCGACCTGCAGGACTGTCTCGGCGAGATCCACGACCACGACGTCCTGCTGTCGTGGTTCGGCGGCGAGGCGGACGCGGACGCGACGCCGGTCGAGGCGGCGCTGTTCTCCGGAGCGTGGCGCGTCCTGCCGGAGCGGCTCGCGGCCGACCGGGCGACGCTGTTCCGCCGCTTCCTCCGGCTCCGGCGGACGTGGCTGCGGCGTACCGAGCCTGCGGGCATCGTGGCCCCGCTCGAGGAGCCGCGCTTCGTGGCGCTGGAGGCGGCGCCGGTGCAGCTGCGCCTGTCGCGGCCACAGAGGACGGTGGCCTCGCTGAGGATTGTGAGATGAGGGTCCCGGGATCCGGGGTCCGGGGTCCGAGCGGCCCTGACCCCGGGTCCCGGGCCCCGGACCCCGATTCAAGGGAGATCATGGCCAAGAACGAGAAGTCCACAGGCTACGACGCCGAGCAGATCCAGGTCCTCAAGGGGCTGGAGGCCGTCCGCCGCCGTCCCGCGATGTACATCGGGTCCACCAGCTCGCGCGGGCTCCACCACCTCGTCTACGAAATCGTGGACAACTCCGTGGACGAGGCGCTGGCCGGCTTCTGCGACCGGATCGAGGTGACGATCCACCCCGACGACAGCGTCACGGTGAAGGACAACGGGCGCGGCATCCCGGTGGACCTCCATCCGACGGAGAAGATCCCGGGCGTCGAGCTGGCGCTCACGGTGCTGCACGCGGGCGGGAAATTCGACCGCACGACCTACAAGGTGTCGGGCGGGTTGCACGGCGTCGGCCTCTCGGTGGTGAACGCGCTTTCGGAGCGGCTCGAGGTGTGCGTGGACCGCAACGGCCAGCGCTACCACATGGCCTTCGCGCGCGGCGAGACGGTGAAGAAGCTGAACCTGCGCGAGAAGGTGAAGGGCACGGGGACGATCGTCCGCTTCAAGCCCGACACCACGATCTTCACCGAGACGCGGTTCGACTACAACATCCTCGCCAGCCGGTTGCGGGAGCTCGCGTTCCTCAACAAGGGCCTGACGATCACGTTCCAGGACGAGCGGGTCGGCGCGGAGCGGCAGGAGACTTTCTTCTACAAGGGCGGCCTGGTCGAGTTCATCCAGTGGCTCAACCAGACCAAGAAGCCGCTGCACCCCAAGCCGATCGCCATCGAGGCGGTGCGCGACGACGTGGACGTCCAGCTCGCGCTGCAATACGACGACGGCTACGCCGAGAACACGCTCACGTTCGTCAACAACATCAACACCCACGAGGGCGGGACCCACCTCACCGGCTTCAAGTCGGCGCTGACCCGGACCATCAACGAGTACGCGAAGCAGATCGGCGCCCTCAAGAAGGCGGACTTCACCCTTTCGGGCGACGACGTGCGCGAGGGGCTGACGGCGGTGCTCTCCGTCAAGGTCAAGGAGCCGCAGTTCGAGGGGCAGACCAAGACCAAGCTCGGCAACAGCGAGGTCGAGGGCGTCGTGAAGAGCGTCGTCAACGACCTGCTCTCCAGCTGGCTCCAGGAGCATCCGCCGGTGGCCCGCGTCATCATCGAGAAGGCGGC
>DATKLR010000220.1:0-2759 GCA_035542295.1 Gemmatimonadales bacterium | reverse complement strand
GAAGTACGGCACGCTCGCGTGGCGATGGTCGAACTCGACGCGGAATGTGACGAAGTCGTCGGGCATGTAGTCGAAGGTCACCGAGGCGTCCCACGCGCTGAACTGGTCCCCCGGATTCTCGGTAAAGTACGGCGTTCCCGAGAACGCCGTCGCGCCGTTGATCGGCGGCATCAGGACCAGGTACCGCCCCGGGTTCGTCATCTGGCCGCCGCCGAGCGTGACGGCGTACCGGTCGTGGGCAAACCAGACGCGGTTGTAGAGCATGTAGCCCAGGAAGGCCTGCTTGGGGCCCAGCGCCGTGCCGGTGCAGCTCACGCCGCCCCCGTTCTCGCACCCGGCGTCAACCGTCAGGGAAAACGCCATCTTGTCTGCGAAGGCATTCGGCCGGTCCAAGTACTTGACCTGGACGCTGTTGTCGCTGTGTACCCGGGCCCGCCCCGGGATCCCCAGCCAGTCGTACCCGTAGTAGTTGTTGGACAGCACCGACAGGGAGCCGGTCGGCCGCCACAGGACCTGCATCCCGAAGCCCGGACTCTCGTTGAACATCCCGTAGGACTGCCAGCCGTTGACGATCCACGGCTCGATCTTGAGCTTGTCGCTGGGGAAGATCTGCACCCGCAGGCCGTTGAAGAACCACGGCGTGTTCGACGAGACGTACGAGGGCTGGTAGGCCCAGTTGTCGAAGTTGTAATAGCCGAACAGGCCGACGTAGGACATGAAGATGCCGGCCTCGAAGTTGATCCCGTTCCACACGTTCCAGTGGTAGCCGCCGTACGCCTCGGAGATGTAGCGGTAGGCGTCCGCGAGGTTCCACTGGCCGCGGGCGGGGCTGGCGTCGTTGCGCGGCGTCATGGTGGAGTACATCCCGAACTGGGTCATCAGCCGCCCGATGGCGTGGTCGGTGTGGAAATCGCCGCCGATGCCGAGCTGCTGCACCTGGACCTCCGACGTGCGCCCGCTTTCCGACGTCCCGACCAGCGTGTGATCGGCGGGACGGTTGAAGTCGCCGATGTACGACGCGTCGAGCCGGAACTCGCCCGTAAAGTACTTCGAGTCGAGGACGTTCTGATGGCCGCGGGGGTTGCCCTGCAGCCAGGTGAAGTCGGCGAAGGCGAATGGCGCCGGCGCCGCCGGAGCGGCATGCGTCGTATCCTGGGCCACCAGCAGCCCGGGCATGAGGAGTCCGGCGAAGGCGAGGCGTGCAATCACTTGTGACCTCCGAGACTGTCCAGAGCCAGGTTGAGCCAGAGAACGTTGACGCGCGGTTCGCCGAAGATGCCGAGCGTGCGCCCCTTCGTGTGCCGCGCCACCAGCGCGCGGACCGCATCGGGCGACAGCCCCCGCGTCCGGGCCACGCGCGCCACCTGCAACTCCGCGCTGGCCGGAGAGATGTCCGGATCGAGCCCCGATCCCGACGACGTGACGAGGTCGGCGGGCACCTTCCCCTTCACGGCGCTGTCGAGCTTGATCTCGCTGTCCACCGCCGACGCGATCAGGGTATCGGCGAGCTTCGCGCTGGTGGGCCCGAGGTTGGTCCCGGCGGACAGGGTGTCGTCGTAGCCGTTGCCGGCCGCCGAGGGCCGGGCATGGAAGTACCGGGCGCCGGCGAACGACTGCCCGATCAGCAGGCTGCCCACAACCCGCCCGTCTATCGTCATCAGCGAGCCGTTGGCCTGCCGCGGGAAGAGCAACTGCGCGATCCCCGTCACGACGCCCGGATACAGGAGACCCGTGATGAGCATCAGGACGAGCGTCACGATGATCGCTGGACGGAGCTGGTTCTTGAGCATCGTCAGGCCAGATGGAGAAGGGTGATCAGCACGTCCAGGGCCTTGATCCCCGCGAACGGGATCAGGATGCCGCCCACGCCGTAGATCCAGAGATTGCGCCGCAGGATCTGCGCGGCCGGCGCCGGCCGCCACCGCACGCCCCTGAGGGCGAGCGGGATCAGGGCGACGATGATGAGCGCGTTGAAGACGACGGCGGACAGCACGGCCGACTGCGCGGTGTGCAGGCGCATGATGTTGAGGGCCTGCAGCGCCGGATACGTGGCGACGAACATCGCCGGGATGATGGCGAAGTACTTGGCCACGTCGTTGGCGATCGAGAACGTCGTCAGCGCGCCGCGGGTGATGAGAAGCTGCTTCCCGATCTCGACCACCTCGATGAGCTTGGTCGGATTGGAGTCGAGATCGATCAGGTTTCCGGCTTCCTTGGCCGCCTGCGTGCCGGTGTTCATCGCGACCGCCACGTCGGCCTGGGCGAGCGCGGGCGCGTCGTTGGTGCCGTCGCCGGTCATCGCCACGAGCCGCCCGCCGGCCTGCTCGCGCTTGATCAGCGCCATCTTGTCCTCGGGCTTCGCCTGGGCGAGGAAGTCGTCCACGCCGGCCTCGGCCGCGACGGCGGCCGCGGTGAGCGGGTTGTCGCCGGTGATCATCACCGTCTTGATGCCCATGCGCCGCAGTTCGGCGAAGCGCTCCTTGATGCCGCCCTTCACGATGTCCTTGAGGTGCACCACGCCCAGGGCGCGCCCGCCGTCCGCCACGACCAGCGGCGTGCCTCCCTCGCGCGCGATCGCCTCGACGGAGGCCTGGAGGCCGCGCGGCACCGAGCCGCCATGCTCGGCCACGAACGCCGCGATGGCGTCCGCGGCGCCCTTGCGGATCCGGCGCCCGTCGAGGTTCACGCCGCTGATCCGGGTCTGTGCGCTGAACGGGATGAAGGCCGCGCCGAGTCCGCGGATATCCCGCTCGCGAAGC
>DATKLR010000219.1:0-4363 GCA_035542295.1 Gemmatimonadales bacterium | reverse complement strand
TCCCGCCTTCTCCCGCGCGATGCTCGCCAGGTCGCCGCCGAGGTACTCGGTATGCTCGAGGGCGATCCGGGTGACGCCGCAGGCCAGCGGCGAGATCACGTTGGTCGCGTCCAGCCGGCCGCCCAGCCCGACCTCGACGACCGCGACCTCGACGCCCCGGGCCGCGAAGTCCGCGAACGCCAGCGCCGTGGAGATCTCGAAGAAGGTGGCGCCCAGCCGCACGGCCGGCTCCTCCAGGCGCGACGCCCAGCAGGTGATGCCGTCCTCGGAGATGGGAACGCCATCCACCAGCACACGCTCCCGGAACGACACCAGGTGCGGCGAGGTATACAGCCCGACCCGCCAGCCCCCCGCGCGCAGGATCTCCGCCAGCATCGTCGAGACCGAGCCCTTGCCGTTGGTCCCCCCGACGTGTACTGCCGCGAAATGCTCCTCGGGGTGACCGAGCGCGGCCAGGAGGGCCCGGGTCGTCTCGAGGCCCCATTTGATACCACCGGTCGTCCTAGGGTAGAGAAAGCGGCAGGCGTCTTCGAACGACTGGATCGTCAGGAGGCGCGCTCCCCTTCAGCACAGGGCTTTCTGAGCAGCAGGCGCACCAGCTGGGCGCAGGTCGGCCCCAGCCTGGCGCGCGGCACCACTGCATCGATCATCCCCCGCTCGAGGAGGAACTCGGCGGTCTGAAACCCCTCGGGCAGGTCCTGCCCGATCGTCTGCTTGATCACCCGTGCACCTGCGAACCCGATCACGGCGCCCGGCTCGGCCAGGATCACGTCACCCTGAAAGGCGTAGGAGGCCGACACTCCTCCGGTCGTGGGGTTCGTGAGCACCGAGATGAAGGGGATGCGCTCCTCCCGCAGCCGGGCGATGATCACCGACGTCTTCGCCAGCTGCATGAGGGAGAGGACGCCCTCCTGCATCCGCGCGCCGCCGGAGGCCGACACGATGATCAGCGGGGTCCGATCCTCCAGGGCCCGCCGCCCCAAGCGGACGATCTTCTCGCCAACGACCGAGCCCATCGAGCCGCCCATGAACTTGAAGTCCATGACGGCCAGGCAGATCGGCTCCCCTTCAAGGGTCGCCGTCCCCGTGCGCACCGCCTCCTCCGGTCCCGCCTTCTTTACGGCCGCCGCCAAGCGATCCTCGTAGGCTTCGAAGGCCAGCGCGTCCACGGAGCGCAGACCCAGATCCATCGGGCTCCACGACCCCTCGTCGGTCAGCAGGGCGATGTACTGGGCGGCGTCGATGCGGCGATGATGGCCGCAGTTGGGGCAGACCCCGTACCCTCGCTCGAACTTCTCCTTGACGTCGACGTGGCCGCATTCCTCGCATTTGTCCCAGACGTCGGCCGGGATCTCCAGCTTCTCGCGCTGCGACGTGCGGGGACGTCGGTCTTTGCGGAACCAGGCCATGGACGAGGGGACCAGGAGTGAGAGGTCGGAGGGGCCGGAAGGCCCTTCCCGGGGACCGATCAATCTGAAAGGGGAGCCTGTGGAGCGCCAGACCGATTCTCTAACTCATTGCTACAGGCCATGATAGCCGAGCTCTTGCCCTTCCCTGGCCACCCGTATCGCCAACCCGACGGCAAGAAAACAGGCCAGCAGGAACGACCCGCCGTAGCTGAAGAACGGCAGGGGGATGCCGGTGATCGGCATCACGTTCGCCGTCATTCCGACGTTCTCGAAGACATGGGTGAAGAAGAGCCCGGCGACCCCGAAAGCGACCAGGCCGCCGAACGGGTCCGGGCTGCGGCGGGCGGCGCGGATCAGGATGGCCAGCAGGGCGAAGAAGAGCCAGAGGGCGACCAGGACCCCGATGAACCCGAGCTCCTCGCCGACGACGGAGAAGATGAAGTCGGTGGTCTGGGCCGGCAGGAACGCGAGCCGCTTCTGCGTCCCCATGGTGAACCCCTTGCCGAACCACCCCCCGCTCCCGATCGCGATCCTGGACTGCAGGATGTGCCAACCCGTAGCCCGCGGATCGACCTCCGGGTTGAGAAAGGAGATGAACCGGTGCTGCTGGTAGGGCGCGAGGTGTTTCCAGAGCGGGAAGGCGATGATGCCCATCAGGAGATTCCCGCCGAGGACGGCCATGCTCTCCCACACATACGGGCGCCAGATCAGGAGCAGGGCGCACAGGATCAGCATCCACGCGGCCCAGGTCCACGGGCTGAACGCGAGGAACAGCGAGGCGATCGGGGAGGCCAGCAGGATCAGGAGCGGGACGCGCACCCCGGCCCAGTAGAGCATCGCGAACAGGATGCCGGCGAACACGATCCCGCTGCCCAAGTCGGGCTGCAGCACGACGAGCCCGGCCGGGACGGCGGCGATCAGGCACGGAATCACCAGCTCGCGCAGGGAATTGGGGGCGTCGCGCCGCGAGCCGAGGTAGCGGGCCAGCATCAGGATCACGGTGATCTTGACCAGCTCCGATGGCTGGCCCAGGCGTACGCCGCCCACCGTGATCCACGAGCGCGATGACGCGGCCGTGCCGCCGCCCGTGCCGATGGCGAGGGTGACGAGGAGGACCAGCAGACCGGCGGCATAGCAGGCCGGGGCCGCCCATTCGAGAAGCCGAGGCGAGACGCGCATGACCAGCACCGCCCCCGCCACCGCCAGCACCAGCCAGAGGAGCTGGCGGCTCCAGAGGTGGGCCGCCGCGGTGGGCACGTCCGTCTGCCCGGCGGAGTACAACACCAGCAGGCCGTAGATCGTCAGGACGGCGACCACCGCCGCGAGGGGCGCATCGAGCCGCTTGGCCAGCGTCATCGGCCGGTGCCGGCGATTGCGGAGTCCCCGACCCGGACGGGGGCGGCGCCCGGGCGCTCCTCGCCGGGCAGCCGGAACCACGGCGCGGCCCTGTCGCGCGTGGAGTCGGGCCCGAGAAGGTAGCGCTCGATGATGCGCCCGATCGTCGGCGTGATGCCCGACCCGTGCCCGGCCTCCTCGATGATGGCGCCCACGACGATTCTCGGCGCCTCGGCGGGGGCGAAGGCGATGAACCACGCGTGGTCCTTCCCCTGCGGGTTCTGCGCCGTGCCCGTCTTGCCGGCGATGTGGAGCGTAGCCAGCCGTGCGCCGCGCGCCGTGCCCTGCTCCACCACCGCGATCAGCGACCGCCGGATGCCGGCGAAGATCGTATCCGGCAGGTCCACGCGGGACATTCGCGGCGACGGCTCGGCGAGGATGTGGGGCTGCGGCTCCGGGCCGCCGTTCGCCAGCGCGGCGTAGAACCGCACCATGTTCACCAGGGTCTGGGCGTTTTCGCCCTGGCCGATGGCGAGGTTCATGGCGACCGCCCGGGTCCAGCCCCCCTTGCCGTAGACCCGGTCGTAGTAGGTGGTGGACGCCGGAAATGCGGGACGCTGCTCGCCCGGCAAGTCCACCCCGCTCTTCACGCCGAAGCCGAGATCGATCCCGTCCTCCAGGAAGTTGGGCACGCCGAGCAGGAGGCCGAGCTGGTAGAAGTAGCCGTCGCAGGAATTGGCGATGGCCTGCTCGAGCGTCAGGTAGCCGTGGCCGCGCGGCTCCCAGCACTTGAAGAACCGGTTGCCGAACCGGATGCCGCCGACGCAGGGCAGCGGCATCTTGGAGTTGAAGTTCACCAGCCCGCGCTTCAGCGCCATGATCGCGGTGGCGAGCTTGAAGGTCGAGGCCGGCGGGTAGCGCGCCGCGATCGCGCGGTCCAGGAGCGGGAGGCCCGGGTCCTCGTTGAGGGAGCGCCAGTAGGCCGGATCCACGCCCCCCACGAAGGCGTTGGGATCGTAGGATGGGGCTGAGTAGAGCGCGAGGATGTCGCCGGTGCGCGGGTCCATGGCCACGACGGCACCGCGGCGGCCGGCCGGGAAGATGGACGCGACGTAGCGCTGCAGGCCGAGGTCGATCGTGGTGTGGACCGGTTGTCCGGGGACCGCGGCGAGCGACTGCGCGGCGCCCTCCTCGCGCACCACGCGCCCCAGGGCGTCCACCTCGACGAACCGGACGCCGTCGGCGCCGGCGAGCGACGACTCGTACTCCCGCTCCAGGCCCTCCTTCCCCACGATCGAGCCGAGCGGGCGTCCGCTGTCGGCGCCGGCCAGCTGCTCCTGCGTGGCTTCACCGACGTAGCCGACCAGGTGCGCCACTTCGCCGCTGTCAGGATAGGAGCGCTTGGGCTCCGTCTGGACGACCAGGCCCGGGAGCACGGTTCGCCGCTCTTCGAGCGACGCCACCAGCGACTGCGGAGCGTTCTTGACCAGCAGGGTCGGCTCATACGGCGCGTCGTGGTAGCGCTGCACCACCCGCCTGACCGCCTCCGAGTCGAGCGGCAGGATCAGCTGGAGGCGCCGCACCATCGCCAGGAGCGAGTCCTCGCTCGCGGCGAGGAG
>DATKLR010000218.1:0-9877 GCA_035542295.1 Gemmatimonadales bacterium | reverse complement strand
TCGGGCACGCCGAGACGGACAGGAACTGGCCGAAGATCGAGCGCTGCGCCCGCCGCACCTCCCCGCTTCCGCCGCACGTCTGGCAGATCCTTGCCGTGGTCCCGGGCTTGGCGCCTGAGCCGCCGCACGTCTCGCACGGGACGAGCACCTTGTACTTCAGCGTCTTCTTGGCGCCCTTCGCCACCTCCTCGAGCGTGAGCGTGACCGAGGCCCGGAGGTCGTTGCCCTGGCGCTCGGCGTGCTGCGCGCGCCGCCCCCCCCCGCCCCCGAACAGCTCCTCGAACCCGCCGAAGCCGCCCGCGCCGAAATCGCGCATGAAGATGTTGAGCGCCTCGGAGAGATCGAACGGATGGAAACCGTAGGCCTGCCCCGCCCTGCCCTTCAGCCCCGCCTCGCCGTAGCGGTCGTACACGGCCCGCTTCTGCGGGTCGCGCAGCACTTCGTACGCCTCGGTGACCTCCTTGAAGCGCGCTTCCGCTTCGCGGTCGCCGTTGTTGCGGTCGGGGTGGAACTCCATCGCGAGCCGGCGATACGCTTTCTTCAGCGTGGCCTCGTCGGCATCCCGGCTCACGCCCAGCAATTCGTAGAAGTCGTTCATTTCAGAAGATCGCCGACCAGCTTGGAGGTGTGCTCCACCAGGGAGGCGACCTTGTCGTAGGGCATGCGCGTGGGACCCAGAACCCCGATCACGCCCGAGAGGGGACCGGAACGGTACGGGGCGGTCACGAGCGTGAGCTTCGAGAGCTGGCGGCTCTCGTTCTCGCCGCCGATCGTCACGGTGAGCCCGACCGCGTTGGTCCGGCCCTCCAACGCCTTGCGCAGCACGTCGCGCTGCTCCGTCAGCTCGATCAGCTCGCGCATCCGCTGCCCGGTCGCGAACTCCGGCTGATCCGCCAGCACCGAGGTGCGGCCGAGGACGACGTCGTTCGCCTCCGGCGCGGGCACGTCGAACAGCTGGTCACCGGTCGCGATGAAGATGTCGAGCAGCTCCCCCTCGGCCGGCGTGCTCGCCGAATCGCGCACGCGCTCCGGCAGCGTCTGCCGAATGTCGCGCAGCGTGAGGCCGTCGAGCCGCTCGTTCAGCACCACGTTGAGGCTCGCCACCGCCTGCGGATGCAGGGTGCCCGGCACCTCGACGAAGATGGTGCGCACCACGCCGCTCTTCAGCGTGAGCACCAACAGCAGGCGGTCGCTCGAGACGGCGATCAGCTCCAGCCGCTCGAGCGTGGCCGCGTCGAGCGAAGGCGCCACCGCAACGCCCAGCTCCTGCGTGAGCACGCTCAGCACCTGCGCCGCCCGCCGCACGACCGCCTGCACCGCCGAGCCCTCGGCCATCAGGTCCTCGCGGAGCCGCTCCTCCTGTCGCGCCGTGAACGACGGGAAGCGCATCAGCGAATCGACGTAGAGCCGGTAGGCGCGGTCGGTGGGCACACGGCCGGCGGACGTGTGCGGATGGAAGAGGTATCCCTTCTCCTCCAGGTCGCTCATCGCGTTGCGGATGGTCGCCGCCGACACGCCGAGCCCGAACCGCCGGGCCACGGTGCGGCTGCCCACCGGCTCGGCAGTTTCCACATAGCTCAGCACGACGGCCTCGAGGACCCGTCGCTCACGTTCGCTCAGGGATTCTTGCATGGCCTCAAATCCAAGTCCTGCAGCAATTTAGATACTTGCGACCAACTCGTCCAGGCGCAGCCAGCCCAGCGGGGTGAGGCGCACGCGCCGTCCGGCTTCCTTGGCCCACCCGGCGCCGATCCAACGCGGGACATCGCTCGCGAGTTTCAGTGGGCACGGCTCCGGTAGCGCCAGCCCGGTTGACGTGCGCAGCGCGAGGTACATCTGCTCCAGCCGGCGCTGGTGGTCGTTCAGGATCTCGTGGCCGGCGACCGGACTGCCTCCCTGCTCCAGCCGCTCCTGCCATCGCACGTACGTGGGCTCGTTCCACCACCGGGACACGCCGTCGAAACTGTGGGCCGCCGGGCCCAGGCCGAGGTACGGCTCGAGGTTCCAATATGCCCGGTTATGCACCGCCTCCCGGCCGGCGCGCGCCGCGTTCGAGACCTCGTAGAACTCGTACCCCGCGCCGCCCAGACGTTCATGGGCAAGCAGGTACTCCTCCTCGTAGCGCTCCTCGTCCGCTGGCACGGCATCGCCGCGCCCCACCTGGCGGAACAGCGGCGTCCCCGGCTCGACGGTGAGGCCGTAGAGCGAGACGTGCTCCGGCTCCAGTTGGGCCGCGAGGTCGAGGTCGCGCCGCCAGTCGCGCCCCAGCGACGCCGGGAGCGCGAAGATCAGGTCGAGCGAGAGGTTCGCGATCCCGCCGGCGCGGGCCGTGCGCACCGCCTCGCGGATCCGGGCGGCGTCGTGGGTCCGATGCATCCACGCCAGCACGCGGTCGTCGAACGACTGCGCGCCGAGCGAGAGACGATTGATGCCCGAGCGCACCCAGGCGCGCACGCTTTCCGCGGTCACGTCCTCGGGGTTCGCCTCGATCGTGAACTCCGCCAGCGGGCGCGTGAGGGCGAGCAGCTGCGCCAGGGCGGCAATCCCCTCGCCACCCAGCCGCGAGGGCGTGCCGCCGCCCAGATACAGCGTTTCCACCGGGTGCGCACCCGTCAGCTCGATCTCGCGAGCGAGCGCGTCCAGATACCTGCGGACCGGAACCGTGCGCCGCACCGCGATGCTGAAGTCGCAGTACGTGCAGCGCCGGCCGCAGAACGGCACGTGGATATACAGATGGCGCGTCGTCACTTCGTCAGGGCGAACTGCTTGCCCGGGAGCTGGACCGCGAGCCCCTTCAGCTCGAGTGACGAGAGCGCCGCCAGCAGCGTGCCGGCGTCGAGCGCCGTCCGCTCCGCGATCTCGTCCACGTGCACGGGCTCGGCCGCCAGCAGGTCGAATACCTTCGCCTCCGCGTCGAGCAGGTCGGGCTCGGCCGCGAAGGCGAGATCGATCTGCGACGCCAGTTCGCGCCGCTCCCGCGCCTCGACCGCATCGAGCGCGATCCCGTAGGCGTCGAACAGGTCCTCGGGGCCCCGGTACAACGTCGCCCCGTCGCTGATGAGTTTGTTCGGGCTCTCCGCCGTCGCCTCGTCGATCCGGCCGGGCACGGCCAGGATGTGCTTGCCCAGGCCGAGCATCCACTGCGCGGTGTTGCTGGTGCCGCCCGCGACCTTCCCCTCGACGACCAGCAGGTACTCTACGAGCCCCGCGATGATCCTGTTGCGGCGCGGGAAGTGCTCCGGGCGCGGGCGCGTGCCCGGCTCCATCTCGCTCAGCAGCAGCCCCTTCGCGCGCACTTCGTCGTACAGGTCGCGGTTGCTCAACGGATAGCAGACGTCCACACCGCATCCCAGGACCGCGATGGTCTTCCCGCCGGCGTCGAGCGCCCCGCGATGGGCGCGGGCGTCGAGGCCGCGCGCGAGGCCGCTCACGACCACGAGGCCGGCGCGCGCGGCGGCCTTCGCGGCGTCGTAGGTGACGCGGATGCCGTAGGCGGAAGGCTGCCGGCTGCCGACGATGCCGACGCGCCGTCCCTCGAGCATCGAGAGATCGCCGATCGCGTAGAGACGCTCGGGCGGCGACTCGACCAGCAGGACGGACTTGGGGAAGCTGGGATGGTCCCGCTCAAGGACCTGGATCTCCCCCGTGGGCATACTCGTCACGTCGCGGTGTTTCCCGTGCCAGGGCCGGATCGAGCGGGCGGCGCATCGGAAGTGTCGTTTTCGGTCCGGCCCACGTCCAGCGCCGCCTCGGCCTCCCGCCGTTCCTCGACCAGCCGCTCCCACAGCGTCTCGAGCAGTTCGTCGAGCCCGCGACGCTGCAGCCCCGAAATGGCGACCTTCGCGAAAGCGTCGGGCGCGGCCGGGAAGTCCGCCGCCTTCTCGGCGGGAACCAGGTCCATCTTGCTCAGCACGACGCAGTGCGGCTTGGCGGCGAGCGCGGGAGAGAACGCCTCGATCTCGCGGCGCAGCATCGCATATGCCCCGTCGCGGTCTTCTGCGTCGGCCGGGATCAGATAGACCAGCACCCGCGTACGCTCGATGTGCCGGAGAAACTTGAGGCCCAGTCCCTTGCCCTGGTGCGCGCCCTCGATGATCCCCGGGATGTCGGCGATCACGAAGCTGCGGTGGTCGCTCAGCTGCACCACGCCGAGGTTGGGCTCCAGCGTCGTGAACGGGTAGTCGGCGATCTTGGGCCGTGCCGCCGTCACCGCCGCCAGCAGGGTGCTCTTCCCCGCGTTCGGCTGGCCGAGCAGCCCGACGTCGGCGATGAGCTTCAGCGTCAGCTCGATCTTCCTCTTCTCCCCGTCCTCGCCCGGCTGGTATTCGTGCGGCGTCTGATGGGTGGGCGTAGCGAAATGCTGATTGCCGAGTCCGCCGCGGCCGCCCTGCGCCACGAGCAGGCGGTCCCCGGCCTTGACCACTTCACCCAGGAAATCGCCGGTCGCCGCGTCCCGCACCTCGGTCCCGCATGGCACGGGCAGCAGAAGATCCTCGGCCGAGCGCCCCGACCGCTGGGAGGGACCGCCCGGCTCGCCCGACTGGGCCGCCCACTTCGGCCGGTAGGTGTAGTCGAGGAGCGTCCAGAGCTGCGGGTCGGCGACCAGATACACGCTGCCGCCGCGGCCGCCGTCCCCGCCGGACGGGCCGCCCTTGGGGACGCGGCTCTCGCGCCGGAACGCGGTCATCCCGGAGCCGCCGTTCCCGGCGCTCACGTCGACGAGGACCTGGTCTATGAACATGGCGCCGGAGGAACTGGCGTCTGCGCCGGATTCGTTCTTCGCGCCGCCCGCATCGTCACCTGCTCACACCCCCGAGTCACCGTCAGTCGTGAACGAGCGAGTCCTTCAGCTCCTGCCAGAGACTGCGGGCGACGTCGAGGTTACGCGAGCGGACCGGGAGCGCGGTGGCCAGATTCAGGACCTCGTCCACCTGCTCCGGCGTCGCGCCGGTGTTGATCGCGCCCGTGAAGTGCGAAACCAGCTGCCGCGGCACGCCCTGCGGCACCAGCATCGCGACCGAACACAGCTCGCGCTGCATGAGAGAGAGTCCGCCCCGGCTCAGCGTCTTCCCGTAACCGTCCACGATCATCCACTGGTCCAGCGCCGGATGCAGGGTGCCGATGTTGTGGCGGAGCTGGTCGTAGTGTTTCCCGTACACGGCGCGGCAGGCGGCCTCGCCGCGCCCCTGCCACTCCTGCCACCGCGCGTAGTCCGACGGCTCGCTCCCCGGCGCCGGGTCGGGCTCGAGCCGCCGGTAGACCGTCCAGGCAACGATGGCGCGTGGGAAGCCGACGTAGAGCACGCTCGCCAGCAGCAACTCCTCCAGCCAGAGCGCGGGCGTGCCTTCCTCACGCGCCCGGCGCATCCAGTCCGCAAGCTCGTTCTCTGAGGCGTGCGGAAGCGCGAGTGCCACGCGCATCAGGCCCTGCGTCTGTGGGTCGAGCACGGCGGTCATGGTAGACGCTCCGCGCAGTGGGCCGTCACCGTTCGGTTGCGGCGCGGGTCAAATGCTCGTTCGTGGCTTTGCTTCCTCGGGCTCGTCACGTGCGCTCCAGGGAGACCTTGGCTGCCAAGTGGCCTGCTTCCTCGCCCAAGGTGTTCCGGATCACGGGAGAACGGAAGGAGTCGGCCACGCGCACGGCGCCCGGCGCCAGGATCTCGAGGAGGGCGAGCAGGGCGGGCCGGGCGGCGTCCATGTCGCCGTCCTCGACCTTCATCGCCAGTCCGAGGCGTGCTTGGGGCAGCGCGGCGCAGTAGACGCCGTCCGCGCCCACTTTCGCAAACACGGTGCCGTTCGAGGAAGAGAGAATCTCCGTGCAGAGGCGCCCTGTCCCGGCGATGAGGAATGGCTCGGCGGTGACGGCGCGGAGGACGCGATGAGCCGGGGTGTAGGGTGTAGAAGGTAGGGTGTGGGGGTTCTCGCCTGCTACACCCTCCACCCTAAACCCTACACCCAGTCGTGCATACGCCACCGCCATGTTCCGGAGCGGCATTGCATAGGAAACCACCCCGCATCCATCAACACCCTGCCCGATCCTGGCTTCGTCCACGCCGGTCCAGGTCGCAACTTCCCTGAGCAGGCGCCGCTGGACCGGGTGCTCCGGCTTCCGGTAGTCCTCCGTCGGCCAGCCGTGGAAGCGCGCCAGGGCGAGCATCGCAGCGTGCTTCCCCGAGCAGTTGCTGTGGAGCTTGCGCGGCTTCTGGCCCCGTTCAGCCATCTCGCGCGCGACGGCGGGCGAGAGCGACGGGTGCGGGCCGCAGGCCAGATCCTCCTCCGTGCAGCCGGCCTTCTCGAGCAGGCTCGTCGCGACGGCCAGGTGGCGCGGCTCCCCATTGTGGGAGGCGCATGCGAGGGCGATTTCGGCGTCGTCGATGCCCAGGGCGTCCGCGCCGCCGTCCTCGATCAGGGGAAGCACCTGAATCGGCTTGGCGCACGAGCGCCAGTAGGTCACGAGGTCGCTTTCGCCGGTGAAGGCCACGAGCTTGCCATCCGGGTCCGTGACGGCGGCGGAAACCCGATGGCGCGACTCGACAATGTGGCCGCGGACGGCGTCGACGGTCGAACTCATCGCGGGCGAAAGCTAACCGGTCCGGCGGGCATCGGTGACCAAATCTCTTCTCACCGGGCGGGGGGCTCGGCTTGGGGGAGCGCGCCGCCGGTACCCGCCAGGGCCAGGGCGATGCCACCCAGGGCCAGGACGCCGCCTGCGAGGGCCGGGACGCCGGGGGGCTCGGCGATGGCCGGCAGGAGCCACGCGATGAGTGTAGCGCCCACCGGCTCGCCCAGGGCGGCCACATTGACGGTGTAGGCCGGGAGATAGCGCAGCGCGTAGTTGAGGCCTCCGTGGCCGACGATCATCGGGCCCGCGGCCAACGCGGCGAAGATGAGCCAGTCTTTGGCCGGGTAGGCCACGAACGCCTCGCGCAGCCCGGTGGCCCAGAGGAGCAGAACGGCTGCGGCGACGCCGTAGACCGGGGTGATGTAGGCGACCAGCCCGAGGTCGGCGCGGAGCCGGCGGCCGATGACGAAGTAGGCGCCGCCGCAGGCCGCGCCGGCGAGGGCGAGCAGGTCCCCCATCAGGGCGCCGCGGCCCGCGTGGCGGACGTCGCCCAGGGCGATGATCGCCGCGCCCACGATGGCCAGGGCGATTCCGATCGCCTGGCGCGGCGCCGGGCGCTCGCCGATGAAGGCGCGCGAGAAGAGCCAGGCGAAGACGGGCGAGAGCGAGACCAGGACGGCGGAGGCCGCCACGCTGGTGAGGCGCAGGGACGTGATCCAGGAAGCGAAGTGGAGCGCGAGGAAGATGCCGGCGACGACGGCGATGCGGCGCTCCGGGCCGCCGAGCTTCGCCCACTCCAGGCGCGCGGGCGAAGCGGCGAGCGCGGGCGCCAGCATCAGCGTGGCGAAGGTGAGGCGCCAGGCTGCGATGGCGAGGGGCGGGGCGGTGCTGAGCCGGATGAGGGGGGCGGCCCACGACATCGCCACGACCGCGACGGCCATCACGAGGAGCGGCTGTGGCCGCTTGAGCACGGGGCCAATATACTTCGCGGCTATGCGAATCCGCCTTCTGGTGGCGCTGCTTCTGGCGTCTCTCGCCGCCCCGCTCGCCGCGCAGGCGCCGCAGAGCAACCTCTACCTGCCGATCAACTCCTGGGCGACGCCATACGTGGAACAGCTGATCAGGGCCGGCGTGCTCCGGGGGCTGGACCCGCTCACGCGGCCTCTGAGGCGCGCCGACGTGGCGCGCGCGGTGGCGAAGGTAGACACGACGGATCTGGCCGAATCGGTCCGGAGCGCGCTGCGCCTTCTGGCCTGGGAGCTGTCTGAACGGCCGGACACGGTGCGGTGGAAGATCGACGGCGGCGTGGAGCTCACGGCCGCATCCGATGCCAGCCGGTGGCCCGACCGGCCATCGCGCGACTCCACGGGCGTGTACCCGCGCGGCGACTTGGCGATGTCGCTGGAGATACCGCACGCGGCTTTCGTGACGCATCCGTACTTCGATAACCGGCTCAAGTACGACCCCGAGTACATCGGGAGAAGGGACCAGCCCATCGCAGGGCGAACGGATGAGGCGTACGGCATCGGCTCGTGGAAGTACTTGGCGGTGTTCTTCGGCATGGTCGACAGAAATTGGGGACCGCCCGAAACGCAGGGGCTGATCCTCTCCAACGCCCCGTACTCCTACGACCATCTGTTTCTGCGACTCGGCCCCGAGCGCTTCAGACTGGAGATGCTCGCGACCCAGCTCAACAGCCTTCCCGGCTGGGGGCAGGTAGCTCCACAGCACCGTTTCCTGTCGGCGCACCGCCTGGTGGTGATTCCGTCCGACCGGTTTGCGTTCTCGCTCTCGGAGGCCGAGGTGTATGCAGATACCTCCAGCCTCGGGCGGTCGTTTGAGCCGTGGTACCTCAATCCGCTGGGTCTGTGGACGCTGGTCCAATATCAGAACAGGCCGGTCGGGAACGCACTGATCGGGGCGGACGCGTCGTATCAGATCTCGCGCACGGTCCGTCTGGCCGCGCAGATCTACGCCGACGACATCCAGACGAGTCGAAACAACAAGCACGACAAGAAGCCGGAGGAGCTTGGTTACACGTTCTCCGCCACCGGCGGCGCACTTCGGGGCCAGCTGAGCTGGTCGGCGCTGTACACGCGGGTGGACGCGCTCAACTACCGGACCGAGTTCAACCAGGAGCAGTACTCGAATGACAGCGTGGGCCTGGCCCGGAATCACACCGACTACGACCAATGGACGTTCCGCGCCACGGTCGCACCTGCTCCGCGGGCGCTCGTAGGCGGCGAGATCAGCTACATCAGACAGGGTCAGGGCGACTTCCGAAAGCAGTATCCTCCCGACTCGGCGTTCTCCGATTCGCTGGTCCTGCTCACGGGCGTGGTGCAACGAACGCTGCGCATCGCCGCGCAGGCGAACTGGACGCCGGTGCCGGGGATCAACCTGAGCACCGACGTCGGCCGCCATTTTGTCTGGAACGCGAACCACGTGCAGGGCGTGCGCGGCGACCGCTGGGTGTGGCGGGTGCGCGTCGAGATCCGTCGGCGGGCGGCAGGCGGGATCCGCTGGCCCAACTGATTGGGTGACGGTGTGGACGCGGACGTCGTCGTCATCGGTGCGGGCGTGGTCGGCCTCGCCTGCGCGCGCGAGCTGGCCGCGCGCGGCCGTGACGTCATCCTGATCGAGCGGCACGAGCGCTTCGGCGTCGAAACCAGCAGCCGCAACAGCGAAGTCATCCACGCCGGGATCTACTATCCGACCGGCAGTCTCAGGGCGAAGCTCTGCGTGCAGGGCAATCGCAGCCTCTGCGCCTGGTGCGAATCGCACGGCGTCCCGCACGCGCGCCTCGGCAAGCTGATCGTCGCGACCGCGGAGGACGAGGAGCCGAAGCTCGACCAGATCCTCCGGCAGGCGCTGGAAAACGGCGTCACCTCGCTCCTGCGTTTCGCTCCGAGTCAGGTGCGCAAGATCGAGCCCCATGTCCGCGCGACCCACGCGCTCTGGTCCCCGGACACCGGCATCGTGGACTCGCACCAGCTGATGGCGAGTCTATTGGCCGACGCCGAGGCCCGCGGCTGCGGCGTGGCCTGGCGGCACGAGGTCGTGGCCGCCGAGCGCTCCGGCGGCTGCTACCGCGTCACGGCACGGAGTGGCACCGAATCCACCACGCTCGAGACGCGGACCGTGGTGAACTCCGCTGGACTGGACGCCGACCTTGTGGCTGCGCTCCCGGGCCTCGACGTGGATGCGTGCGGCTACCGGCTCCACTACGCTCGCGGCCACTACTTCCGGGTGCATCCGCGGAAGCGCGATCTCGCGAGCCACCTGATCTACCCTGCCCCGGATGCGACCCATCTCG
>DATKLR010000217.1:0-12060 GCA_035542295.1 Gemmatimonadales bacterium | reverse complement strand
ACGGCCGGGGCCGGGATGACGAGGCGGCGCGTGACGTCCAGGCCGACCAGCTCGGTGCCGAGGCGCGCGGCGAAGACGGCCGCCGCCGCCTCCGGATCGCACCAGACGTTGAACTCGGCCAGGCCGCCCGAGTTGCCGGCGGCGGCGATGTTGCCACCCATGGCCACGTGCCGGGTCACCCTCGAGCGCAGGAACGCAGGATCGTTCCGCAACGCCAGCGCGAGGTTCGTGAGCGGGCCGAGGGTGACGAGGGTGACGGGGTGCCCGGCGGCACGCAGGGCGTCGAGAATGGCCGTGGAGCTGGGCTGAACGCTGTCTGCGGGCGGCAGCCGGTGATCGCCAAGCCCGTCGGGCCCGTGGGTTTCCTTGGCGGTGACGAGCGGTCGGACGAGCGGTCGGTCCGTGCCCGGGAAGACCGGGACGGCCGAGCCAGCGCGGCTCAGCACCAGCCGGGCGTTGCGGGTGGTGTTGTCCAGCGTCGTGTTGCCGTAGGACGCGGAGACGGCGAGCAGCCGCGCCGGGCCGGCGCGCGCCGCGAGGATCAGCGCGAGCGAGTCGTCGATGCCCGGATCGGTGTCGATGACGAGCGGGAGCGTCACGTCCCCGCGAAGAGCACGCGAGCCAGGAGCGCCAGCTCCGCCTGCGCGCCCGGCACCCAGCAGATGTCGTTGATCAGCGCCGCGGGCATCGCCGTGCCGCCGATCCGCCGCGCGAACCGCGGCAGCTGTGCCGCGTCCAGTACCCAGGCGTCCACGTGCGAACTGACGATGGCGAGCTGGAGCGCCAGCCGCGCATCCGCCGCGCAGCTCGAGCAGGAGGCGCTCACCAGCATCCGCACCGACACCGGATTGCGCAGCTCCTCCAGCACCTTGACGGTGCCGGAGGAGAGTCCGGTCTCGCCCCTCGACACGTCGAGAATCGCGTTGACCAGGATGGGCACCTCGTAGCCGGCGGGCGTGCCCGCGAAATGCACGCCGCCCCTGGTCTTCCCGGCCAGCGTGACGACGACGGGTGCGTCGTCCACGAGCTCGGCCGGCGGGGCCGCGTGCGCCGTCTCGAGGGTGATCAGCGGTGACAGCGCCGCCAGCTCGCCCAGCAGCGCCTCGGCGCGCCGGGCCGCGGCGTAGGCCGCGTCGTCCGGCGGATGCGGCGGGACCGAGAGCGCGATCCGCACCGGTCCCGCCAGCCCCTGCTCGAACGCCCGCGTCAGCCCGAGCCGGTCGAACTCGGGCAGGACGGGAGCGTCAGCCGCGTCGCCTATCGCGCCGGGCCTCCGTGGAGGGTGATGTAGTCTGCGCGCCGCGCGTCGGCGAAGGCCAGGTAGTTGAGCCGCGCGACGCAGAGCCGGGCGACCATCCAGTCCGTCACCCGGGCGCGATCGGTGTGCATCAGCCGCGTGCCCTGGTAGGCGTTCCACCACGCGGTGAGCGCCTCGTAGACCCGGCCGAGTCCCCGGCCCTGGTAGATGTTGAACGTGTCCAACGCCGCCTTGATGGTCGGGTCGTTCCGGTCGCGGACGAATTCCCAGATCCGGCGCGCCGGTACCGTGTCGAAGTCTACGCGCATGCCAGCCTTCCGGAGGCTTGGGACCGCGATCTCGCGGGTCAGGCGGTAGATCGTCGCGCCGTCCTCGAAGCTGGAGTCAATGACCGCGCCGGCGATGAGCTTGCCGTACTCCGGATACGCATTCTTGCGTGCGGCACTGACCAGGGCCGACGTGAGCACCCGACGGAACCCCTGATCACCCGTGCGGAACTTATCGAGCACCCCCTTCATCACCGGCGAGATCGAGTCCTTCTTCCCGGCGGAATCCAGCCGCATCGCCTCCTGCAGCTCGGCCTGGAACAGGTTCTCCGAGAGGGTGTGGAAATTGGACAGGATGTCGAGCCCGATGCTGTTCCGGGACGGCGTGTGGCCGAGGAGTCCGAAGACCGTCTTCAGGCGGCCGAGCCAGTACTGCATCGTCGCGTCGGTGTAGATGTCCTTGATCCCCACCTGGAGGTCGTGGATCGGGTTGCCGACGTCGGCGATGTAGTGCATCGCGTTGCCCGCGAAAAGCGCGGACAGCATGTCCGAGCCCGGGCCCCCGCCCAGCGCCGTGATGTAGGAGAGGTCCGTATACATCTGCGCGTTCGCCTCGGCGAACGACTCGACCGAGTCGGTGGGGTAGCCCATCGCGACGACGAAGTTCCACGGCGAGACGGTGAGAACGCCCGGATCGCTCGAGTGGATCTCGTGGTTCAGGGCCATATGGGCGCTCGCCTGGCTCGAGAGACCGGTGAGGTTTCCCCAGTTGAGCGTCATCGGGTCGAACGGCACCGTATCGCCCTTCGCCGTCCGCACCATCTTGCCGTCGGCGGTGCGGTAGAGCCGGTCCTGGTTGCGCCGGTCGATGTCCGGGTACACCGAGCCCATCCGCAGCGCCGCATCGAGGGAGATCTGCTGGCCCGGCGTATACGGGGCCGTCGGATCCATCGCGACGTCGGCGCGCGTGCGCGCCCGGTAGACGGCGGCGAACGAGTCCACCCCGAGCACCTGCGCCTCGGGGTTCGTCATCAGGAACTCCTTGAACGCCTTGAGGTCGAAGGAGGCCGGCGTCGGATACCGCTTGAGAAAGGCGGCGCGCACGCCGGCATCCTTCAAGGTCGAGGTGCGGCCATAGAGCCAGGTGCGGAAGCGCAGCACGTCGGCGTCGGTCGCGCCCGAGAGCATCGTCGTGCGGATGGCGGGCACGTTCAAGCCCGGCGCCGCCTTGAAGTCCTTCAGAACCTCCGACGGCGCGACATAGTGAATCCAGACGCCGTATCCCAGGGCAACCGACGGGACGGCGAGCAGCGCGAAAACGAGCGCGAGGCGCTTGAGGCGCGGAGCAGGGGCCAACATGAAACCCTCCACGAGGGGATTCGGATTCCGACCGCGGATGTAATCAGCAATCAGCATACCAGCAACCCGCCGAGAGCCCAATGGCGAGGGGCTCGTTCGGGGATGCCGAACGTTGCGCCGCGGCGCCCGGACGTGCCAATTGGGCCGCGTGGCCGGCGCAATCCACCTTGGGACGCAAGGCTGGAACTACGGCGCGTGGGTCGGGCCGTTCTATCCCGAGGGCACGCGTCCCGCGGACTATCTCACGGTCTACGCGAGGGCGTTCGAGACCGTTGAGGTGGATTCGACATTCTACGCCATACCGCCGGAGAAGACGGTCCGCGGCTGGGCCGCGCGCGTGCCGGATCACTTCACTTTCGCGCTCAAGATGCCGCGCGAGATCACGCACGAACGGCGGCTCATCGGGTGCGGCGACCTGGTCGCCGAATTCGCGGACCGAATCCGGCTGCTCGGGGCGAAGCTGGGCCCGGTGTTGGTCCAGCTCGGCCCCGACTTCAGTCGCGAGCAGCGGGGCGCGCTCGAGGGCTTTCTCCCGCTGCTGCCGCAGGACCTGCGCTTCGCGATCGAGTTGAGGCGACCGGGCTGGCTGGGCCCGGAGCTGCTGGAGCTGCTGCGGGCGTTCCACGTCGCGCTGGCGCTGACCGACGGGCCGTTCTTCGACCGGGAACGGATGATCGCCCTGGCCGCGCACCCCACGGCGCAGTTCGGATACGTGCGGTGGATGGGCCCGGACCGGAGGATCGAGGACTACTCGAAGGTGGTGGTGGACCGGCAGCAGGAACTGGGGATGTGGGCGGTGGGGCTGGCGGCGCTGGCCGCCCGAGTGACTGCGGTGCACGGCTACTTCAACAATCACTTCCAGGGCCATTCCCCGGCGAGCGCCCGGGCGATGCAGGCCCTGCTCGGCCAGCGTCCTGTGGAGCCGATCACGCTGGCGGACCAGACGGAGCTGTTCTAAGTTGGCACCCATGTCAGACCTCGAGCAGTTCGCGAGCGGGCAGGGCCGGCGCATTCTGATCGTGGATGACGACGAAGCCGTCCTGAAGGGGCTGAGCGAGTACTTCTCCCGCCTCGGCTACGAGGTGGTGCGCGCCGCAACGGGGCAGCAAGGCCTCGACGGCTTCACGTCGCAGGAGCCGGATGTCACGATTCTCGACCTGAGGCTCCCCGACATCGACGGTATGCAGATCCTGGAGATCATGCGCCGCAAGCGGGCGCTGGTCATCCTGCTGACCGGCTATGGTGACATCCCCACGGCAGTGAAGGCGATGCAGCTCGGCGCCGAGAACTTCCTCACCAAGCCGGTGGATCTCCCGCACCTGGTGGCGACGGTGGAGCACGCCATCGAGAAGCTGGATCTGCGCCGCGAGAACGTTCGGCTGCGAGGGATGGTCCCCACCACGCGGCGGAAGGTGCTGCAGACGGTGGTGGCGGTGGTGTTGATCGCGGCCGCCCTGCTGGCTGGCTGGTTCGTAGGAAACGTGGGAACCTCGTATGCGCCGCCACCGGCCATCGCCCCGGTCAAATCGGAGGCGCCCCGCAACGGGCCGTCTCCCACGGATACCATGAAACTGCCGGGCTTGGCGAAGCCCGCGTCCTCCACGGCGGCGCCGCGGCGCTGAAACGTCTCCGGACCCTGGCGCGTATAGATGGCGGGACGGAAACACACCGTTCCTGTTCCGCAAGCAGAACGTTCCTCATGACGATTCTGGCCCGCCTCCCGGCGGGCCGTGCGGAAGACCCGGACCAAGGTCCGGGAACAGAACGGGGTCTGACGCCTCCCAGGCTTCGGGCCCCGTCTTGTCTACGCAGTCGGCACCGCGAGGCCAGGGCTATCGGCGCGAACTGCCGCGTTAGCGACGTGACGCTGTCGCAACATGTCACTGGTGCCCTTGCCGCCGTGTCTCTGGCAACTCTCCTCGGTGGTTGTGGCAACGAGACCGCGCGCGCCCCCGTTCCTACCGCCTACGAGTGGCCGGACGCGTTCGAGTATCGGATTGCATACACGCAGCAGGTCGAGAAGGGCAGCGAGACGGTTGCGCGGTCTGAGGAATCGAAGCGGCTGCGATTCGCTGCGCGGGACGACGGGTTCTTCACGGTGTGGCACGACAGCGTGCTGAAGGTGCAGGCCACGCGAGGAGTGCCGCCGTCTGCCGAGCCCCTGTGGCCGGAGGACACGCTGCACTACTTCGTGCGGTTGAGTCGGTGGGGCGAGTTCCTGGCGATCGAGCCGGGCTGCGATCCAGCGGTGGCGGCGTGCCACGAGGCGCCGCCGTCGGCGCTGCCACTGGAGCTTCGGCACCTGATTCCGCGGCTTCCAGTCTGGTGGCCTCCGCAGGGTCACGCGTGGGAGGACACGCTGGCGTTCGACGACCTGCCCCGTCCGCGAGGGGTGCGCGGGACCGTCACGGCAGTCTACCGGGCGGCGCGGGACACGACGGCAGGCGGCCGGACCTACTGGATCGTGACCTGGCACTCGGTGCGCCGAGCGGTTCGCGTGGCGCAGGGCGGCGCGATCGTTGCGGACCCGCCGGTCGAGGAGAGCGGGGCGATCTACGTGGACAAGCGGCTCCTGATTCCCGCGTTCGCGGAGTGGCGCGGTACGGTCCCTCCCGCCGCCGAGCATCGTTCCCCGGGCGCGACCCGGACGGAGATCCGCGGCCGCATGGTCCTCGTGGGTGGCGGGTTCGATTCGCTGCGAGTCAGGGAGGAGGCAAGGTGAATCTCTCCGTCGACGCGATGCTCGAGCGGCTCCTGGTCGCCCTGCTGGTCGGCGTCCTGATCGGGCTGGACCGGGAGCGCGCCGAAGTGCGCAAGGCGCGCCAGATCTTCGCCGGTGTGCGGACGTTCCCTCTGGTGGCGCTGTGCGGGGCGGTGCCGGCGCTCCTGGTGCAGCAACTGGGGCCGCTCCTGGTCGCGGTGAGTCTGGCGTCGATCGCGGCGATTGCGGTCGTGTCGTACGTGCGCGCCTCCGCCAGCGGAGACGTCGGGGCGACGACGGAGATGGCGGCGGTCGCCACGTTCCTGCTGGGCGCGCTGGCCGGAGCGGGCGAGCTGGTCGTGGCGGGAGCCTGCGGAGTTGCGGTCGCGGTGCTGCTGGTAGCCAAGCCGAAGCTCGAAGCCTTCTCGCGGGCGCTGACGCAGGAGGAGCTGACTGCGGCCCTGGAGCTCGCGGTCATCACGGTCATCGTGTTGCCGCTGCTGCCGAACCGGGGCTTCGGCCCGTGGCAGGTCTGGAATCCGCGCGAGATCTGGATGGTGGTGGTGCTGGTGACCGCGCTCTCGTTCGTGGGGTTCGTGGCGATGCGGCTGCTGGGGGAGCGGCGCGGAATGGTAGTCACGGGCGCGGTGGGCGGGCTCGTCTCAAGCACCGCCGTGATGATGGCGATGGCCGAGCGGTCGCGGAGCGCCGACGCCCTGTCGCGGCCGGCCGCGGCAGCCGCGATGGTGGCCTCGTCCATCATGCCCCTGCGGATGGCGGTCCTGGCCGGCGCGGTGAACGCGGGCATCCTGCCGCGGCTCCTGCCGGTGGTGTTCGTGATGGCCCTGGCCGGACTGGTGGCGGCCTGGCTGATCTCGCGCGGGCGTCCCGACGAAGTGTCGGAATCGGCGAGCCCGATCAAGAACCCCTTCAGCCTCGTGGCGGCCCTCAGCTTCGCGGCCATCTACGCCTTCGTGCTGATCCTCGTCCGGGCGGCAAACGTGTACCTGGGCACCGGTGGGACCTATGCAGCCGCCGGCCTTTCGGCTCTGGCAGACGTGGACGCAGTCACGATTGCGTTTTCGCGTTCCGGTCCGGGGGCCACCGCGTGGCAGGTGCCGGCGGCCGCGGTGACGGTGGCGGCGGTGACGAACACCCTGGTCAAGCTGGGGATCGCGCTGGCGACCGGGAGCGCCCAATTCCGGCGGTACGTCGGGCCGTCGCTTGCGGCGACAGCCGTGCTGGGTGCCGCCGCGGGGCTGGTCGTCTACTGGCGGTTCTGAGCGGACTCCGCGGGCCGGGAAGTGGCGTCCGGGCCTCTCACTGCAACCCGGCGACGCTGCGCTGCCGTCAGTACGCCCTCACGTCCCTGATCTGATCGAGGCGGACGACCATCCGCTCGCCGCTGGGCCGCTTCTTGGCTTCGAGGTATTGCGTCCCGCCCTCCCGGTACCAGGTACGCGGCTGCACCTCGACGGCGCCCTGGTCGAGGACCAGCTGGACTACGCCCCGCAGGATGATCGCCGCTTCGAGTTTGTTGTGCATACGGGGGTCGAGAGGGTCGGAGGGGGCGTCTTCGAGGCTCATCGATATCGTCTCCGAGCAGGAGAGAGGGGCGTCTGCGCGTCAAACGCCGCGGATATTGAGGTTCGGGCCGTCCTGCGTCGGTGAGGCGGGTCACCGCACGCGCTCGCGTCGTGGGGCGTCCGCACTATACTTACCCCCATGTTGCGCCTGGCCGTCGCCCAATTCAAGCCTGCCAAGGGTGAGTACGCCGCGAACCTCAAGCGGATCGGCGGGCTGCTGGCCCGGCTCGGCGAACGGCCCGATCCCCCGGAGCTGGTCATCCTCCCCGAAGCAGCGATGGCTGGTTACCTCCTGGAGGGAGGGGTGCGGGAGGTCGCCGTCACTGCGGGCAAGCTGTTCGAGGACCTCGAGGCCCAGCGCCAGACGGCGGGCGGCCCGCCGCTCGACGTCGTCGTCGGGTTCTACGAGCGCTGGCGCGACCGGCTCTACAATTCCGCCATCTATGCCACCCTCGGTGGGCCGGCGGCGGGCATCGTCCACGTTCACCGCAAGGTCTTCCTGCCGACGTACGGCGTGCTCGACGAGGAGCGGTTCGTCGAGGCGGGGCACGAGGTGCGCGTGTTCGAGACGCGCTGGGGGAAGGCGGCGCTGCTGATCTGCGAGGATGCCTGGCACTCTCTCCCGACGATGGTGGCGGCGCTGCGCGGCGCCCAGCTCGTGATCATCCCTTCCGCGTCTCCCGCGCGCGGCATGGCGCCTGGTGAGGAAACGATCGCGCGGCCGGCGAACGTCGCCCGGTGGGAGCGGATCGCCCGGTCCGTCGCCGAGGAGCACGGGGTCTGGGTCGCGGTGGCGCAGCTGGTGGGCTTCGAGGGCGGAAAGGGATTCGCCGGCGGCTCGGTCGTGGTGACGCCGCGCGGCGAGATTCAGGCGCGCGGGCCGCTGTGGGAGGAGGCACTGATCGAGACGCCGGTGGACCTGGGTGAGATCGCGCGGGCCCGCGCCGACCAGCCGCTGCTTGCCGATCTCGAGACGCAGCTCCCGCACCTGCTGCGGTCGCTGGAACGGCCGCCCGCTCCGGTCGAGTACGACCGCGGCACCGGGGGCCCGCGGGCAGCGGGGCGTCCGGTCGGGTCGGGGCTGCCTGTGGCGAGCGCGGCCGCCGCAGCCGATCCGCTCGCCATCGACTGCGCCCTGGTGGAGCAGTGGCTGGTGGAGTTCCTGCGCGAAGAGGTGAAGGGGCGGCGCGGCTTCAGCCGGGCGGTGATCGGGCTTTCGGGCGGCGTGGACAGCGCGGTCACGGCGTACCTCGCGGCGCGGGCGCTGGGTCCCGAGAACGTCTGGGGCTTCATGCTGCCGTACCGGACCAGCAGCCCGGAGAGCCTCGCCCACGCGCAGCTCGTCGTGCAGGCGCTCGGCATCCAGTCGCGCACCGTGGACATCACGGCGGCGGTCGACGGCTACGTCGCCGCGGCGGAGCCGGAGGCCGACGGCTCGCGCCGCGGCAACGTCATGGCGAGGATGCGCATGATCGTCCTGTTCGACCAGTCGGCGAAGCTGCGCGCCCTCGCCCTCGGCACCGGGAACAAGACCGAGCGGCTGTTCGGCTACTTCACCTGGCACGCCGACGACTCGCCGCCGATCAATCCGCTCGGCGACCTGTTCAAGAGCCAGGTGTGGGCGCTGGCCCGGCACCTTGGCGTGCCGCAGAAGATCGTGGAGAAGCCGGCGACGGCGGACCTGATCAAGGGACAGACCGACGAGGGCGATCTCGGGATCTCGTACGCGAAGGCCGACCGCATCCTCCACTGGCTGCTGCGGGGATTCAAGACGGAGGAGATCGTGGCGCTCGGCTTCACGGTGACCGAGGTGGAGCTGGTGGAGCGGAGACTGAACTCGACGCACTGGAAGCGGCGCCTGCCCACGGTCGCGATGCTGAGCCAGGCCGCGATCGGCGACTCATACCTCCGGCCGGTGGACTACTGATGGACGGCCGCCCGCCCCGTCTCTCCCACACCACGATCGCCGAAGTGATGATGCCGCACATGGCGAATCACGTGGGGAACGCGCACGGCGGCGTGATCCTCGGGATGCTCGACCGCGTGGGGGCGGTGAGTGCGATCCGTCACGCCCAGCGCATCTGCGTGACGGTGTCGGTGGACCGGGTGGACTTCCGGGAGCCGATCCACCTCGGCGAGCTGGTCACGATGTACGCCAGCGTGAACTACGCGCACCGCACCTCGATCGAAGTCGGCGTGCGGGTGGAGGCGGAGGACCTGCTGACGGGGGTACGCCGCCACACCAACACCTGCTATCTGACCTTCGTCGCCGTGGACGAGGCCGGGAACCCGGTCCCGGTGCCGCCGGTGCTGCCGGAGACGGAGGAGGAGAGGCGCCGCTACCGGGAAGCCGAGGCACGGCGTGCGCACCGGGTTGCCGAGCTGAGGAAGCGGGAGGGGGAGGGGCGATGACGGTCGAGCCCGAGCGCCTGGTCCTGGTCCTGTCGGGGGGCGGGATGAAGGCGATGGCCGAGGTCGGCGTGCTCTGCGCCCTCGAGGAGGCGCGGCTCGTGCCGTCCGAGATCGTCGCCACCTCCGCGGGGGCGCTGGTCGGCGCGCTCATCGCCGCGGGCTTGAGCTACGAGGAGATCGTGCCGCGGGTCTTCGGCGTCGGCAAGCGCGAACTGGCGTCGTTGGCGCGGATGTCGGTCCTGGTGCGCGGCCTCAGCGCGCCCAGCGTCCTCAAGCCGCAGCCGCTGCGCTCGCTGATCGAGCGGTTGCTCCCGGTGCACGAGTTCGGAGCCCTGCGCTACCCGCTGCGCGTCATCGCCGTGGACGCGGACAGCGGCGTTCCGGTGGCGTTCGGGGCGGGCGGCCGGGCCGAGTGCTCCGTCGACGAGGCGGTGCTGGCCTCGATGGCCCTGCCGGTCTACCTCCCGCCGGTCCGGATCGGAGAGCGGAGGTACGTGGACGGGGGGATTCTGCAGGTGCTGCCGCTCGACTTCGCGGCCGCCATCCCCGCGGACCTGGTGGTAGCGGTGGACGTGGGTCCGGTGCGGGAGGCGCCGCCGCCCGGCTTCCCGCGGGGCCCGGCCCTGCTCGAGGCGCACGACCGCGCAATGGCGATCGCGATGGCGGACCAGCGCGCGCGGGCCGTGGAGGCCTGGCGGGCGGATCCGGGACGCGCGCCGCTGGTCCTGGTGGAGCCGCCGGTGGACCCGCACGGGACGTTCGCGTTCAATCGCACCGCCGACTTCATCGACGCGGGCTACCGCGCCGCCCATGCCGCCCTGGCGCTGCGCGCGCGCACGGACGCACGGACGCACGGACCCGCGGCGGTGCCCGGTGCGGGGGCGGCGACGTGACGGACATCAGGCTGTTCACGGTCGAGCGCGCCAACAGCGCCCTCCCGCTGATCCGGCGCATCGCGCAGGATATCGTCGCCGAGCATCCCCGCTGGAAGGACCTGGTCTCGCGGTACGAGCTGGCGGCGGCCGGCGCGCGCGCCGAGTGGGGCGAGTCGCCGGAGCAGCTGGAGCTGCGGCGGGAGATCGACGCGATCGCCCGCCGCATCAACGGCTACGTGGACGAGCTGACGGAGGTGGGCTGTCTGCTCAAGGGGTTCGAGCAGGGATTGGTGGATTTCTACGGACTGCACCAGGGCCGGCTGGTCTTCCTCTGCTGGAAGCTGGGCGAGGAGGCCGTGACGCACTGGCACGAGATCGACGCGGGATTCGCCGGCCGCCAGGAGATCACCCCGGACTTCGTCACGAGCGACACGGAGGTCGAACCATGAGGATGGCGGTGCTGCTTGCCGCGGCGCTGGCGCTGAGCGGCTGCGCCCATCATTGGGGCGCGTCGGAGGCGATCCACCCGCAGCCCAACCGGCCCTATAGCCAGGCGGTGCGGGTCGGAGGCACCTACTACTTCGCAGGCAAGATCGGCGTCACCGATTCCACCCGCGCGCTCACGACCGGGCGCACCGCCGCGGAGACGCGCAACATCCTCGAATCGTTCCACGCGCTCTTCACCGAGCAGGGGTTGTCGCCCGCGGACGTGGTCCAGGCCACGGTCTACCTGGCCGACATCAACGATTACGACGAGATGAACCGCACCTATGCCGAGTTCTTCCCCACCGCGCCTCCGGCGCGCGAGACCGTCGCGGTGAGCGGCATCGTGTCCGGCGGGCGGGTCGAGATCTCCTTCATCGCCGTCAAGCACGGCCGGAGGTAGGCGGCATGCTGCGATTCCTGCACTGGGCGGGATTCTCGATCTGGCTCGGCGCACAGCTGACGTTCATGGTGTGGGGCCCGCAGACGAAGAACGCGTCGCTGGAAGCGTGGGCGCACACCTGGAAGACGCTGGCGAAGGTCCAGGGATTCGTCATCGCGCCGGCGGCTGCGGTGGCCACGCTCACCGGGATCATGATGACGATGCAGATCGTCGGCCTGCACGCGGAGCCGTCGCCGTCGCTGTGGGCGATGCAGGGGTTCGGCCTGCTGGCCGGGGTCCTCGCCATCGGAGTGGTGACGCCGCTGGTGAACCGGGTGGCGGCGTGGGCCCATGCGAGCCTCGCGGCGGGGCAGAAGGAGCCGCGGGCCGAGCGTGCGCGGGTGGCGCTGGCGTGGGCCGGCTCGATCACGGGGGCGCTGATCCTCATCGGACTGTGGTTCGGCGCGCGGGCGCCGAGGATACTCCCGTGACGACGGATCGGCGGGAGTTCGTGCGAAGCGCGGCGCTGGCGGGCGCCGCACTCGCGTTTCCGGGGGCGGGGTGGCTGGGTCGCGCCGGAGAGGCGGCGCCGGCCGAGCCGTTCGTCCCCCTGGCCGAGGGGCAGCAGGACGACGAGGCATACTGGCGGATGGTACGGAGCCAGTTCCTCATCTCGCCCAAGGGGATCTACTTCAACACAGGGACGATCGGGGCGTCGCCGCGCATGGTGCTCGACGC
>DATKLR010000216.1:0-5974 GCA_035542295.1 Gemmatimonadales bacterium | reverse complement strand
CGGGTGGAGAGCGCGTCGAGATAGACGGTGATGTCGGGCAGCTCGGGCACGGCGCCGCAGTCAGGGGGTCGGCGGCAGGCGGGGCGGCGACCCGACGGCGGGCGCGGCGGAGGCTCCGGCCCGCGCGATCAGCTTGTCGGCCAGCGCGGTGAGCCGCGCCGTCTCGCTCTCGGAGTCCATGATCGTCACCGCGCGCCGGAAGACCAGGGCGCCGCCGACCAGCCCGGGGAGCATCAGCAATTGCGCGACAGCCGGGTTCCCGCCGCTCAGCAGCCACCCGATCACGGACCCGACGACCGCGCCCGCGAGCACGCCCACGCCTGTGCCGACGAGGCGCCCCGGGACCCGCCACCGCCACTCGGCGAGCCGCACCCGCGTCTGGCCGGCGCGCGGCGTGATCGTCACCGCCACGGTGCACTCGGCCGTGCCGGCCGTGCCGTCGCTGCGCCACGTCAGCTCCCCGTCGAACACGGTGGCGTGCCCCGGACCCAGCGCCTGGCGGATCGCCGCCTCCATCTCGCCGAACGCGGCGGCCGGCACCTCCCCGTTGCCCACCCGATCCACCTCCACGGTGGCGTGCGCGACCGGGGAGAGCGCGCCGGGCTCGGCCGGACGCGTCGCCGGGACGGCGGGAGCGGCGGCGTACCCCAGCTCCTCCATGGCGCGGCGCACGTCCTCCAGCGGGATGTCCACCTCCGCCGCGATCCGCTCCACGGAGCCGACGCTGAACAGCTGCTCCGGCGTCGCGCGCCCTGCCTCCAGCTCCGCGGCGCGGCCCACGATGGCGCGGACCTCCGCGGCCGAATAGCGCGCCAGCGGCCCCTCCGAAGCCTCGCCCAGCGCGGCCGCGAACGCTTCGGCGCTGGGCCAGCGGTCCACGGGGCGCAGCGCCAGGGCCCGGGTGAGCGCCTGCTCCACGCGGCCGGGGAGCGCGTCGAGTCGCGCCCGGTGGGCCGCCGAGGCGTCCGTGAACCGGCCGACCTTGAGCGCGGCGTCCGTGATCCACACGCCGGGGACCTCGCCCACCAGCATCTCGTACACGACGCAGCCCAGGCCGTAGACGTCCGTCCGCGCGTCCAGGTCCTTGATGCCCGCGGCCTGCTCGGGGCTCATGTAGCCCGGCGTGCCCACGGCGTAGCCCGTGCGGGTGAGGGTCTCGCCCCCGGACAGCAGCAGCGCCTTGGCGATGCCGAAGTCCACGACGAACGCGTGCGCGCCGGCGATCAGGATGTTCTCGGGCTTCAGGTCGCGGTGCACGACTCCGTGGAGGTGCGCGTACCCGACCGCGTCGGCGACCTGGCGCGTGATCGAGGCGGCGTGGCCGAGCTGCAGGACGCCGGCGTGCCGGAGCAGCGCGCGGAGCGAGCCGCCGGCCACGTACGGCATGGTGTAGTAGAGGAAGCCGGCCGCGACGCCGGAATCGTACAGCGCGACGATGTGCGGGTGCGCGAGCCGCGCGGCGATCCGCACTTCCTTGAGGAAGCGCTCGTGGCCGACGCTCGACGCGAGCTCCGGCCGCAGCACTTTGAGCGCGACCTCGCGGTCAGCGGCCAGGTCGTGCGCGCGAAACACCACCGCCGAACCGCCCTCGCCGATGGGCTCGGCGAGGTCGTAGCGGCCGGCGAGAGCCTGCCGGAGCGCCGCCTGGTCCACGCGGCGAATCTATCGCCGGGCCGGGGTCGCGGCGAACCGCGCCTAGTCGCCCGTGGGCACGATCCCCGCGTTCTCCACCATGAGGATGACGCAGCGCTCGGGGGCGCGGGTCCGGTGGACGACGCCTTTCGGCACGACGAACCCCTGCCGGGGCGTCAGCTCCACCGTCCGGCCCTCGAGATCGATGAGGAACCGGCCCTCGACCACGTAGAAGAACTCGTCGTCCCGGTCGTGCTTGTGCCAGTGGTACTCGCCGCGCAGGACGCCCATGCGGACCACCGAGTCGTTCACCTTGCACAGGGTCTGGTTGTACCACTGGTCGGTGCAGGCATCCACCAGCTTCTGGACGTCCACGACCTCGAGCGCCCCGTGGAGGATGTTGAGGTGCGTGGCGTACGGGTACGGCGCGGCGTCGCTCATCGTCTGCTCCGTCCTGAGGTTGGTCCGGCCGGCTACTCGCCCCGCCTGAACCGCAGCAGCTCGCGCCGCTCCTTCTTGCTCGGCTTGCCTTCGCCGTGACTGAAGGCGTGCGCTGCCAGGCGGTGCTGCTCCGCCAGGTGCAGCCGGCGCGCCTTGCCTGCGGGGTCCTCCTGGTACAGCCGCGCAGCCTGGGCGGCGCTGCCGCGCCGCACCGAGAGCGCCCGCACGGTGAGCAGGTGCTCGAATGGGCCGAGCCGCAGGCGGACCGCGTCGCCGGCTCGCACCGTCTTCGCGTGCTTGGCCCGCGCGCCATTGACCTCGACCCGCCCGCCGGCGATCGCCTCCGCTGCCAGCCCCCGGGTCTTGAAGAAGCGGGCGGCCCAGAGCCACTTGTCGAGCCGCACCGGCTCGGGTGCGGCCGCCACGTCACCCGGGAAGCCTTGCCGCGACCGCTCCTTTTTCACCGGCGCGCCGCGCTCACGAGGCCGAGCGCGCCGTTGATCCAGCGGACCAGCGGCAGCATCAGCGCGAAGTCCGCCGCCAGGAGATCCGGGAGCCGCGGGCCCGTCACCTGTGCGTCCGTCAGCATGCGCCCCAGCGTGAACGACCGGTACTTGAGCCATCGCGCCGCCGGGCCGTCCGGGGCGTAGCCCCGCGGGACGCGCGTCAGCACCGCTTCGTCATCCAGATCGCCGAACCGGCGCCGCACCGCGGGCGCCGTCACCGTCCGCTCGAAGGCCGCCGGCTTCTCGGCCATCGCGTCGCGCAGCTTGCCGAGCGCCTCGCGCGGAGGCATCCAGATCCCGCCCCCGGTGAAGGAATTGCCGGGTGCGATCTGGAAGTAGAACCCCCCGCCGCCCCCGTGGCTCTCCTGCCCGACGCGATGGCTCGCGTCGCGGTGGTAGAACCAGCACGCTGCGTGCGTCTTGTACGGCGACTTGTCCTTGGAGAACCGGACGTCTCGGTAGATCCGGAAGATCGAGCGCTTCGGGTCGCCGACGATCTCCGGCGCGAGGCGCGCCAGCCGCACGTCCATCTCCTCGACCAGGCCGCGCATCGGCGTGAGGAGGCTGGCCTCGTAGTCGGCGCGGTGCGCCTCGAACCAGTCGCGCCGGTTGTTGCGGGCGAGAGCGCGCAGGAAGGCGAGGCTGCGGGCGGTGAAGAAGGTAGCCATGGCGCCAGTTTAATCCCGAGTCCCACTGCCGTCTACGGCTGACACTTTCCGCTCCGCGTCCCCGTAGGGCCGTTTCGGGCCGGCACTTACACGAGGGACGCCGATGATCGTCGCTGCGATGCTCGCCGCCTTGGTCGTGCAGGGAGCTCGGACGGACACTGCCGGCGGACGCGGCGTGCGGCCGCCCGCGCCGCTGGTGATGCGCGCCAGCCAGCCGCCGGCGCTCGACGGGAAGGAAGACGACGCCGTCTGGCGGACGGCGCGGGCGATCACGGACTTCCAGGAGTGGTCCCCGACCGAGGGCGCGCCGGCGCGGTTCCGGACCGAGGCGAAGCTCGCCTACGATGCCGCGAACCTCTACGTCTTCATCCGCTGCTTCGATCCCCATCCGGACAGCATCATCAGGCAGCTGGCGCGGCGCGACAACTTTCCGGCGTCCGATCGCGTCATCGTCATCCTCGACTCGTACGCCGACCGGCGGACCGGCTACGAGTTCGGCGTGAACGTCTCGGGCGTGAAAGCGGACGTGGCCGTCTACAACGACGGGACCGAGGACGGGGCGTGGGACGGCGTGTGGGACGTGGCGACCCGCGTGGACTCGGTGGGGTGGACCGCGGAGTTCCGGATTCCCCTCTCCCAGATCCGGTACGGGCCCCAGCGCGAGCACACGTTCCGCTTCGCCATTGATCGCGACCTGTACCGCTACAACGAGCGGATCAGCTGGCCGCTGTTCCGCCAGTCGGTCGCCGGGATGATCTCGCAGCTGGCCGACGTGCCGGGCTTCGACGACCTCGAGGCGCCGCGCCGCCTCGAGGCCGCGCCGTACGCCGTCACCAAGAACATCTCGCACATCGAGGGCCCGCGCTTCGGGCGCGAGCAGGACTTCAGCCTCGGCGCCGACCTCAAGTACCGCGTCGCCTCCAACCTCACCCTCGACGCGACGATCAACCCCGACTTCGGCCAGGTCGAGGCGGACCCCGCGGTGCTGAACCTCACCGCCTTCGAGACCTTCTTCCCGGAGCAGCGGCCGTTCTTCGTCGCCGGCCGCGGCGTTTTCCAGTTCGACGTCAACTGCAACCAGGTGAACTGCAGCGGCGAGGGGCTGTTTTACAGCCGGCGCATCGGCCGCGCGCCCGAGCTGGCGGGGGTCTACGGCGACACGACCTCGCCGGCCTTCACGACCATCCTCGGCGCGGGGAAGCTGACGGGCCGTCTGGCGGGCGGCCTGCGCATGGGCCTGCTCGAGGCGGTCACGGCGAAGATGACGGGCATCAACGGCGTCACCATCGAGCCCGCGACGAACTACGGGATTCTCCGGCTCCAGCAGGACTACCAGGGCGGCAACGGAACCGTGGGCGCGGTGGTGACCGCGGTGAACCGGAGCCTCGATTCGTGGAGCGCGCCGTACCTGCACCGCAGCGCCTACGTCGGGGCGGTGGACTTCCGGCAGCGGTTCCTCAACAAGACGTACGAGGTGTCCGGCTCGCTCGACTGGAGCCGCGTGGCGGGGAGCGCGCAGGCCATCGCCGCGACCCAGGAAGACGCCACCCATTACTACCAGCGCCCCGACGCCGGGCTCCCGCTCGACACCACGCGCACCGTCCTCGGCGGCGACGCGCAGGCGGTGGCGTTCGGCAAGATCGCGGGCGCCCACCTCAACTTCCAGACGTCGTACCAGCGCATCTCGCCCGGCTTCGAGATCAACGACCTCGGCTACCTGCAGAGCGCCGGGCGTCAGGGCTGGATGACCTGGGTCGGCTTTTTCGACCGGCACGTGCGTAAGTACTACCAGTCCTTCCAGTGGAACTGGAACTGGATGCAGCTGTGGACTGCCGGCGGCTTGCCGGTGGAGCGCGCGGTGAACACCAACGTCCACGCCACCCTGCTCAGCAACTGGGGCGTGAACTTCGGCGGCACCTGGGGGCAGCTCGGCGCCACCTACTGCGATGCGTGTGCGCGCGGCGGGCCGGCGGTGCGCCAGGACCCCTACTTCAACGGCTGGGTCTACATCAGCGCCGACGACCGGCGCGCCGTGGTGCCCAACCTGAACCTCTACGGCTTCACCGGCGGCGCCGGGCACAAGGAGCAGGAGGAGGTCTCGCCGGGCGTGGACCTGAAGTTCAGCACGCGCGCCACCGGGTCGCTGTCGCTCGACTGGCAGCGCAACCTGCTCGGCTATCAGTGGTACGGCAGCTTCACGACCGCCGGCACGACGCACTACACGTTCGCGCACCTGGCGCAGCACACGGTGGGCGTGACGGCGCGCTTCGACTACATCATCAACCGCGACATGACGCTCCAGGTGTACGCGCAGCCGTTCGTGTCGAAGGGCACCTTCTCCGACGTGCGGGAGCTGTCGGCGACGCCCCGCGCGACGCGCTACGTCGACCGCTACCAGCCGTACGCCGACACGTCGGTCACCAACCACCCGGGCGGCTTCAACTTCAAGCAGTTCCGCTCGAACGTCGTGTTCCGGTGGGAGTACCGCCCGGGCTCCACCCTCTTCCTGGTGTGGACGCAGGGGCGCCAGGGCTCCGCCGGGGATGAGGGCACCAGCTCCTTCGCCGGCGATTTCCGCGACCTGCTGCGGCTCCGGCCGGACAACACCTTCCTGGTCAAGATCGCCTACTGGCTGAATCGCTGAGCGCGGGGCGGGGGGCGCCGGCTCCGGCGCCCCGTGCTCCCTCACGCCCGCCTCACGCCCGCCTCACGCCCCCGTTCTAGCTT
>DATKLR010000215.1:0-6894 GCA_035542295.1 Gemmatimonadales bacterium | reverse complement strand
CCCAGCCGCCATGGCTGGCCGAAGGGATTCACGCCGCCGACCATCGTCCGACCCCTCAGTGAGGGCCGGCCGTAGCACACCTTGATGGCGGCGCCGTCCACGCTGAGCTGCACCGAGTCCAGCGGGCTCGGCCGCTGAGCTATTGCCTCGGCCGTGCCGCGGTGCGTGCACATCTGCTGCTGGGTCTGAGCGGGGAGCAGGGCGGGAAGCGCGGCCCCCAGGGCGACCAGGAACATGGCTCTCATGGCACCTCCTTGCCGTGAAACGTATCGCGGCCGGGCGGCCTTCACGAGCCGCACCGACACCGGCGTCCGGGACTATTGCGTCATCAGGCGCATGAACTGCGCGCCGGTCAGCATTCCCAGCGACCCGCGCGCCGCCTCTACCTCGTCGTAGCGCTCGATCGCGTCCGGCGTCTCGCCGGGGCGGCGTACCGCCACCGGCACGGGATCGCGGCCGTGCTGGCCGGTCGCGACCGGGGTGGGATGATCGGGGAGGACGGCGATCGCGGCCTCGATCCCGCGCTCGTCGAGGCCTTCGAGGATGACCCGCACCAGGCGCTCGTCGAGATACTCGATGCAGCGGATCTTGAGATCGAGGTCTCGCGCGTGGCCCGCTTCGTCGGTGGCCTCGACGTGGACGTACACCAGATCGTGGTCCGCGAGCGCGTCGAGGCAGGCCCGGGCCTTGCCCTCGTAGTTCGTGTCCGACAGGCCGGTGGCCCCCGGCACCCGGATCAGGTCCATCCCCACACAAACACCGAGACCCATGATCAGGTCCACCGCCGAGATGACCGCGCCGCGCACGCCGTACAGGTCGCGGAGCGACTTCAGCGGCTGGCGGCGCCCGGGCGACCAGGTCCAGATCGCGTTCGCCTGATCCTTACCCGCGGCCCGGCGCGCCCGGTTGACGGGGTGGTTCTCCAGAATCGGCAACGCCCGCTCGTACAGCTCGATGAGGCGCTGGGCGGTGAGCGCCGCGCCCGGATCCTGGGCCCGCGGCAGCAGGTCGGCCACGCGAGCGCCGACGTTGTCGTGGGGCGGCGCGCACTCCACGGCCGGCGAGGCCCAGCCGCCGCGCAGGACCAGCAGGTGGCGGTAGCTGACGCCGGGGTAGAACTGCACCGGCTGCGGCCCCCGCCCTCCTCCCAACTCCGCGTCGAGCGCGCGGATCAGCTTCGCCGCCTCCTCGTTCGAGATGTGTCCGGCCGAGTGGTTCTTGATCCGCGGGTCGTCGCGCGGCCCATCGAGGCTGATGAGGTTGCAGCGGACGGCGACGTCCTTCGGACCCAGCTCCACCCCCATGCTCGCGGCCTCCAGCACCGCGCGCCCCAGCGAGCTGGCGGCGGGGTCGTAGCCCAGGACCGCCAGGTTCGCGACGGCCGAATCGGCCGGTCCGGTCTGGCCGACGGTCCTCAGCAGCCCCAGGCGGCCCTCGCGGGCGATGCGGTCGATGGAGGGCTTGCGGGCGACCTGGAGCGGGGTCTTGCCGCCGAGCCGCTCGATGGGCCGGTCCGACATCCCGTCCCCGATGACGATGACCGACTTCACCGGCATGCCTCCCGCCGCAGGAAGTCCTTGAAGGCCCGGTAGTCGCTCGCCATCTCGCGGTAGTGCTCTGTCCTCTGATCGAGCCCCTGCAGGCTCTGCGGCGCCTCCGGCTCGACCTGGATGAGGGCGCGGATCTCCTCCGGGAACTTCGCCGGATGCGCGGTCTCCAGCGAGATCGCCGTGGCATCCGCGTGCTCCGGGTCGTCCTCCAGGTAATGCTCCAGGCCGGCCCAGGCGACCGCGCCGTGCGGCTCCAGGATCGTGCGGTGGCGGCGATACGTCTCCACGATCGTCCGGCGCGTCGCAGCGTCGTCCACGCTGACGCCGAACAGCTCCCGGCGCATCCGGGCCAGGTCGGGCGGCGCGAGCACGGTGCCCTGCTCGTCCATCGTGCCGCCGTACAGGTCCACGACCCGCGCGAAGTTGGACGGGTGGCCGACGTTCATCGCGTTCGAAATGCACTTCCGCGACGGGACGACCTTCTCGTAGCGGCCGGTCGCCAGGAAGCGCGGCACCTCGTCGTTCGCGTTGGTCGCGACGACGAAGCGCAGCACGCCGAGACCCATTCGAGAGGCGAGCAGGCCGCCCATCAGGTCCCCGAAGTTCCCGGAGGGAACGGAGATCACGACCTTCTCGCCGCCGGCGACGTCCGCCAGGCGCGCCGCCGCGTACACGTAGTAGACCGCCTGCGGCAGGAGCCGCCCGATGTTGATCGAGTTGGCCGACGACAGGTTCAGGCCCGCCAGGTCGGGGTCGGCGAACGCCTGCTTGGCGAGGGCCTGGCAGTCGTCGAACTTGGTCTCGAGCGCGAGGGTCGTGATGTTCCCGCCGAGCGTCGTCATCTGGCGGCGCTGGCGCTCGGAGACCTCGTGGATCGGGAACAGCACGACCACCCGGATGCCCGCGACGCCGAGAAACGCGTTGGCGACGGCGGAGCCCGTGTCGCCGGACGTCGCCGTGATGATGAGCAGCTCCTGGCCGCGCTCGCGCACCAGGCGGCCCAGCGCGCGCCCCATGAACCGCGCGGCGAAGTCCTTGAACGACGCGGTCGGCCCCCGGTCCAGGCGCAGCAGGTGCCGTGTGCCGTCCACCCGCTCCAGCGGCACGTCGAAGTCGTAGGCGTCCGCACAGATCTCCCGCAGCGCGTCGGGCGGGAAGACCCCTTCGGTGTACAGCCCCAGGACCGACGCGGCCAGCTCCGGATAGGCGAGCGTTCGCGCCCGCTTCAGCAGGTCGCGCGGCATCGTCGGGATCGGGCGGGGCATGAACAGCCCCTTGTCGCCGGCCTGCCCCTGCAGCAGGGCCTGCGCGAGATCCACCTCCGCCGCCCGGTGGTTGGTGCTGTAGTAGCGGATGCCTACCTCCCCTGCGGTTTCTCGCGCGACGCGCCGCCCACCGAGAAGGACGCCGGCACGCTGACCGCCGCTTCGCCGTCGCACGCCGCCAGCGCCTGATCCAGGTCCGCGATGATGTCGTCGGGATGCTCGGCGCCCACGCACAGCCGCACCAGGTTGGGCGGGACGTCCGCCATGGCCCGCGCTTCCTCGCCCTGCTGCAGGTGGGTGGAGATCGCCGGGATCGTGGCGACCGACTTGACCCGGCCCAGATCGGTGGCGCGCCAGATGCGCTGCAGCGCGTCGAACATGCACCGCGCGGTCTCGGCGCCGCCCTTCACGCGGAACGACATGAGGTGCCCGTACCGGTTGATCGGCCTGCCGTATGCCCGGTCATGCTCGCTGTCCACCAGGAAGAGGTACCGGCTCGCCAGCTCGTGGAGCGGGTGGCTGGCCAGGCCGAGGTAGTCCACCTGCTCGATCTGCGGGTGCTCGGCCAGAAACTCGGCGACCTGCATCGTGTTGCGGCTGAACAGGTCCATCTTGGAGCGCAGGGTGCGGATGTCGTTCAGGGAGAGGATCGCGTTCATCGGAGAGAGATTCGGGCCGTAGTCGCGGTTCGGCAGCCTCTTCAGATACGTGGCGAAGTCGGCCTTCATCTCCTCCGGGCCGACGCGGCAGGTGAGCGCCTTGCGGGCGATGACCGCGCCGGCGATGGCGAATCCCGACGAAGCGAGCGTCTTCGTGACCGACTGGACCACGATGTCCGCGCCGTGCATGAGCGGCCGCAGCAGCGCCGGCGTCGCCACGGTGCTGTCGACGATGAGCGGAATCCCGCGCGAGTGCGCCAGCTCCGCCACGGCGCGCACGTCGAAGAACGCCTGACCGGGATTGGACGGGATCTCCCCATAGAGGAAGCGGGTGTTCTCGTCGATCTTCGCTTCCCATTCCGCCAGGTCGGTCGGATCGATGATCCACCGGCACTCGATGTTGCGCTCCCGGGCCAGCCGCACGTTGAAGAACTGGAAGGTCCCGCCGTACACCTGACACATGGAGAGGAAGTTCATCGGCCGATGGGGCGCCTCCGGCTCCACGGCGACGAACGGCTCGACGGCGCTGGCGATCGCCGCCATGCCCGAGGACGTGGCACAGCAGGACGTCTCCCCGTCGAACCCGTAGCCCTCGAGCAGGGCGAGCACGTTCTCGAGGTAGTACAGGCTCGGATTCGCGATGCGCGAGTAGCACCAGGTCGGGATCTGATACGACAGCGCCGCCTCCATCTCGTCGGAGTCGCGGTAGCCCTGCGACGTGCTCATGAAGATCGGCTCGATCACCGATCCCTGGTTGAAATCCAGCGCCTCGCCCATGGAGTAGAGCCCGTGGACGGCGATCGTGTCGAAGCGGCACTTGCGCATGGCCGCGATGTCCTCGGCTCTCCGGCGCGCGGCCTGCTCCGCGGCGGCGACGTAGCGCTCCACGCCGGGGGACCTGGCGCTTACCTCGGCGACGGGCCGCTGGGCGGCCTGCTCGGCAACCGCGACATGACGCTGGGACATGATTCGACCCTCGAGGTTGGGTGCTCCGTCCATCGGCGGGCGACGCCGGCCCGGCTCCGCGGCCGCGCGAGGAGGCATCTTGACCTCCCGCATGAAACGAGCCGACGAACAGTACGGCGGGCCTGCCGAAGCGGCCAGATGGTGCGCCGGCGAGCCGGTCCGGCGCAATGCCGAGTGCCCCGGCAGGAATTGCCTGGCTCGTCCTCCCGCCGGCGGGTACTTTGGGCGGGCCGTTCAACCTGCTCCCTCAAGAGAGCTCGCCATGACCCGACTCCGTCGTCTCCCGATCGTCCTCAGCATCGTCCTGCTCGGCTGGGGCCGGGGCGCCCGCGCGCAGCTTCCCAGCAGCAACCCCTTCGCGGCGCCCAGCCCGTTGCTCTACCAGGCGCCGCCGTTCGACCGCATCCACAACACCGACTTCCAGCCGGCCATCGAAGAGGGGATGCGTCAGCAGCTCGCCGAGGTGGAGGCCATCGTCCACGAAAGCGCCGCGCCGACGTTCGAGAACACGATCCTCCCGCTCGAGCGCTCGGGCCAGCTGCTCGGACGCGTGCAGCGCGTCTTCGGCGGCCTCACGTCCTCGAACACGAACGACACCCTGCAGGCCATCCAGCGGGCCCTGGCGCCCAGAATGGCCGCGCATCGGGACGCCATCTCGCTCAACGACACCCTGTTTCAGCGGATCAAGTACCTCTACGAGCGCCGCACCAGCCTGGGCCTCGATTCGCTGCAGCGCCTGGTGGTCGAGCGGTACTTCAAGGACTTCGTGCGCTCCGGCGCCAACCTCTCCCCGGCGGACAAGGACCGGCTCCGCGGCCTCAACCGGGAAATGGCCCAGCTCGGCAACGAGTTCAGCCGGCGGGTGCTCGCGGGGACGCGGGCCGGCGGCGTGGTGGTGGACGACTCGAGCGCGCTCGACGGCCTGAGCCCGGCCGATATCGCCGCGGCCGCTGCCGCCGCGCGGGCCAGGGGGATGACGGGCCGCTGGCTGCTGCCGCTCCAGAACACGACGCAGCAGCCGGCGCAGGCGTCGCTGCACAGCCGCGCGGTCCGGCAGCGGCTGTTCGAGGCCTCCACCCTCAGGAACGAGCACGGCGACAGCAACGACACCCGGCAGATCATCCTCAGGATCGCCCAGCTGCGCTCGGAGCGGGCGCGGCTCCTGGGCTACCCGACGTTCGCCGCCTACGGTCTCGAGGAGCAGATGGCCCGGACGCCGGAGAACGCGTTCGCGCTGATGACCCAGCTCGCCGGGCCGGCGGTGGCGAAGGCGCGCGGCGAGGCCGCGGACATGCAGACCCTCATCGACCAGCAGGGCGGCGGCTTCCAGCTCCAGCCGTGGGACTGGCAGTTCTACGCCGAGCAGGTTCGCTCGGCACGGTACGCGCTGGACGAAGAGCAGATCAAGCCGTACCTGGAGCTCGACAGCGTGCTCGTGAACGGCGTGTTCTACGCGGCCAACCGGCTCTATGGGCTGACGTTCCGGGAGCGGCACGACATCCCGGTTTATCAACCCGACGTCAAGGTGTTCGAGGTGTTCGACGCCGACACGTCGCTGGGCCTGTTCTACGCTGACTACTTCAAGCGCGACAACAAGAACGGCGGCGCCTGGACCAGCGCTTTCTTGGGCCGCTCGGCGTTCTTCGGCACGCGGCCGGTGATCACCAACACCTGCAACTTCACCAAGCCGGCCGAGGGGCAGCCTGCCCTGCTCACGTGGGACAACGTGACGACGATGTTCCACGAGTTCGGTCACGCGCTGGCCGCGTTCATGAATGCGGCCCCCTACCCGCGGCTCGCGGGGATGCCGCGCGACTTCGTCGAGGTCCCCTCGCAGTTCAACGAGCACTGGGCGCTGGAAAGCGAGGTGTTCGCGCACTACGCGCGCCACTACCGGACGGGCGCGCCGATGCCGGCCGATCTCGTGGCGAAGATCCGGCGCACCACGACCTTCGACCAGGGTTTCGCGACGACCGAGTACCTCGGCGCCGCGCTGCTCGACATGGCATGGCACACGCTCGGGCCGAACGACCATCCCGCGGACGCGGATTCGTTCGAGACCGCGGCGCTGCGGCAGTTCAACGTCGATTATCCGCTGGTGCCGCCGCGGTATCACTCGAGCTACTTCTCGCACATCTGGGGTGGCGGCTACTCGGCAGGCTACTACGCGTACATCTGGAGCGAGGTCCTCGACGACGACGCGTACGCCTGGTTCACCGAGCACGGCGGACTGACGCGCGAGAACGGCCAGCGGTTCCGCGACCTGATCCTCTCGCGCGGCGGGACCGGCGACATGGCCACCATCTACCGGGCGTTCCGCGGCCGCGACCCGACGGTCGAGCCGCTGCTCGAGGACCGGGGGCTGGTCCCGACGCGCAAGGGCTCCCGCTAGCGCCCAGCGACGGATCCCACGCACCGAGCCCCGCTCCGGGAGAGCCCCATCGGAGCGGGGCT
>DATKLR010000214.1:0-4410 GCA_035542295.1 Gemmatimonadales bacterium | reverse complement strand
AGCATCAGCGCCGGCGTCCAGTCGGGCGGCATCAACGACAGCACCCAGAAGCAGGCGTTCCCGTACCTGCTCGCCCGGGCGATGGGGCTCACGCCGGGGGTCAACTGGTTCTATCCGAGCTTCCCGGCGCCGGGATGCACGCCGCCGTACTCGAACCCGCTGACGAACACCTATGTGGGCGGGACCGCGACCACGTGCACTCTCATCAACCCGTCGTACGTCCGGCCGTACCAGAACAACCTGGGCGTCCCGAGCATCCGCGCCGCGCAGGTCCTCAAGATCACGGACCTGAGCTATCCGCCAACCGACACGCTGAAGGCCGCGTCGTTCATCACGGGTGACCGGAACCCGATCGACATCGTGAAGGCGGCGGTGCCGACCTTCGTCACCTTGGAGATCGGCGCGAACGATGTCCTGGGCGCGGCCACGCACGGCAACGCCGCCCTGCTCACGCCGTTGGCGACGTTGGAGAACCAGTGGACCGCCATCGCGGACACCGTCCAGGCCACGGGCGCCAAGGTGGCGGTCGCCAACGTCCCGAATGTGACGGTGATCCCGCACTTCAGCGCGGGCGTGATCTTCTGGTGTCTGCACAACGGCGGTGCCTACTGCCCGGCTGCGGCGGGGCTCCCGCCCGCCACGTTGCCGTATAGCTCCCCGCTGTTCGCCGTGGATAGCTCATGCATCGCCTCGGCGCTCTATCCTGGCAAGGGCGTTGGCGATCAGATGCTGGTCACCTTCAAAGCCACCGCCGCGATCACCGGTGCTCTGGCCGCAAGCGCGGCGGCGACCCTCAACTGTGCCGCTGGAACCGCTACCGCAGCCGGGGTGTCCACCGTGGCCAGCGGGGGATTCGTCCTCACACCGGCCACCGTCGCGGCCATTGCCACTGAAGTGGTCCAGATCGACAGCTTCATCCACCTGCAGGCGATCGCGCGCGGCTGGGCGTACGTGGACTTCAACGGCCTGCTGGCGGCGAACAAGACGCTGATCCCCGCGTTCCCGAACTTCGCCACGCCGGCCACGCTCTTTGGAGCGCTCTTCTCTCTCGACGGGATTCACCCGACCGCCGCAGGGCACAAGGCTGTTGCCGACGCGTTCGTGGCCGCGATCAACGCGAAGTACGGCTCGACGCTGACACCGCCCTGACGCGCGGGTCAGTGCGAAGCGAACGGGCGGCCACCCTCGGGTGACCGCCCGTTTCACATCCGCCCGCCCCCAAGCTCAGCGCCCGACAGTCACCCCGTGGCCCGGTCGCTCCTCCCGCACCGCCGTCGCTGGAAGGGTGAGGTCGCGGCGTAGCGCCGCCGCCACGTCCGGGCCGCGGCCGCTCTCCGCAGCCACCAGCGCCCAACCGCCCCAGCCCGCCCCCACCAGGCGCGCGCCGAGGGCGCCGGGCACCTTGCGGGCGGCGGCCACGATCGCGTCGAGACGCGGCGTCGAGCACTCGTACAGGTCGCGCAGGGACTCGTGGGACGCGTAGACCAGCCGCCCGAATGCGGCCAGGTCGCCCGTCTCCAGGGCGCGCGCCGCCGCCAGCGTCCGCTGGTTCTCCTCGATCACATGCCGCGCCCGACGGTCGAGCGGGGGCGGCAGTTTCGCGACTTCGTCCATCCGTGCCGCCGGCACGTCCACCAGGTACTGGAGACCCGGGATGGCCGCCCGCAGCGCGGCCATCGCCGCATCGCCCTCACGCCGCCGCTCCGCATACGCGCCCTTCCTGAGTGAGTGCGCTTCGCCGGAGTCCACCAGGACGATGTCCAGCCGGGCCGGGACCGCGCGCGTCTCGAGCGTGGCGCAGTTGAGCAGGAGCGCCGCGCCCTCGGGCGAGAGTGCCGATGCCATCTGGTCCATCACCCCGCACGGGACGCCGACATAGTCGGTTTCGGTCGTGTGGGCGACCGCGGCGAGGCCGCGCGGCTCGAGCGGGAGCTGCCACCACGAGGACAGCGCGGCCGCCGCCGCGACCTCGATGGCCGCCGATGAGCTGAGGCCGGAGCCCAGGGGAACGTCGCTCGCGACGGCCACGGCGAGTCCATCCGCCCGGGACGCGGCGCGCGGCGCGAGCAGCCTCGCCACCCCGGCCACGTAGTCGGCCCAGCTCCCAGAGCGCTCCACCGGCCAGGCGAGTTCCACTGCGGGCGCCTCCTCGGACACCCCCCGGAACGTCCCCGACATCGGGCCCACCGCCACGGCGGTCCGCTCCGCCGTCGCCATCGGAAGCACGTGGCCGCCGTGGTAGTCCACGTGCTCCCCGATCAGGTTGACGCGGCCCGGCGCCGAGGCTACCGCGCAAGGGTCGACCCGATAGGTGGTCCGGAACAGGACCACAGCGCGCTCGACAGGACTAGCCGTCACTCACGACTCCCGACTCTCGACTTTGAACTCGCAACTCTCGACTCGCAACGCGTTTGCCACTACACTTCCTGCCGATGACGGCACCCGCCCTGCGCATCGCAATCGCCGCCACCCTCTGCATCGGCGCCGGTGCCACGCTCGCCGCACCGCTGCGCGCGCAGACCGAGTTCGCGGTCCCCGTCGCGCGCGGGACCCTCCGCTTCGACATCACGCCCTACTGGCTCAGCTACGATCACTGGTACGGCTTGGGCATCCCGGGCTACGCCGACGGCGCCCCCGTGCCGATCAACCTGGCCTTCCAGGCCGAGTCCCTTGGCACCCAGTCGCTGCCCTATTTGGGCCCGCTCCAGCGCAACATCCAGGCCGCCAGCGGGCTCCTCGGGGCCTTCTCGCTCAACCTCGGCCACACGACCGCGGTGATGAACGCGAGCGTGCGCACCATCCCGATCGGACTCGAGTACGGTCTCACCGGCCGGCTCGCCATCGGCGTCACGGTGCCGATCGTGCGGAGCCGGGTGGACGTGAACTTCGCCGTGGACACGGCGACCGGCAAGCGGAGCAATGTCGCGTTCGCGAACCCGGACTCCGTCTCGCCGTTCCGCTCCCAGGTGGACGCGGCACTGGCCGCCCTGCAGCAGCAGGCGAACAGCGGGCCGGCGTCCCTGCGCGATTCCGCGCTCGCGATGCTTTCCCGGCTCCAGCCGTTCGGGTACCTGGCCCACTCTGCGCTCCTTCCCCTCGGCACTTCACTCGCCGGCGACAGTGTCGGTTCCCGGCTCAGCAGCGCCGAGACCAGCTATCGGCAGTTGGCCGCGCTGTATGCGTCCAACGGAGTGACGCTGCCGGCGCTCAAGACGGCGCTGGCGCTGCCCGACAGCGCGACGACCCGCGCCGATCTCGAGCGCTTCTTCTCGGATTCGACGCTCCCGCTGGCCGGTGATACGATCGGCACCATCGTCCGCACGGGCATCGGCGACATCACCGCCCACGCCACATACCAGCTCGCCGAGGGGAAGCGGTACCGTGGCCAGGTCCTGGTCACGGTCCAGTTCCCCACCGGCGGCACGGCCTACACCAGCAGCTTTCTGGACCTCGGGACGGGAACGCACCAGTTCGCGGTGGAGGCCGCGCTCGCCAACGACGTGATCCTCGGGAGCAACTTCCTGGTCCATGCGGTCGCCCGGATGGGCGAAGCACGCGCCGACGACCTTGAGCGCCGCGTCACGCCTCCCGATCTCCCGTTCGCCCCGATCGCGCAGCTCGCGATGGTGCATCGCAAGCCGGGCGCCTGGTTCGGCGTCGAGGTGGCGCCCACCTGGATGCTCGACGACGCCTTCTCGGTGCGCCTGATGTACAGCTACTTCAACCAGGCGCAGACGCATTACAGCTACGTGAACCCGGCCGACTCCGCGCGGGTGGGAATGAGCGCCGGCGTGCTCGACCAGGATACAGACCAGAAGCTGTCGCGCATCGGCGGCGCCGTGACGTTCAACACGTTGTCGCGCTACCTCGCGGGCACCGCGTCGCTGCCGTACATCCTGACGGTGAGCTACGAGAACACGGTGTGGGGACGCGGCGGTCGGGTGCCACAGGCGAGCATCTTCCGGATCCAGCTGCGGGCGTACCTGAAGATCTTCTAGCCCGACCCTACTTTGACTTCTTGAGCAGTTGCGCGGCGTGGCGCTTCGCCGTCTCCAGCGACGCATCCCCGCCGAGCATCTTCGCGACTTCCTCGACCCGGTCGCTCCCCCGCACTTCCCTGACGTCCACCTGCGCCGCGCCGTCGGCGGCCGCCTTGGTCACCACCAGGTGGCGCGCCGCCGCGGCGGCGACCTGGGGCAGGTGGCTGATCACCAGCACCTGGTGCGTCCCGGCAGCGCTGGCCAGCGCCGCCGCCACCCGGCCGCCCACGTGCCCGCCGACGCCCTGATCCACTTCGTCGAAAACCAGGGTCGGCACCGCGTCGTGCCGCGCCAGCTCCGCCTTCAGCGCGAGCATGATGCGCGAGAGCTCCCCGCCCGACGCCGACCGGGCCAGCGACCGCTCGTCCAT
>DATKLR010000213.1:0-9978 GCA_035542295.1 Gemmatimonadales bacterium | reverse complement strand
ATCGCCGTCATCATCGGGGTGCTGTACTTCACCGGCGTGCTCGGCGGGACGCTGGCACTGATCCTCGGCATCGTGGCGGTCCTGTTCCTCCTGACCAGTCTCGTGTCGTTCTGTCCGAGCTACGTCCCGTTCGGGATCTCGACGGCGGGTCCTGAGGCGCCGACGGCACCGCCGGCGGCTCCCAAAGCCTGACGGTGCGCCGGGAGTCTCCGGCGCCGGGGACGACCGGCTTCCCCCGGCGCGACTTCCTGGTGCTGGTCGGCCAGGCGGGATGGGGCGTCGTCGTGGCGCGCCCATGGCTCGGCCACGCCTTCGCAGCGGCGCCGGGTGCTGCCCGGTCCGCGTCCTCGAGCCCACAGGAGCCCGAGAGCCTCTACTCCGGCCTGCATTGGCGGATGCTGGGCCCGTTCCGCGGCGGGCGCGCCGACGCGGTGGCGGGCGTGGCGGGTCGCCCCAACGAGTTCTACTTCGGGTCGGTAGGCGGCGGCGTCTGGAAGTCGATCGACGGCGGGCGCGTCTGGACGCCGGTCTTCGACGCGATGCCGGCCTCCTCCATCGGGGCCATCGCCGTCGCGCCGTCCCATCCGGACGTGGTGTACGTGGGCAGCGGCGAGTCCACCCTGCGGGACTCGGCCGGCTACGGCGACGGCGTCTACAAGTCCACCGACGGCGGCAAGACCTGGGCGCACCTCGGCCTGGAGCGCACCCAGCACATCGGCAAGATCGCCGTGGACCCCCGGAACCCGGACGTCGTCTTCGTCGCGGCGCTGGGGTCGCTGTACGGCCCGAACCCCGAGCGCGGCGTCTTCCGGTCGCGGGACGGCGGCCGGAGCTGGGAGAAGGTGCTGTACCGGGATGAGAACGTCGGCGCCGTCGAGGTCGTCGTCGACCCGACCAATCCGCGGGTGGTGTACGCGGGTCTCTGGAACACGCGGCGGCCGCCGTGGTTCGTATACGCGCCGAGCAACGGGCCGGGCGGTGGCATCTGGAAGTCGACCGACGGCGGAACGACGTGGAAGCAGCTCACGGCCGGTCTGCCGACCGGCACGATCGGGCGGACCGGCATCGCGGTCGCTCCAAGCCGGCCGGCGCGCGTCTACGCGGTGGTGGACTGTCTGGATCCCGCGCCGGAAGAGGCTGCTCCGACGCCGCCAGCGCCCGCCGCGGCAGGGCCGTTCGGACCGCAGGCTCCGCCGGGGCAGGGGGGCGTCTTCCGCTCCGACGACGCCGGGGCGACGTGGCGGAAGCTCTCGTCCGATCCGCTGCTCTGGGGTCGCGGCTGGTACTTCGAGAAGATCGCCGTCGATCCCCGGGACCCCGACGTCGTCTACGTCCCGAACATCGACGTGAACCGCAGCCGCGACGGCGGGCGGACGTGGGAGGTGCTGCGCGGCTCGCCCGGCGGCGACGACTACCACCAGGTGTGGGTCTCGCCTGACGATCCCGAGACGCTGATCGTCGCCTCGGACCAGGGCACGGTCGTCACGCGCAACGCGCGGGCGCAAGACCCACGGAACGTGACGTGGAGCTCGTGGCTCAACCAGCCGACGGCGCAGATCTACCACGTGTCGGTGGACTACCGCTTCCCGTACTGGGTGACCGGCGCACAACAGGACAGCGGCGCCGTGGCGATCAGGAGCCGGGGCAAGTTCGCCCAGATCTCGATGCGCGACTGGGAGCCGATGGGCGGGGCGGGGGAGAGCGGCTGCACGGCCGGTGACCCGCTGCACCCCGGGATCGTGTACGGCGGGTCGGGCACGAGGTGGGACCTGGAGCTCAATCGCGCGGTCCCGGGTACGACGGCGCCGCAGGCGCCGGAGCCCGCGCGCACCGACTGGACGCAGCCGCTGGTGCTCTCGGCGGCCGATCCGCGCGCGCTCTACTACGCGAACCAGTTCCTGTTCAAGACGACGGATGGCGCGCACACGTGGACGCGCATCAGCCCCGACTTGACGCGGCCCGATCCCGGCGTGCCGCCGAACCTCGACGCGGCGGCCGCGGCCGACGCGGACAACGGCCGCAAGCGCGGCGTCATCTACACGATCGCCCCGTCCCCGCTCTCAGCGCCGGCGGTCTGGGTGGGGACCGACGACGGCTGGATCCACCTTACGCAGGACGACGGCCAGAACTGGCAGAACGTCACGCCGCCCGACCTGACGTCGTGGAGCCGGGTCACGATGCTCGAGGCGTCGCACTTCGACGTCACCGCGGCGTATGCGAGCGTCGATCGCCACCAGCTGGGCGACTTCGAGCCCTACGTCTACCGCACCCGGGATCTGGGGAAGACGTGGCAGAAGGTCACCTCGGGGCTGCCGGCCGGGGTCTACGTGCACGTGGTGAAGGAGGACCCGGCGCGGCGGGGCCTGCTGTTCGCCGGAACGGAGCGCGGTGCGTTCCTCTCGTTCGACGACGGCGAGCACTGGCAGCAGCTGCAGCTCAACCTGCCCACGGTCTCCGTCCGCGACTTCGCGGTCTATGGCAACGACCTGATCGTCGCGACGTTCGGACGGGGCTTCTGGGTCGTCGACGACATCAGCCCGCTCCGGCAGATCGGCGACGCGGTCCTCGCGGCCGACGCGTACTTGTTCAAGCCCGCCGACGCGATCAACGTGATCCAGGGCGGAGACGACGGCACACCGCTGCAGTGGGACGAGCCGCAGGCGCCGAACCCGCCGAGCGGGGCGGTGATCGATTACTGGCTCAAGTCGGACGCGCGCGGACCCGTCACCCTCGAGATTCTGGACGCGAGCGGGAACAGCCTCCGGACCTTCTCGACCGCGCCGGCGCCGGCGGCCCAGGCCGGCGGCGCACCGGGCGGCCTGCCCCGCGTCTCCTCCCTGTGGCGGCCGACGAGCGAGCCGTTCTCGGGGGCCGCAGGGATGCACCGCGTGGTGTGGCTGCCGGTCGCGCCCGCGCCGCCGGGACAGCGCGGCGGCGGGGGCGGCTTCTTCGGCCGTCCGCGCACGCTCCTGACCGGCACGTTCACGGCGAGGCTCACGGTGAACGGGCAGACGTACACGCAGACGTTCACGGTGAGTCCGGACCCACGGAGCGCAACGAGGTAGAGAGGAGCGGTTCGTGCACCACATCCAGCTCGGCGCGATCGACTACGTCATCCTCATCGTCTACTTCGCCTTCGTGCTCGGCATCGGCTGGACGCTGCGGCGCTTCGTCAAGAGCGGCGAGGACTTCTTCCTGTCAGGACGTGCGATTCCCGCCTGGGTCGCCGGGCTCGCGTTCATGTCCGCCAACCTCGGCGCGCAGGAAGTGATCGGGATGGGCGCCTCCGGCGCCAAGTACGGCATGATGACCAGCCACTTCTACTGGCTCGGCGCGATCCCCGCGATGGTGTTCGTCGGGATCTTCATGATGCCGTTCTACTACGGCTCCCGCGCGCGTTCCGTCCCGGAGTACCTGAAGCTCCGCTTCGACGAGAAGACGCGCGGCTTCAACGCGATCACGTTCGCCGTGATGACCGTGTTCTCCTCCGGCATCTCGATGTACGCGCTGGCGAAGCTGCTGGAGCTGGTCCTCGGCTGGAACTTCAACGTCAGTATCCTGACGTCGGCTGCCATCGTCCTCGTTTACATCTTCCTCGGCGGGCTCACCTCCGCGATCTACAACGAGGTGCTGCAGTTCTTCCTCATCGTCCTGGGCTTCCTGCCGCTGGTCCTCCTGGGCCTCAAGGACGTCGGGGGGTGGGCGGGGCTCACGGCCAAGCTGCAGACGGTGGCGACGCAGGCGGGGTTCGCGCCGGGGGCGTGGTCGCACTCGTGGCGGTACGTGGGAAACGCGCACGCGAACCCGATGGGCGTCGAGTGGTTCGGCCTGGTGATGGGACTCGGCTTCGTGCTGTCCTTCGGCTACTGGTGCACCGACTTCCTCGTGGTCCAGCGGGCCATGGCGGCCAACTCCATGAGCGCGGCGCGGCGCACCCCGCTGCTCGCGGCGATCCCGAAGATGCTCTTCCCCTTCCTCGTGATCGTGCCGGGGATGATCGCGATCGCGCTGCACGTGACCCGCGGCGGCCTGCTGCCCCTTGGCGCCGACGGCACGCCGAACTACAACCTCGCCGTGCCCGTGATGCTCGGACACTATCTCCCGACCGGGCTGCTCGGCCTGGGGCTCACCGCGCTGATGGCGTCGTTCATGTCGGGGATGGCCGGCAACGTCACGGCGTTCAACACCGTGTGGACCTACGACATCTACCAGTCGTACATCCGGCCGGGGCAGTCGGACACCCACTACCTCAGGATGGGGCAGGCGGCCACGATCTTCGGCATCCTGTTCAGCGTGGCCGCAGCGTACGTCACGACGCGGTTCAACAACATCATGGACATGCTCCAGCTGGTCTTCGCGTTCGTCAACGCACCGCTGTTCGCGACGTTCCTGCTGGGGATGTTCTGGCGCCGCACCACGGGCCACGGGGCCTTCTTCGGCCTCCTGATCGGCACCGGGGTGGCGGCGCTCCACAACGGCCTGGTCCTGCCGCTGGGCGACGTTCCCGGCATCAAGGGCGGGTTCCTGGGCACCGTGCTGCACACCTATCCGAGCGAGATGGCGCAGAACTTCTGGACCGCGATCTTCGCGTGGACGGCCTGCTTCGCGGCGACGATCGTGATCTCGCTCCTCACGAAGCGCAACAAGTCGGACGAAGATCTGAAGGGGCTCGTTTACGCCCTGACGCCGCGACTCAAGGACCGCGAGTCGCCGTGGTACAAGCAGCCGGCGACCCTGGGCGTCATCGTGCTCGGGCTCACGGTCGTGCTCAACGTTATCTTCTGGTGAGGGCGCGATGAAACTCGACGTCCGGCTGCCGATCGGGATGATGTTCACCCTGCTGGGCGCGATCCTGGTGGTGTACGGGCTCGTGTCGGATCGGTCGATCTACGCGCGCTCGCTCGGGATCAACGTGAACCTGTGGTGGGGACTGGTGCTGCTCGCCTTCGGCCTCGTGATGCTCGCGTTCGCGCTGCGGGGCGGGCGGCGGGGCGACGCCGGCGCGCCGTGATGCCTTCCCGGTGACGCCGCTCTCGCGGCGCTAGGGCGTCCCGAGCTGCGCGGCGGCGGGCAGGACGTTGCCCGTCGAATCGAACAGCGCGAGCGAGCCGCCTGCATAGATGAAGAGGCCTGGAACCTGGATCGCCTCCGGGTACCACCAGATCACCCCGGCGCCGTGTGACGTCGTCGCGACCACGTCCACGAGCTGCCGTACGAACTGCGCCTGTCCCGCCGGAGAAACCGGCCACGCCATGGCGGACTGGCCCGTCACCCAGGACTCCCAGCCGCCGGCGCGCCACGGATACGACGTCTCCACCACGATGATGTCCTTGCCGTAGCGCACCGCCGCGGCCACCAGGTTCGCCTGCAGGCCGCTGACCGGGCCGTGCCAGATCGGGTAGTAGCTCAGGCCGATGAGATCGTAGGGAATGCCATAGGCGGCCATGTGGTCGAAGAACCACTGCGTCCCACCCTCGTTCCCGCCCTGCCCGTAGTGCAGCATGATGCGGACGCTGTCGCCCGGAGCGAGCGCGTCCCGCACGCCCTTGATGCCGGCCGTGAGCAGCGCGGCGAACCGGGTCCACTCCGCGAGCGTGTCGGCGCCGGCCACATACAGCTCGCCCAGCGGCCAGAGCATGCCGCTGTCGATCTCGTTCCCGACCTGCACGATGTCCGGCAGCGCCCCGACCAGCTTGAGCTGCGTCACGACGCTGTCGGTGTAGGTCTCGACCTCCTGCTCGAGGGCGGCGAGGCCGAGGCCGGCCCACGCGGCCGGCGTCGTCTGGTGGCTCGGATCGGCCCACGTATCGGAATAGTGGATGTCGAGCAGGAGCTTCGCGCCGGCGGCTTTGATCCGTCCGGCGAGCCGTATGGTGTACGGAAGGTCGTTGACCTGCACGTCCGAGTCGTTCGGATTCACGAACAGGCGCAGCCGGAACAGGTTGACTCCGCGGGACCGCAGGATTGCGACGGCGTCCCTGGCCTGGCCGCCGTCGCGGAAGACGCCGCCGGCCTGCTCGATCCTGCCCAGAGCGGAGATGTCGGCGCCGAGTAACATGGCCGGGGGGAGCCGCGAGGAGCTGGTGGCCGAGTGCTCGCACGCAGCCGCCAGAGCCGACGCGAGCGCGGCACAGGCAAGCTGGCGGGCGCGTCGGCGCGTCCCCATCATTGGGTGCGGCGCCGATCCCGCTCGCCGCGGTAGCGACGAGCGGCCGGTCGACGGGCGGGAAAGGTCAGCGGCGCCGCCATCAGGTCATAGTAGTTCCACCGGCCGACCGATGCCAGGAGCGTATGGACGATCTCAAGGCGCTTCGATCCCTCGCCGCGGCGATGGGCGTGCACACCCGCTACACGGACGGGCTCGGGAAGCGCGTCACGGTCGCTCCCGAAACGCTCGTCCGCGTCTGCGCCGCGCTCGGCGCTCCGGTTGCCCGGCCCGGCGACGCCGCCGGCGCGCTCCGGGCGCGCCGTGCACGCCACGAGGCCGGGCGGTTGCCGCCGGTCCTCGTGGCATGGAACGGAGCCCTCCCTCCGGTGGCGATCCGCGACGGCGAGCATGTGCGCGCGGAGCTGCGCCTCGATGGCGGAGAAGACGTCCCGCTCAAGGCTGTCCGTGGAATGCTCCGCGCTGCGCGCCGCCTGCCCCCCGGTTACCACGTTCTCACCGTGGAGACCCGCGCGGGACGGGAGGCGGCGACGGTCATCGCGGCTCCGGTGCGCGCATTCCGCCGCCCCGGCTCGCTTCGCAGCTGGGGGGTCGGCGCACACCTGGCCGCGCTGCGTTCGGCGCGCAGCCGCTCCGTGGGCGATCTCCGGGACCTCGAGACGGTGTGCCGCTGGCTCGGCGAGCGCGGCGGAGATCTCGTGACGCTGCTGCCGCTCAATCCCACGTTCAACACCGAACCGCCGGAGCCGAGCCCCTACTCGCCGGTGAGCCGGCTCTTCTGGTCGGAGCTGATCCTCGATCTCGGCGACGCGCATCGCGCGGCGGCGACCGTGTCGACGCTGGACGTCACGCGGGCCGACGCTGAGGTCCGCGCGGCGCTCGCGGATCATCCGGTCCCGCCGGCTTCGCAGCTCGACGAGGAGCTGCGGCGTTACGCCCGATTCCGCGGGGCGCAGGCGCGGCTCGGCAGGAGCTGGCGGGCCTGGCCGGCGCGGGCGCGCGCGGGGACGCTCGGGCCCGGCGACGTGGACGCGGCGGAGGAGCGCTTCCACCTCGTCGCGCAGTCGCTGGTGCGCCGCCAGCTCCTCACGCTCCGGGAGCGGCTGGATCGGGACGCGTTCCGACTGGGACTGGATCTGGCCGTGGGCGGTCACCCCGACGGCTACGACCCGTGGTCGCGGCAGACCCTGTTCGGAGACGGGATGTCGGTCGGGGCTCCGCCCGACCTGGGGTTTCCCAGCGGGCAGGACTGGGGCTTCTCGCCCGTGCTTCCCGACGCGTCCCGCCGCGAGGGGCACCGCTACGTCGCCGCGACCATCGCCTGCCAGGCGGGGCTGGCGGGCTTGCTCCGCGTGGACCACATCATGGCCTGGACGCGGCTCTACTGGATCCCGCACGGCTTTCCGCTGCACCAGGGCACGTACGTCTCGTACCCGGCCGAGGAGCTGTTCGCCGTTCTCACGCTGGAATCGAGCCGCAATCGGTGCGAGGTGGTGGGCGAGAACCTGGGGAACGTCCCGCGTGAGATTGACGAAGCTCTGCCGCGCCACCGGATCTGGGGGATGTACCTGGCCCAGTTCCAGGCCAGCAGTGACGAGCGCGTGAGTCCCCCGACCGCGTCCGACGTCGCGCTGATAGGCACCCACGATACGCCGACCCTGGCGGGGTGGCTGGCCGCCTCGGACGTGCCGGAGCGGGTGCGATATCGGCTGCTGCCCGAGTCGGCGGTGCCGGATGTCCGCGCGGAGCGCGCGCGAGCCGTGGGGCGGCTCGCCCGGCGCCTCAAGCGCAGTGCCGACGATCCGCGCGCGCTCCTCGAGGCCCTGCTCGAGTGGCTCGGCCGGTCGAGGAGCCCGCTCGTCGTGCCCTGGATCGAGGACCTGTGGTTGGAGGAGCGCCGGGTGAACCTCCCCGGCACGAGGTCCTCGGACCGTCCGAACTGGCAGAGCCCGATGCGCAAGCTGCTCGACGAGATCTTCGCCGACGGCGACGTCGACGCGCTGCTCCGTCGGCTCGACCGCGCCCGGAAGCGGGCGTGACGCGACACCCGGCACCCGACACCTGACACCCAGGTCACCGATGACGTCACCCACTGCAGCATCCCACGTCGCCGCGCGGTCCAAGCCGAACCTCAGCTTCTGGCAGATCTGGAACATGAGCTTCGGCTTCCTCGGCATTCAGTTCGGCTTCGCGCTCCAGAACGCGAATCAGAGCCGGATCTTCGAGACCCTCGGGGCCAAGGTCGAGAGCATCCCGATTCTGTGGGTCGCCGCGCCCGTCACGGGGCTCGTGGTCCAGCCGATCATCGGCTACTTCAGCGACCGGACCTGGAACCGGCTCGGCCGGCGGCGGCCGTACTTCCTGGGTGGGGCGATTCTCGCGTCGCTGGCCCTGCTCATGATGCCGAATTCCCCGGCGCTGTGGGTGGCAGCGGGGATGCTGTGGATCCAGGACGCCTGCGTGAACATCTCGATGGAGCCGTTCCGCGCCTTCGTGGGTGACAACCTGCCCTCGGCGCAGCGCACCACCGGCTTCGCGATGCAGAGCTTCTTCATCGGGACCGGTGCAGTCGTGGCGTCGGCGCTGCCGTGGCTCCTCACCAAGGTGTTCGGTGTCGCCAACACGGCTCCCGAGGGGATAATCCCCGCGTCGGTGAAGCTGTCGTTCTATCTTGGCGCCGCGGTCTTCTTCGGCGCTGTGCTGTGGACCGTCCTGCGGTCCAAGGAGTATTCCCCCGAGGAGATGGCTTCCTTCGCGGAGAACCAGGCACGGGAGGGGCAGGTCCGAAAGGGACGCACGGCGGAGGAGTACCGCGCGCACGGCGGCCGCCAGATCCGTCTGGGCTGGTTCTTCGTCCTGGTGGGGGTGCTTGCCAGTGTCGCGCTGGCGTACGGCCAGGCGTATCAGGTGATCGTCTTGTCGGCCGGGACGCTCGTGGTGGGCCTGCTGCTGATCGCGAGCGGGATGTTGCAGCGCGGCGGGCGGACAGGGAGTGGGTTCGTCACGATCATCAACGACTTCCAGGACATGCCCCTGACGATGAAGCAGCTGGCCTGGGTGCAGTTCTTTTCCTGGTTTGCGCTGTTCGCCATGTGGATCTACACGACCGCGGGGGTGACGAGTCACGTCTACGGCACCAGCGACACGACCTCGGCGCGCTACAACGAGGGAGCGAACTGGGTGGGCGTCCTCTTCGCCGCCTACAACGGCATCGCCGCCGTGGTGGCGTTCGCGATTCCCGTGCTTGCCAGGAAGACCAGCCGGAAGGTGGCCCATGCGATCTGTCTGGTGTGCGGCGCGCTCGGGTACCTCTCGGTCTATCTCATCGCCGAGCCCGGCTGGCTCCTGGTCTCGTTCGTGGGCGTGGGGATCGCCTGGGCGAGCATCCTCTCGATGCCCTACGCGATCCTGACCGGGTCGCTGCCGCCGTCGAAAATGGGGTACTATATGGGCGTCTTCAACTTCTTCATCGTCATCCCGCAGATCATCGCCGCGGCGGTGCTGGGCCTGTGCGTCGGTCGCCTGTTCGGGGGGCAGGCCATCTATGCCCTCGTGGTCGGCGGCGCGTCACTGCTGCTCGCGGCCGCTCTGACGCTGCGGGTGCGGGACGAAGACGGAGAAAGGGTGGCGGCCACGTGAACAGATCCCTGCGCACCGCGGCGCTCGTCGGGCTGGGCGCCTGCGCCCTCGCTGCGTGCATCCACCGGGCGCCGGAGACCGAGACCCGGTTCCGACAGGTCCGGGCGGGAGTGACGGCTCGCCCGGCGGACTTCTGGAACAGCGCCACGGTCTACTTCCTCCTCATCGACCGC
>DATKLR010000212.1:0-2004 GCA_035542295.1 Gemmatimonadales bacterium | reverse complement strand
CGTCAGGTGCCCCTTCACCGTCAGGTCGCGCGGGTTCCACGTCAGCGAGCCGAGGGACAGTCCGTGCGCGGTGTTCGCGCCGCAGATGACCGCGCCGTCCACCGAGAGCGTCGGGGCCAGGTCCTCGCCCAGGTACCGCCGGTACTTGGCGAATCGCGCCCGGCCGAAGAGCGGGACGCCGAACGGCTCGCGCCACCACTGCACGTCGTGGTTCCCCGCGATGGCGTGGACCGGGGCGAGCGCGCCGAGGGTCCGCAGGAAGGCACGGCCCCGCTGGAATTCCCCCGCGCGCGCCCGCTGACAGAAATCGCCGGAGACGATCACGGCCGCCGGCTTCAAGGCCGGCGCCAAGGCCTCGACCGCCTCGACAGCGCGGATGTCCGCCAGGCCGCCAAAGTGCAGATCGGAGAGATGGAGGAGCGTCGTCACCACTTCACGCGCACGCGGTACTCGAGTGTCGCCTCGCCGCCGGCCGGGACGGGAACGGGGAACCGCAGGCTCGCCGCGCTCAGCCGCTGTGCCGCGACCGAACTCGACTGCAGCTCCACCTGGCCCGGAAACTCGTCGAGCACCTGCACCGTCACGTCCTGGTCCTTCGCGTTGTGCAGCACCACCCGGTACGAAGACACCACGTCCCGATCGGACCGGCGCTCGAAGCTCACCTGCGTGCGCTCGGCGGTGATGTCGAAGGTCCCGCCCGTCGTGATGTGAAGCTCCTTCCCGGGCGGCGTGTGATCAATGGTCGTCTCCCCCACGAGCTGCAGCCGACCCGCCGAGTCCGGCGTGAACACGCGCACCACGCCCGCAGGCAGCGGACGGCTGCCGAACGGCGTGCCGACCTGCCGCTGGAGCAGGTAGCTGATCTCGGCGCGGAGATTCTGCTCAGGCTGCGTCCACTGGGCTGTGTAGCCGAAGCGCGACGGCCGCAGCAGGTACTCCGGCTGCACCGGCACCTCGGCGCCCGGCACCAGCGCGATCGTGCTCGTTTCCCCGGCCACGAAGTCGGCGCCCTCGGGCAGGGTGTAGACGCGGGTCTCGCCCACCACCTGCGCCCCCGCCGCCTCCATGGTGCCCGTCACCGTCACCGCCGCCTGCAGCACGCCGCGTAGCATCGGTTGCGGCGAATAGCCGGTGCGCCTGACGTCGCCAGCCAGGAGCTGGACCTCCGCCCCGCGCATCGTGAGCTGACCAGTGTTGTCAATGATGGCCTGGCCGCTGAACGTCGCCCGGCCCTGGCCCCGCACGACCAGCGCGTAGGCCGCGCGCCACCGGAGCCCCTCCGTGAGAAAGGCGAGCCGTAGCGCCTGGAGCGGCTCGGCCGATTCCAGGCTCAGCTGCACGCGGGGCGAGAGCTGGTTGTTCGGGCCGGTCACGCCGGTCACCCGCTTGAGCTGCACGCCGTCGTCCAGGGCCACCAGCGAGCCGATGTCGGTCGGGCGCGCGCCAAGATCCACCAGCAGCGTACTGGATCCGCGGGGCACCTGCACGGGCACCGCGCGCCGCACCAGCACCCGGCCGTCCTGGTAGATCGTGAGGCTCGTCTCCTGCGCCTTGAGTGCGCCCGCCCACAGGACGCAGACCGCGCCGAGCACTCCGGCGAGCCGCCCCGCCTTGCGGCTGGCAACCGGCAACCACTGCGCAACTTGCCGTCTGGCAACTGTCCTGAAGTCCGTCATCTCACCCTCCCACCAATTGTGCGACGTGCGTCGCGATCAAGGCGACGCCCGTGCTGCGGATGGACCCGATGACCGGATTGGTCCCCGCCTCGCCCCGACACTCGACCGCCACCGCGGCCGGCGTCTGCTGGTCCCGGGCGAACTCGATCCCGGTCGCCTCCAGTACCTGCAGCGCCGCGGCGGTGATCTCGGGGCCGATCCCGTCGCCGGGGATCAGCGTCACGCGGTAGGTCATCGGACGCCTAGTGGGCCGCGCCCGTCACGGCGGCCGCGGCCGCGCTCTTCAAGGCCGCCTCGGGAGTCGCGGCCGGCGCTCCATCGGTGCGGC
>DATKLR010000211.1:0-8369 GCA_035542295.1 Gemmatimonadales bacterium | reverse complement strand
CGCGACGCCATTCGCGACGGCGGTGGCCATGCCGCTTCCGCTCACGGTCGCCACAGTCGCGGCGTCAGAATTCCACGTGAACATCTTGCCGCTGATCGGCCGGCCGTTCGCGTCCAGCGCCTGCGCGGCCAGCTGCGAGGTCGCACCCGCCGCCGTCAGGGAGGAGGTCGCCGGGGTCACGTTGACCGATGCAACCATCTGCGCCACCGTGACCGTCGCCGTCGCGGTCTTGCCCGACGTGTTCCCCGTGATCGTGGCCGTACCGTTGCCAACCGCGGTCACCAGGCCGGACGGACTGACGGTCGCTACGGCCGGGTTGCTGCTGGTCCAGGTGAAGGCCACGCCCGTGAGGGGGTTGTTGCCCGCATCACGCGCCGCGGCCGTAAACTGCTGGGTCGCACCGAGCGCAGTAAGCGTTGCGGTGGCGGGAGCGACCGCAAGGTTGGCCGCAGTCCGCGACACCATCACGCTGGCCGTCCCGCTTACGCCCTCGCTCATCGCGGTGATCGTGGCGGAGCCGTCACCCACCGCGGTCACGACGCCGGTGTTGGACACGGTGGCGACCGACGGATTGCTGCTCCTCCAGCTGAACACCTTGTCTGCCATCGGCCGGCCCTTCTGGTCGTGTGCCACGGCGGAGAATTGCACCGTCTGGCGGAGCGACGCCAAGGTCGCGGTGCCGGGGTTGACGGCGATGTGCGTGAGTATCCTCTTGCCGCCGGTGAAGTAGGACAGCCCGACCGTGACGAGGCCAGCCCCTGTCGTCGTGCTGGAGTAGCTGAACACATTCAAGCCACCCTCGACGCGCAGGGCCAGAGCGTCACCGATCATGTGGCGCACACCGACACCCAGATCGAACGCTGCGGCGCTATTGCCCGTGTTCTTCTGGTAGGCCATGCCGACGCCTGCCGTCACGAACGGGCTCGTGCGCTGGTTGATGTCCGGCGTCCAGGTGACGTTCGCTGACGGCGTCAGATAGACGGTCGTGGTGGTGCCCGTAAAGAAGTAGGGACCGTTGCCGACGCCGAGGCCGGTGCCCACGCTCAGATTCCAGCTCTTGTCGAGATTGTAGCCAACGCGGAGCATGCCGCCGGGCATGAACTCACTGTTTCCGGTCCTGGCGAAGCCCTGACCCACCCCCATCAGACCTACGCCCGCGCTCAATTCCCACGTTCCGTCGCGTGCGCCGGTCACCATCGGCTGTGCTGGCGCGGGCGCCGGACGCGGTGCGGGCTGCGCCGCCGGCGGACGCTGCGCCGGCCTCTGCGCGGGCTGTTGCGCCGGACGCTGCTGGGCAAACAGTAACGTCGGCACAATCGCCAAAGTGCCTGCGGCCAACATTACTCGGTTACGCATGATGAATCTCCTAGCGGAAGTGAGTCCGGCTCGCGCGAAGCGCGTGGCCCCGGGAGCCCCAACTGATCTCGACAGACAGCGCGCCGACGGCACTCTGCGAGCACATCGCGATCCGACACCGCGCGAACGAAGAGTATGCTCGTCGCCCTGAGGAAGCGCAAGCACGCCCGCCGAGGCGCCCCCGGCCTCCCGGCCGCGGCCTCCCGGCTGCCTGCAAGCCCCGACAATCATGGCGCTTCGCCTGAGACTCCGCAACCCCGCAGAGGTTCCCTATCCCCTCAAAAACCGGGAGGCGGCGGCCAAGCGCTCCGCGCTGGCTGAGAGCTCGACGGCGCGGTTGGCCAGGTCCTCGATGGCCTTGAGCTGCTCGGCGGCGGCGGCGGCGACGACCTTGGCTTCCCCAGCGGAGGCCTGGGCGGCCGCCTTCACCTCCGACAACATCGCTTGCATTTCGGCCGTGCGCTCGGCGTTCCGGCGTGGAAACTCCACCATCCGGTTGGAGAGGTGGGCCGCCGTTTCGGCCGCCCGCACGATCCCTTCGAGTTCGGCGATCCAGTGGGTCGCCGCCTGGGCGACGTCCTCGATTTCGCGGCGCATCTTCTCGAGCAACTGCGCGGCGTGGTCGAGCACGCGGCGGGTGTCTGCAGTGGCCTTTCCCGCCTGCTGAGCCTCTTTCGCACTCTCTTCGGCCAGGCGCCTCACCTCGTCCGCGACGACCGCGAATCCCGCTCCGTGCTGGCCCGCGCGCGCCGCTTCGATGGTGGCGTTGAGGGCCAGCATGTTGGTCTGGCTAGCGAGAGCGCCGATCGTCTCGGCGAACTGGACCACGTGCTCGGAGGCGTCGCGGAGCCGACCGACCGCGGCGGCGCTTTCCTCGACGGTCGCGCCGATGCGCTTGAGGTTGCCGGCCGTTGCGGCGGTTGCCGCCCGGACGCCCTGGGCCGACCGGCCCATTTCCTCGGTCGCGCGCATCGTCTCCTCAGCCGCGAGCGCGGCGTCGTGTGACGTGGCCCGCAGCTCCACCATCGCCTGCTCCGCCTGGGCCACCCGTTCGGCCGCGTTTGCGGCTCCGCTCTCCGCGCCCTGCGCCGCCGCAGCGACCTCCTCCGAGGAGGCGTGAATCTCCTCGCTCGTGGCCGTGAGCTGTTCCACGTAGCCGGACGTCTGCTCGGAGGACTCCAACAGGGGCTCCAGCACGCCGTGGATAGCCAGCACCAGGGCCAGTTGCGGCGCGATGAGCCCCAGAATCTCGGCATCGGCCTGCCGGTACATCGCTGCGTCGGCGTGGCGGACGCTCCACGCGCCCACGAGTGCGTCCCCCTGGAAGAGCGGGACGAAGATCTCGGAGCCCCGCGCAGCTGCGAATCCGCGGTGCGACAGCGCGGGGCGCGCCGTGACCACGGGTTTTCTGCGCCGCACCGCTTCCGCCGGAAGGCCCAGATCGGCCGAGAAGCTCGATCCGGGCGGCCGATCGGGCGCCGTCTCCAGCACGTTCACGAATTGGTGACTGGAGGCGTCGTAGCGGGCGAAGCCCATCTGGTCCCACGGCATCAGGCGCTGCGTAAGCTGCTGGATCGCGGCGAAGTTGCGCTCGAGGTTGACGTCTGCGGCGATCGTGCGGGAGAGTTGCTCCACCAGGGTCAATTCGTCTGCGCGGATTCCTTTTCTGGCGATCCAGTGCGCAATCATCGTGAGGGCGAGCAGCCCGGCACCGAACCCGACCACCAGCGTGGGGGGGAGAGCACTCGTGACGGTCTGCAGCGCGGCGAGCGCCAGCGCCGCGCTGAGCAGGTACACGATCGACTCCCAGCGCAGCGTGAGCCGGAAATCCACCCACGCCCTCGATTCCGACAGCGCCAATTCGGCGTAGAACGTCCCGTTTACCACCAGCGGAAGCCCCGCGAAGAGCAGCAGGAACGGAAGGAGGTTGTGGGCCGTCAACGCGGCGGCGCCGTAATACCCGCCGACGCGGTCATACGCGAAGCCCACGACGGCCGTCCCGAACGTGAGGTGGCCGGCGTTGGCGACGGCCGTGCGCAGCCTCAGCCTGCGGAGCGGAAGGTCGCCGGCCAGCATCCCCAGCGGCGCCATCAGGACGCCGAATCCCCATCCGCGATGCAGCACCGCAAACAGCACTACGCCGAGGACGAATGACGCGAAGCCCTTCCCCGGCAGCGCGAGCCCGAACCGGCGTGTTGCCGCCGCCACGACGACGAGCGCCACGAGTTCCAGGGCCGGGATCGGATGGGGGAATTCGCCCGTGAGGATGACGAAGATCAGCGTGGCGAGTGCCGCCAGGTCGATGCCGACCCGGAGGAAGCGGTCCTCGCCCCTGCCCCGAGAAGATCTCGAATTGTCTTCCAAGTCGTCGCCTCCCGATCGGCCAACGATACTGACTGACTAATCAGTTAATCGCCTTGCACCGAGGGGGGACAGAGCGGGCCGCAGCAAGCGCTGACGGCGCATGGCCGCGGCGAGCCCACGGTACGTCGCGCCGCGGTGCACGTCAAGTTACGGGCTATCGCAGCGGCACGCGGCGTGCTAGTGTGTCTCGCCGACTCGAACGGAGCGAGGTGCGGACGATGAAGGTCTCGATTGAATACTGTGTCGTCTGAAACTATGAAGCGCGGGCTGCCGGTCTGGCGGCCGAGGTCGAGAAGAGCTTCCCTACGGCGGAACTGAAGATGATTCCCTCGTCCGGGGGGGTGTTCGAGGTGACGGTGGACGACCGGTTGGTTTTCTCGAAGAAGGCACTGGGCCGGCACGCCGAGCGCGGTGAGATCCTGGAGCTGATCCGGCAATGCGCATAGCGCTGTCCACCGGCGGCGGCGATGCCCCGGGTCTCAACGCTGTGATTCGGGGCGCCGTGTTGTCGGCCGTGCATCGCGGCTGGGCCGTCTACGGCATCCAGCGCGGCTTCGGCGGCCTGCTCGGGCAGGATCGCGTCGTGGCGCTGGGGCCCGACGAGGTGCGTGGCATCACGCACGTCGGCGGCACGATCCTCGGCACCACGAATCGCAGCAGCCCGTTCAAATGGCCGGTGCCGCAAAGCGATGGGTCAATCAAGGAAGTGGATCGCTCCGATGAGCTGATCGCCGCGTTCGGCGCGCACGGATTCGACGCGCTGATCATGATCGGCGGCGACGGCAGCCTCAACATCGCGCAGCGGCTGTACGAGAAGGGTCTGCCGGTGGTCGGGGTGCCGAAGACGATCGACAACGACGTTGGCGGCACGCTGGCGACGTTCGGATTCGACACCGCCGTCTCGACCGCGACGGACGCGCTGGACAAGGTCCACTCCACGGCGGAGAGCCACGACCGCGTGATCGTGGTCGAGGTGATGGGCAGGTACGCCGGCTGGATCGCGCTCAACTCCGGAGTCTCGGGGAGCGCCGACGCGATCCTCCTTCCGGAGATCCCCTTCGCCATCGAGAGCGTCTGCCGCAAGGTCCGCGAGCGGGACGCGCGGGGACGGCACTTCAGCGTGGTGGTAGTGGCGGAGGGTGCCACGCCGAAGGGGGGCGCCCACGTGCTCAAGGGACCGGCAGGCGCCGGCGGCGCGATGGAGCGTCTGGGCGGGATCGCCGACCTGGTGGCCCGCGAGATCGAGCATCGGACCGGGAAGGAGACACGCTCGCTGACGCTCGGTCACCTGCAGCGCGGCGGGACGCCTACGACGTTCGACCGCCTGCTCGCGCTGCGCTTCGGCGCTGCGGCAGTCCGGTGCATCGCTGCGAAGATCTTCGGCGTGATGGTGGCCTTGCAGCCGCCGACCGTCGGCCACGTGCCACTCAAGGAAGCGCTCGCGAAGCCGAAGCTGGTGCCGCTCGACTGCGATACGATCGCCACGGCGCGCGATCTTGGCATCTGCCTCGGCGACTGAGGCCCGTGCACCCCAGCCGCGACCACTTCCTCCCACCAGATCGACAAGCGTACCAAGCAGCGCGGCCCTCGACGGGCCGCGTGGTGGTGATCGCGCCGACCCGCGCCGCTTGCGAGACCATCGAGCTGGCGCTTGGGCTCGAGCTTCGGACCGTGCTCGAGGCCGAGCACGGCGACGAGATCCGGTCCCTGGCGCGGGGCGGATTCGGATTCGGCGTCGTGGCCGGCACGGGGACCGGCAAGACGCTGGGGATTAGACCGATCGCCGAGACGATCTTGCGTGTCCCGCTCAAGATCGGTGTCGTGAATCGGGAGCGGGAGGCGACGCCGGAGACGCCGAGCTGGAACGTGGTGATCGTGACCACGGGAATCGCCCGCCGCTGGTTCCAGGCCGGGCTCATCACGGGCGACGACACGCTGGTGGTGGACGAAATCCATCAGACGTCCGCGGAGCTGGAGCTGTGCCTTGCCCTGGGGAAGCGGGCCGGCTGTCGGTTCATCTGGCTCTCGGCCACGGTGGATCCCTCCTTCTATGCGCGATACCTCGGCTCGCGGCAGGTGCTGGAGACGACGGCGTTCGACCCGGCCCGGGCGGCCCGCGTGCGCGTGGTTCCTGTGGATACGCGGGAATTCCTCGATGCGCGGTTCCTGCGGCGGGTGGTGAGGGAGCGCCGCGGCGTGGCGGTATTCGTGCCGACGCGGGCGGAGGTGGAGGCGGTGGCGCAAGAAGTCGGGACCCAGTGGCCCGCACTGACGACCGCCTTCTACCACGGCGGCGAGCCGATCCGCGTGATCCGGCCCTTCCTCGACGGCTCCGCCCCGAAGCCGTACCTGCTTGCCATGACGGCCGCCGGGCAGTCGGCCCTGAACATCGCCGGGCTCGACACCGTCGTCATCCTCGACGCCCGCTACCAGAACGTCGTGGACCGCGGGCGCAACGTGCTCACACGGTTGCCGCTTGGCGCCAACGAGATCCTGCAGATGGCGGGCCGCGTGCACGGTCGCGTGGAGGGCGGCGAGGTTTGGATCCTGAGCAATCGCGACCTCACCTTCGATGCGCTGCGGCCGGGCCCGCCGGAGTTCCAGCTGGCCGGAGACGTGGAGCGGGTCGCGATGACGTGTGCGGCACTCGGCGTGGACGCTCTGGACCTCGAGCTCCCGGTGCCGCTCGACCGCACGGCGTACGCGACGGCCGTGCGCCGGCTCGAGGACCGCGGCATCGCGGATGGGGGACGGCTCACAGTCTACGGCGCAGAGGTCGAGGCGCTGCCGGTCGAGCGGCCGTGGGCGGAGCTGCTTCTGCACGCGGACGCCGACCTGGTTCCCGCGGTCGCCGTGTGTTCGGGCGTCGAGTCGTTGCACCGCATGACGCGCGAAGAGCGGGTGCTGCGCGGGCTGATCGTGCCGGGGTCGGATCACCTCACGGCGTACAACGTCTTCGCTGAAGCAGTCAACCAGCACGGGAAGGTCGGCGAAGTCTACGGGCTGCCGCGGCACCTGTTCGAGGAGTCGCTGGAGGAGTGGGCGGAACGTCGAGGAGTGCTCATCAAGGCGATCGAGGACACAGCGCTGGGGCTGGCATCGGTGTACCGCGCGCTCGAGCTCAAGCTCCCGGCAACGCTTCCCTACGCCGACGACCGGATGCTGCGGCGCTTCCAGGACCTGATCGCCCGCATCATGCCCTTCGATCTGGTGATCGACGAGGAGACACCGCGGCACGACCTCGTGCGCGTGGCGCGCGGGTCCGTTTGCGGAGCGTGGGGCGGGATCGCGGGCGCGATCCGGTACTTCGCAGACCGCTTCGGCATCCCCCGCGCGGCGATTGAGGGGACGCAACTGCCCTACGACTTGATGCGCAGCTACGCGCGGCCGGGGCAGCCCGAGGTCTCGTACGATCCGAGGCGCCGGCACCTCCCGCTGGTCGCGGTGCGGCGCCGCACGTACCACGAGTTCGAGCTGGAAAGGGACGTCGAGCCCCTGGAAAGCGTCGCGCCGGAGCTGGCGGGAGCCACCCGGGCGGCCCTGGTCGAGGCGCTGATGGCGGGTGCGGCCCGGCACAAGGACGCGCGCCACCTCCGGGCGACACTCGACCATCTGGGCGAGCTGTGGCGGCGCTCCGGAGGCACCCTGGCGGGGGTGGACGCGTCGGTGATCAGAGCGGCGCTCGGTCGGCGTCTGCAGGACCTCAGGAGATTCGACGACTTCCTCCGTGCGGACCTGGCGCTGGACGTCAGGGACTTCGTGACGACCGAACGGCGGCGCGCGCTCGAAGCGCTACCGTCGTCGGTGACGCTCGCGGGCGAGCAGTGCCCGCTGGACTACGAGGTTGAGAACGGTGTGGCGGCGGTGCGCGTGCGGCTCAAGGAGCGGATCGCCCGTACGCTTCAGGAGCACGAGCTCCCGAAGCTGGATCGACCGCTCGTCTTCTCGGTCGCGCGCGGGCGGAACACGGCTGTCCGGGCGAGCTCGGTCGCCGAGCTGCGCCGCACGCTCAGCGCGCCGGTGGCGCCTGCCCCAGGGCGACGAGGGCGAGGCAGAAAGCATCGTAGGCGCCTCTGAGCTCGCGGGCATCAGCTCCCATGGCGAGCGAGCACGCCAGGCCATCCAGGAAGGTGGCGAACAGGGACGCCAGATCCTCCGCCGGGATCCGCGGGCGCGAGTCCAGGTCGGCGAGCAGGTGAGGAAGCGCGGCGGCAAGCGCGCGGCTCTCCCGCTCGCGCTCGCGCAGGAGGACGGCCGCAACGTCGCCGTCCTCGCGCGCCAGGAGCAGCAGGTCGTGCCAGGCGCGCTCCGCGTCCCGCGCGGCACTTGCCACGAGCCCCTCCCAGAGCGCATCGAGAGCGGCGAGACCTCGCACGCCTTCGAGCCGGGCCAGCCTCAGCGCCGTGCGGCGCGAGGCCAGCCGCTCAGCGGCGGCCAGCAGCAGGCGTTGCTTGGTGGCGAAGTGGTAGTGGATCAGGGCGCTGGATGCTCGCGCCGCCCGAGCCACGCGCGCCACGGTGAAGAACGAGAGCCCGGACGACATGAGCTGCTTCTCTGCCGCGTCAACGATCGTATCTCGCTTGTTCACAACGACCTGCCATATGACTGATGAATCAGTCAGTCTAAGGCGGACGGCTGCGCTGTCAAGG
>DATKLR010000210.1:0-4795 GCA_035542295.1 Gemmatimonadales bacterium | reverse complement strand
CGGCGAGCGTATTCGACAGACGAGCGATGATATCGGTCACGGCCACGCTCTCACGGCGTCGCGCGCCTGGCGCCGTGCCGCACCTCGACCGGCCAGTTCAGCACGAACACCATCTCGGTCATCGGGCCCTCGTCCACCATGACGAACCGCTTGCCGTCCCGGGAAACATCCCAGTTGGCGTGCGGCTCGGCGGTGTCGAAGTCCGTGATCTCGAACAGGGGAGTGCGGCTCGTCACGCCGAACGCGGCACCGGAGAGGAGGTGGGCCGCGACCAGGTACTGGGCGCCGTTCTTGAGGCCACGATAGTACAGCGTGCGACCGTCGGGGGCCCAGCGAGGCTCCGATCCGAAGCCCTGCGACACGAGGAACTTGCCGCCGCCGCTGGGGAACGGCCGGACGTAGACTTCCGGCCGACCCGTCTCGTCGCTGGTGTAGGCGAGCCACCGGCCGTCCGGCGAAAGCGTTCCCGCTTCCTCGTCGAAGGGCGTCGCCACGAGCGGCGTCGCCTTGTACGGCGCGTCTGCGGACAGGAGCACCAGGTCGAACGGGCCGTTCCCCGACGCGCCGACGGTCGCGCCGCCGGCAGTGAACTCGAGCGCCTGGGTGAGATTCCCCGTGTACACCGAATCGGCCCCGCCGCCCCCGTCGGCGCGCCGGCGCCAGATGCCCGCGCCGTGCACGTAGTAGACCCAGCGCCCGTCGCGCGACCACACGGGGTCGTGGCCGTCATTCTCGAACGAGAGGCGCGAGAGCGTGCGCTGGCGCAGGTCGAGCGTCCACACATCCCGGGATCCCTGCTGGAGGAAGTCGGTGACCAGCCGGCTTCCGTCCGGGGAGAAGCGCGGGCTGTGGAAGCGCCGGCCTTGCGCCACGACCTCCCGATGCCCGGCGAGGTCGAGCAGGGTGAGATTGAACGGCTCCTCGGGCAGGTAGACCAGCGGCCCGTTGTCCGACACGGCGACCTGTCCCCCGCCGCCGACGGCCTGCCGCACCCCTTCGGCAAGAGTCACCGCCGGGCCCGTGATCCGGTGGCGGCGCGCGTCGAACGGCGCGGCCTGGAGCGCGCCGTTCCCCAGGCACCAGAGCAACACCCCCTGCGCATACCACGCCTCGTTCACATCGGTCTCCAGGATCGGCGCCCGGGAGCCATCGCGGCTGTCCACCGCCAGGAGGCGGCCGAGGGTGCTGTTGTTCCGAGAGGCGATGGCGATCACCGTGCGCCCATCGGGGAGTCCCACCTGGGGAAACAGGTTCCGCTCTCCCGCGGCGGTGTCGGGGCGCGCGAAGGTTCTCACGCTTCCGTCGAGGCCGGCCCGCACCAACCGCCCTCCGGTGTCGGTCATCACCAGCGAGGCGTTGTCGAGCCAGATCACGCCGCCCAGCGTCTGCACGTTGGCAGCCACGGATACCGGCGGTGCACCCGTAAACGGCACGGGCAGCACCTTCGCCCCGCCGGGGCCCATGAACGCCAGCTGCGTGCCGTCCGGTGAGAAGATCGGGAACGCCCCGCTCTCGCTGCCGGGGATCGGGTGGAAGGGCTCGAGCTGCGCCAGGCGCCGCTGGTAGAGCTGGAACCCCGCCCCTCCGCTCGAGCGTCCGACGTAGACCAGCGTGCCGCCGTCAGGCGAGAGCGCCAGGCTGTTGACGGGCGCGCCGGTGACTCCCTGCTCCTCACTCACGGGCACGTTGAAGCGCCCGACCGGGGGAAGCGGCGCCTCTGCCCCGCTGACGAGCCGGCCGATCACCAGTCCGACCGCCGCCAGGGTGAGCGCCACGCCCCACGGCTGCCACTCGCGCCACCACGGGCGCGCCGCCGCCGCCGCGCCGGCGTGCGCGGACGTCCCCGCGAGTCCATCCGTGAAGTGCGGGTCCTTCAGGGCCTGCGCGAACTCCGCGGCGGACGAGAACCGGTCCGCCGGCAGCCGCTCCAGCGCCTTCCCCACCGCCTCCGCCACGTTCGGCGGCACCGACTTCCTGAGGCTCGTGACCGGCTGCGCTTCCTCGGCGATGATCTTCATGATGATCTGTTGCGCCGAGCCGCCGACGTGCGGCGGCTGGCCCGCGAGCATCTCGTACAGCACGCTGGCGAGCGAGTAGATGTCGGAGCGGCCCGAGATCTCCTTCTCCGCCGTGGCCTGCTCCGGGCTCATGTAGTGCGGCGTCCCGAGGCTCATCCCGGTCTCGGTCATCCGCCCGCCCGCCGCGGCACTGACCGCCAGCGCGATCCCGAAGTCCGCCACCATCGGCCGGCCGTCGTGCAACAGGATGTTCTCGGGCTTGATGTCCCGGTGGATGACGCCGTGCCGGTGCGCGTAGTCCAGCGCGTCGGCAACCTCGGTCGTGATCCGCACCGCCTCCTCGATGCCGAGCTGCGTCTCGCGGTTCAGCTTGTCGCGCAGCGTCTCGCCCTCGATGTAGGGCATGACGTAGTAGAGGAAGCCGTCGGCGGTACCCGAATCGAACAGCGACAGGATGTGCGGGTGCTGCAGCGCCGCCGTGGTCCTGATCTCGACCACGAACCGCTCGGCGCCCAGGACGGCCGCAAGCTCGGGGCGCAGGACCTTGAGCGCGACCTTCCGGTCGTGCCGCACGTCGTGGGCGAGGTACACCGTGGCCATGCCGCCCGCGCCGAGCTCGCGCTCGACCACGTAGCGGTCCGCCAGGGCGTTCGTGAGCTTGCCGAGCGCGTCGGTCATCGCCGCCGGAACACTCTATGGAAGGGAGGGACAGCAACATAGCGTCGTCGGGCGCGCCGGCAAAGGGCCGTGCCCACCGGGACGGCCCTCTTGCGACGGGCGCGGAATGCGCGGACAATTGTCCGCACCATGGAGTTCCTGAACTTCCTCCTCATCCTGTGGGCCGGGTGGCTCGTGTGGCGCCGGCCAGAGCGCGAGCGACTCGCCTTCCGCCTGCTGGTGATCAGCTGCCTGCTGATGGCGTTCCTCTTCTTCATAGGCAGCCACGGCTCCCTCGTGCCGGGCGTGAACCTGTGACGCCGCTCTCCGAAGACCGGCTGCGCGCCGTCCTCGCCTGGGTCGTGATCGTCCTCGTGGGCGGCCCCGTCGCGGGCGCCGTCTTCCTCGGGGTCGCGCACGGCGATTCGCCCTGCATCCTCTGCTGGGCCGAGCGCACATCGATGGTGCTGATCGCGCTGTGCGGGCTCTTCGTGATCCGCTATGGGCCCCGCCCCCGCTACATCGGCGTCGTGGTGCTGCTCGGCGTGTGGGGCGTCTACATGTCGCTGCGGCACTCGGCGCTCCACCTGGCGCGCGACGTCGGCCAGGGGTTCAGCGCCGCGATCTTCGGCGTGCACACCTACGTCTGGGCGCTGGTGATCCACCTGACGGTGCTGGCGGTGATCGGCGTCCTGCTCCTGCTCCTCAAGCAGATCGCGCCGGACGCCATCCAGGCTTCCGCTGATGCGCCGCCCGCCGGATCCGGCCCCGGAACGAATTCCATCGCGCCGGCGAAAGGCGTTCGCCCGCTGAATCGCACCGGGCGGTTCGCGATGGGCCTGTTCGTCGTCGTGGTCGCGGCCAACGCCCTGCAGGCGTTCGCCTCGACGGGCCCGCCGCCGTTCTTCGGCCAAGGCGACCCGGTGCGGTTGTCGCTCAATCCGCGACACTGGGTGTGGTCATTCGAGGAGCTGGAGCCGTACTACGTGTCCCTGCGCGGCTCGTGGACCATCCCGGTCCCCGATCCCGGCACCGCGGATCCCGACCCCGCACATGGGCCGCTGGCGGCTCTGCCGACCCTCGCCGTCTCGGGCTGGGAGCGGATCGGCGTGCCGATGAACGGCGCGCTGAGCGGGCTGGCCCGCGATTCGGCGACCGGACGTTTCCTGGCGGTGACGACTCACTACGGTGTCTACCTGCTGGACAGCTCGCTGGCGCGGGTGCTGCACCACGCCGTGCTGGACCCGGGATTCAGCGTGGACCTCACGCCGCTGATCGGAGCCGCGTTCCTCGGCGGCGACACGCTCGCCGTGCTCTCCACCAACAAGAGCTACGCCCTGCTGATGCCCGTGCCCCACGCGGACGAGCGCGCCGAGTGGCGGCACTTCCTCGAAACCGACGGCCAGGTGGCCGAGGTGGGGCTGGGCCGCTTCCAGACGGTGCGCGCCCATCAGATGTACGTGCTCTCGCTCGCCTTCGATCCGGCAGCGCGGGAGCTGATCACGGTGAGCGCGCCCAACCCGCGCCACCATCAGCTGGTGGTCTCGGCGTTCGCGCGGGGCGACATGACGCTGTCCGCCGAGTTTCAGCCGCAGCCCGGACCCGGGCTCAGGCTGGCTGCCGCCCGCTCGCTCGCGGACTACCTCGTCACCGGCACGACCGTGGCCGGCGGCAAGCTGTACGCGATCAGTGCGGCCTACTCGACGCTGCTGGTGATGGACCTGCGGACGCAGACGGTGACTGCGGCGTTCGCGGTGCCGGGGCTCGCGCATCCGGTGGGTCTGGCCGCGCGCGGCGCCGACCTGCTCGTGGCCCAGGCCGACGGCCGGGTCGCGGTGCTGCACCGCCCTAACCCCTAGCCCCTGACTCCGGGCGTCTACCTTCTCATGGCCTGCTCCGGCGCCATGTAGGCGGGCGTGCCGAGGGACATACCGGTCTCGGTCATCCGGGTCGCGCCCTCGCTCTTGCTCGCGGCCAGCGCGCGGAAGATAATGCGAGCGGCCGATTCGGGTAGGGTTTCGGGCTCGGAGCCGGGGCTCAGAAGCCGGTTTACCCCCCTGCGTCTAAGCCCTGACCCCTCCGGGTCTTGCGCCTTCCGGGATGGACCTGCATTTTCGCTG
>DATKLR010000209.1:0-2732 GCA_035542295.1 Gemmatimonadales bacterium | reverse complement strand
GCCACGGCCGGACTGCGGGTCGGCGTGATGCCGGGCGGGTGCTCGGGGTTCAAGTATGCGCTCAACATCGAGGATCAGCCCGCCGAGGACGACCAGGTGATCGAGTCCGAGGGCGTCCGGCTGTTCGTGGACGGCTTCAGCGCGCAGTACCTGAACGGCGTCACGATCGACTACATGGTGACGATGCAGAGCAGCGGCTTCACCTTCGACAATCCGAACGCGACGGGCGGCTGCGGCTGCGGGAGCAGCTTCACAGTGTAGGACGCACGGACGCACCGGCGCACGGACGCACGGTTGGGCCTGGAGAAAACCTCTCCGGGCCCTTTTCTTTGGCGGCCATGCGCACGGTGGACTGGATCGTCGCCGCGGTCTACCTCGTCGGCGTCGTGGCCGCGGGGACCTGGCTGGGCCGCCGGCAGACGGGAGCGTCGGACTACTTCCTCGGACGCCACAGGATTCCGTGGTGGGCGATCCTCCTCTCCATCGTGGCGGCGGAGACGTCCGCGATCACCGTCATCTCCGTGCCGGGCATCGGCTGGGCCGGCGACCTCACGTTCCTCCAGCTCGCCTTCGGCTACCTGATCGGCCGCATCGGCGTGGCCTGGCTGCTGCTGCCGTCCTACGCTGCGGGGGAGCTCCAAACCGCGTACCAGGTGCTGGGCAGCAGATGGGGAAGCGGGGCGCGGCGCACGTCGTCGGCGGTGTTCATGGTCACCCGCGCGCTCGCCGACAGCGTCCGGCTGTTCGCCACCGCGATCCCGCTCGCCGTCATCACCGGCTGGTCGTACCCGGCGTCGATCGTGGTGCTGGGCGGGGCGACGCTGCTTTACACCTATACCGGCGGCCTCCGCTCGGTGGTCTGGATGGACGTGGTGCAGCTGGCCGTGTACGTGCTGGCGGGTGCGGCTGCTCTGTGGGCCGCCCTGCACCTGGCACCCACGGGTCTGGCCGAGGCTGCGGCGGCCGGCAAGCTGCGCGTCATCGATCCGCGCATTTCGCTCACCGCCCCCTACGCGCTCGGCACGGCCGTGATCGGCGGCGCCATGCTGTCGGCCGCGTCGCACGGGACCGACCAGCTCATCGTGCAGCGCCTCCTCGCCACGCGGTCGCTGAGGGAAGCGCGGCTCGCGCTGGTGGGGAGCGGCCTGGTGGTGATCGCCCAGTTCGCCCTCTTCCTCGTCGTCGGCACGGCGATGTGGGCGGCGTTCCCCGGGGCCCGCGGCCTGAGGAGCGACGAAGTCTTCCCCCGCTTCATCACGACGCACCTCGGGGGCGGGCTGGCCGGTCTCGCGGTGGCGGGCCTGTTTGCGGCGACGATGAGCACGCACGCCTCGGCGATCAACGCCCTGGCGTCCGCTACGACGCACGACTACTACGCGCCGCTGTCGGGGAGGGACGACGACCGTCATCTGCTCCGCGTCGGGCGCCTGTTCACGCTGTTCTGGGGCACGGTCCTGGTGGCGGGCGCCCTGCTGTTCCGGCAGCGGCAGACGCCGGTCGTGGAGGTCGCGCTGTCGGTCGCGTCGCTCACCTATGGCGCGCTGCTCGGCGCCTTCGTGCTGGCGCGGTTCGCTCGCGTGCGGGAACGGGACGTGGTGCGCTCCCTCATCGCGGGCTCGCTCGCGATGGGCGTGGTGGTGTTCGCCGGCGGTCTCGGGCACCTGCTCGGGAACCCGGCGTTCTTCGTGACGTTGAGCCGACTGGCGTGGACCTGGTACGTTCCGCTCGGCACCCTTCTCACGGTGGGCATCGGTCTCGCGTCGTCCGTCCTGACCGCGGGGCCCGTCCGGGCGCCGGGAGGCGGATGATGGCGAAGCAGGGCGCGCTGGCTCCCAGGACGCTGATCGGCGTGGACGCGGGCGCGTCGCACACGACGGCGGCGGTGGCGAACGAGCACGGCACTGTGCTGGTGCGCTCGGACGGCGCGCCGGGGGCGATGCGTCCGGGCGAGGCGACCGCCGCGGCGGCCCGCATCCTCGAGACCTGCCGCGAGGCGCTGCGAAAGGCGGAACGCGAGGTGCGGGGTGACGTGCTGATGGTCGGCGCAGCCGGCGTGGGCCGTGAAGAGGAGCGGCTCGCTCTTCAGGCGGCGCTCGAGGAGACGGGACTGGCGCCGCGCGTGGCGGTCACGGTGGACGGCGCCATCGCCCTCCAGGCGGCGTTCGGCGACGCATCGGGGATCGTCCTTCTGGCGGGCACGGGCTCGGTCGCGTGGGCGCGGCTCCCCGGCGGCGGCACGACCCGAGTCGGCGGCCTCGGCGCCGTGATCGGCGACCAGGGGTCGGGATACGACCTGGCGCGCGCGGCGCTGCGCGCGGCGGGGCTGGCCATCGAGGGGCGCGGGCGCCGCACGGCGCTGGCGGGCCGCATCCTCCGGGCACTGCGCCTCGGCGGCCTGCCGGAGCTCGTGCGCTGGGCGACGACGGCCGAGGTGGCGGCCATGGCCGCCCTGGCGCCCGAAGTGCTGGAAGCCGCCGAGGAGGGGGATGCGGTGGCCTCGGCGCTGGTGGACGCCGGCGCGGACGACCTCGCGACGCACGTGCGGGCGCTGGCGGAACGATTCCCGCGCGACGCCGAAGTCGGCGTCGCACTCGGCGGCAGCCTGCTCGCGCGGAGCGACGACTACCGGCGCCGCGTCATCGCGCGGATCATGGCGGACGTGCCCGCGGCCAAGATCAGACCCGAGACGGTGGACCCGGTGCTGGGAGCCATCCAATTGGCCCGGGCGCTCT
>DATKLR010000208.1:0-2166 GCA_035542295.1 Gemmatimonadales bacterium | reverse complement strand
TCCAGGATCTCGTGGATGCCCTCGGCGTCGGTCCCGGGCGGGATCGTGTCCGAGTAGCGCGCGTGGAAGAACAGCGGCGCGTGGTACTGCGCCGCCAGCCGCGCCATCGCAAGCACCTCGTCCTCCGTCGCGCCGGGCGTGTACTCCAGGCTCATCGAGACGCCGAGCGCGCCCGCCTCGAGCGAGCGCCGCGCCAGCTCCTCGAGGCGCGACAGCTGCTCCGGCGTCGCCGCACGATAGCGGCTGATCCTGAGCTGCACCCGCGCCGCCGGATCGGAGAAGGAGCCGCCGTAGTTGACGGGCCAGCGGTTCCGCTCCAGAGCGGCATACCACGCGCCCACGTCCGAGGCAGCCCCATGCATCGCCAGCTGCGTCGTCACGCCGTCCGTCAGCTTGTTCCAGATGCCGTAGCTGTTGGGCGTGTACGACAGCACGTCGATGAATCCCGGCGCGACCACCTGCCCCGCCGCGTCGATCGTCTGGCGGCCGGCCAGCGCCGTGTCGGCGATTGCCGCGACGCTGCCCCCCAGGATGCCCACCCACAGCCCGGGCCGATCCACGCCGGTCTCGGGGTCCATGACGTGGGCGTTCTTGATGACGAGGTCGAACGGCGGGGATCCGGATTCCGGGGTCCGAGAACCGGGCCCCGGACCCCGGGCCCCGGGCCCCGGGCCACGTGCTCCGTGAGCCGGCACCATGCCGGTCGTTCCCGCGACGAAAGCGAGTGACGCCGCTAAGAAAAAGTACGGAGAGCGAGGCATTCTCATTCGCGATAAGTTATATCCGAGATGCCCACCGCGAAGCCTGTAGGCGCCCTCCGGGGGCGCCGCATCGTGATCACGCGCCCCGCCGAGAAGGCGCACCGGCTCGCCGAGCGCCTGCGAAAGCTCGGCGCGGTGCCGATCGAGTTCCCGACGGTGCGTTTCGAGCCCGCGGAGGCCGGGCCACTCGATGCGGCGCTGCGCGCGCTCGACAGCTTCGACTGGATCGTGTTCACGAGCGCGAACGGGGTCCAGGCCGTGTGTGCTCGGCTGGTGGCCGCAGGCAAGGACGCACGGGACTTCGGCCGGCGCAAGGTGGCGGCGATCGGACCGGTGACGGCGCAGGCGTTGCGCGCCCGCGGCATCGAGCCGGCGCTGGTGCCGGGCGAATATGTCGCCGAAGCGATCCTGGAGGCGCTGGGCGACGTGCGCGGGCGGACGTTCCTTCTGGCGCGCGCCGACATCGCCCGCGAGACGCTCGCGACCGGGCTGCGCGAGAAGGGCGCGATCGTGACCGAAGTGACGGCGTATCGCACGGTCGGCGCGGGCGGCCCGCCGCCGGACCTGTCCGAGGCCGACGCGGTCACCTTCACCAGCTCGTCGACCGTGCGGCATTTTCTCGCGTCCGGCGCCACGGTCGGACGCGCGAAGGTGGTGTGCATCGGCCCCGTCACCGCCGCGACCGCGCGCGAGCTGGGCCTTTCCGTGGCCGCGGTCGCCGACGAGTACACCGAGGACGGCCTGATCCAGGCCCTCGAAGGAGCGTTGAGCACGTGACGCCATTCCCCGTCGTGCGAATGCGGCGCCTGCGGCGCACGCCGACGCTGCGCGCCCTTGTGCGCGAGACCTCGCTCGCCGCGTCGGACTTCATCTACCCGCTGTTCGTGACCGCCGAGAAGAACAAGCGCAAGGAGATCACGAGCATGCCGGGCGTCGCCCAGCTGTCGGTGGACGGCGTGCTCCAGCGGGAGATCGAGTCGGTCGTCCAGCTCGGCATCCGCTCGGTGCTGCTGTTCGGCATCCCGGCGGCCAAGGACTCCGGCGCCACGCAGAGCTACGCGGACGACGCGCCGGTGCAGCAGGCGATCGGCCTGATCAAGAAGACGGCGCCCGACCTGGTGGTGATGACCGACGTCTGCCTGTGCGAGTACACCGACCACGGGCACTGCGGGATCATCAAGAACGGCGCCGTGGACAACGACGCGACGCTCCCGATCCTCGGCAGGGTGGTCGTGAGCCACGCCGCCGCGGGCGCCGACGTGGTCGCGCCGAGCGGGATGATGGACGGGATGGTGGGCACGATCCGGACGGCGCTGGACGGCGCGGGCTTCGCGGACACCGCCGTGCTGAGCTACGCCGTGAAGTACGCCTCGGCGTTCTACGGGCCGTTCCGCGAGGCCGCGGA
>DATKLR010000207.1:0-4119 GCA_035542295.1 Gemmatimonadales bacterium | reverse complement strand
CTGGCGGCGATCGACCGTATCCTGGCCGAGCAGGTCGTGGCGCGGTTCGACGGACGCGACATCAACCGCGACATCCCCGAGTACGCGCCGGGCCGGACCTTGCCCACGGGCGAAGCGCTCTGCCTCGACATCTGGAATCGGGTCGCGGCGCGCCTCCCCGCCGGCTGCCGGCTCACCGCGGTGCGCGTCCAGGAGGACGCGTCGCTGTCGGCCGAGTACCGGGGCGAGGGCTGACGCGGTGGGGCACGAGACGAAGGCGAAGCTCGCGGCGGTCGAGGAGACGCCGGTCTGGCTGGAGGTGAACCACACGCCGGCCGTCACCTGGATGTGCACGCCCGACCAACTGGAGGAGTTGGCCGTCGGGTGGCTGCACGGCGAGGGGTACATCGAGACGATCGCCGATCTGCTGTCGTTCCGCCCCTGCGCGACCGATCTCGGATTCTGGGCCGAGATCGCCCCCGACCGGCTCGCCGCGGTGACCGGGGACGAGCGCCGGCGGGTGCTCGCCTCAGGCTGCGGCGCGGTGAGCGTCGCGCTCGCCGACCCGCGCTCGCTCAGGCCGCAGCCGCCGCGGGGCGACGCGCCGGACGTCACGACGATCCGCACACTCTTCAAGGAGCTGTACCGCCGCGGCGCGAAGTACGACGAGACCGGCGGGATCCACGGAGCTGCGCTCAGCGACGGGCGAGAACTGCTCCAGCACGCCGAGGACATCGGCCGCCACAACGCGGTGGACAAGGTGATAGGCGGGCTGCTGCTGGCGAAGCGCAGCCCGGCGGGCCTCGGCCTCCTGGTGACGGGCCGCATCTCGGCGGAGCTGGCCTTCAAGGCGGCGCGCGCCGGCATCGCCTGGGTCGCGACGCCCTCGGTGCCTTCCACGCTGGCGGTGGCCATCGCAAGGCGCGCCGGCGTTCAGCTGGTAGGGCGCGCGGTGTCCGGCTCTCCGCAGGTGCACAGATCAGATGCGTAGGGCGCGCTCCTGACGATCCATGGGGCGGTGGTCGCGGGCGGCGCCGCCTCCCGGTACGGCGGCAAGCCGAAGGGGCTGTTCGAAGTGGGGGGCCGCCGGATCCTGGACCGCGCCATCGAGAGCCTCGAGCGTGCCACCGGGGAGCCGCCGACCATAATCGCCAATGCACCCGACGCCGGTTCGTGGCGCCCGGACCTCCGGGTCGTTCCCGACGTGCTCCCCGGGCAGGGGGCGCTCGGCGGGATCCTCACCGCGGTCGAGCGGCTGGCGCCGGTCCTGTGCGTCGCCTGGGACATGCCCTTCGTGCCGGCCGCGCTCCTGGCGGCGCTGGCGGCCCTGCTGGATGGGGCGGACGCGGCGCTCCCCGAGAGCGACTCCCGCCGTGGGGTGGAACCGCTCTGCGCCGCCTACGGGAGCGCCTGCGGCCCCGCCATCCGGGCCGCGCTGGAGCGCGGGGAGGCCCGGGCCATCGGCTTCCACCGCGACGTCCGGGTCACCCGGCTGCCGCGCGAGGCCGTGTTGCAGTACGGCGACCCGGACGTTCTATTCTTCAACGTCAACACGGCCGACGACCTCGCGCGCGCGGAGCGAATGTGCCGGAGCCTCGACTCGTCTCGATAATCGGCAAGAAGAACTCGGGGAAGACGACGCTGGTCGTGGCGCTCGTCCGCGAGCTGGTGCGCCGCGGCCACCTCACCATGACGATCAAGCACGGCGCGCATCCCTTCGAGATCGACGAGCAGGGCAAGGATACGTGGCGCCACATGCACGAGGGCGGCGCCGAGCGCGTGGTGATGGAATCGGCCGACGCCCGGGTCCTGATCGCGCACACGACGCAGGAGATGGGGCCCCGGGAGATCGCGGCGAAGTATCTCGCCGACGCCCACTTCGTCGTGGTCGAGGGGTTCAAGAAATCGGACCTGCCGAAGATCGAGGTCTACCGGCGGGCGGTGCATGCCCAGCCGCTCTACTCCCCGGACGCGCCCGATGCGGGCACCTACCTTGCCGTGGTCACCGACGCCCCCGACTACCGGGCGCCGATCCCGGTGATGCGGTTCAGCGATACCAACTGGCTCTACCGGGTCGTAGACATCGTGCTCCAGGGCGCGCGCTAGGTCGCGCCCTCCCCGTGGCGGTGCTGCTGGCCGGCTGCGCCGCCCGCGGCGCCGTGCCGCGTCTCGCGCCCGAAGTTGCTTCGCTCGCGGCCTCACTGGACAGCACCCTCGCGGATCCCGCCTTCGGGCGCTCGAGCTGGGGCGTGGTGGTGGAGTCAGCGGACAGCGGCCAGGTGCTCTACCGCCGCGACGCCGAGCGGCTGTTCGTGCCGGCGTCCAACCTGAAGTTGCTCACCGCCGCGGCGGCGCTGGTGCGCCTCGGCGCCGACTTCCGGTGGACGACGACCGTCCTCGCCGGCGGAGCGCGCAGGGGCGACACGCTGGCCGGGGACTTGCTGGTCGTGGGACGGGGCGACCCCACCTTCGCAGTGGACGCGACCGGCGACTCGACGGACATGTTGAGATCGCTGCGGTCGTGGGTGGACTCGCTCACCATGCACGGCGTCCACGTCATCCGCGGCCGCGTGGTGGGCGACGCCTCGGCCTTCACCGATCCTCCACTCGGCCGCGGCTGGGCCTGGGACGATCTCGACGCCGACTACGCCGCGCCCGTCGGCGCGCTCCAGTTCAACGAGAGCGTGGCCTGGATCGAAGTCACCCCCGGCGTCTTTCCCGGCGCCGCAGCGAGCGTCCTCCTAGAGCCGTTTGAGGCACCACTTCGCGTCTTCGGCACCGTGACGACCGCGCCGCGCGACTCCGCCGCCCAGGTGACTTGGAGCCGCGCGCCGTTCGGCGACTCGGTCACCGTCGGTGGGGGGGTCCCGCTGGGGCACGCGACGGCGCGGCTCCCAGTGTCCGTTCCCGACCCGACGCATTACTTCGAGGCGGCGCTCACGCAGGCACTCCGGGAAGGCGGCATGGCCATGCTCGGAACGCCGCTGCCCGATCCACCGGCGGCCGAGACCCTGTTCACCTGGCGGTCTCCGCCGCTCTCCGTCGTGCTGCCGCTGCTCCTCAAGCCCAGCCAGAACCAGATCGGGGAGACGCTGCTCCGCACCCTCGGGCTCCAGGTCAAGGGCGTCGGCTCCGTGGACAGCGGGCGCGCCGTGATCGGCGACGTGCTCGCGGCGTTCGGCGTGGCGCCGGACGCCTGGGTCCTGGCCGACGGCTCGGGCCTGTCCCGGTACGACGACGTGGCGCCCGAGGCGATCGCTGCCGTGCTCGAAGCGATGTACCGTCGACCCGATTTCCCGGTCTTCCTCGATGCGCTCCCGGTAGCCGGCGTGGACGGCACGCTCGCCACGCGGCTCCAGGGTACGGCGGCGGCGGGGAACGCGCACGCAAAGACGGGCTCGATGGCCGGGGTGCGCACGCTCGCCGGCTACGTGCGCACGCCCGGAGGCGAGACGCTCGTGTTCGTCCTCCTCGCCAACAACGTCACCGCGCCGCGGCGGGTCGTGGAGGCCGCGCAGGACCGGATCGTGGAGCGGCTCGCCAACTTCGAGCGCAGGTCCCGATGATCGGCGTCCGGGAAGCGATCGACCGCATCGTCGCGGCTGTAGGGGTCCTCGAGGTGGAGGAGGTTCCGCTCGCCGAGGCCCTGGGCCGGGTCCTCGGCGCGAACGTGGACTCCCCGATCACGCTCCCCACGCGCACCAACTCGGCGATGGACGGCTTCGCCGTGCGCTCCGCCGACGTGCGGGGCGCGACCAGGGCGTCGCCGCGCCGGCTCAGCGTGATCGAGGAGGTGCAGGCGGGCCGCCTGCCCACCAAGCCGATCGGCGCGGGTGAGGCCACGCGCGTGATGACCGGCGCGCCGCTCCCTGAGGGCGCCGACGGCGTCATCCGCCAGGAGGACACGCAGCTCTCGGGCGACGCCGTGACGGTCCTCGACGACCGGGACGCAGGGCGCAACGTCCGGTTCGCCGGAGAGGACCTCGAGAAAGGGGCGCGCGTCTTCGACGCCGGCACCACGCTGGGCCCGGCGCAGCTCGGCGTGCTGGCCTCGATGGCGATGGCGCGGGTCCGGGTGCGGCGGCGCGCCCGCGTCGGCATCCTCGCCTCCGGCGACGAGATCGTGGACCTCGACCGCGC
>DATKLR010000206.1:0-12590 GCA_035542295.1 Gemmatimonadales bacterium | reverse complement strand
TCCGGCAAGGGGCCGAACGGCGGCGGGACGTCCTCGGTGGATCGCCAGGGCGCCATCGCCCTGATCCAGAAGCTCACACCCGATGAAGTGCAGCGCCGGCTCCGCGCCGCGGCCGCCTACGCCACGGCGCTGCCCGCGGCGAAGCACGCGGTCGGGAGCGTGGGCTTCTGCTGGGGCGGCTCCACCAGCTTCGCGTTCGCGACCGCAGACCCCGACGTCAAGGCAGCGGTCGTCTACTATGGGACGCCGCCGGCGGAGGACGCGGCGGGTCGCATCCGCTCGCCGGTCGTCGGCTTCTATGGCGGGGACGACGCGCGCGTCACGAGCACGGTGGAGCCGACGCGGGCGCTGATGGCCAGGCTCGGCAAGGCGTACGAGCCCCACGTCTACGAAGGCGCCGGCCACGGCTTCCTGCGCGATCAGGCGGGGAGAGGCGGGGCGAACCTGCGCGCGGCCGAGCAGGCGTGGCCCAGGACTGTAACGTTTCTGAAACAGGCACTCGGTTCTTGACGGGCCTCGCAGCGCCCCCATATTCGCCGCAGGCTCGACCTGTTTTCCCTCGCAAAGGAGACGGCCGGTGAGCATCACGATCAACTACCTGGCGGTAGTGGTGGCGGCGGTGGTCGCCTTCATTCTCGGGTGGCTCTGGTACATGCCGTTGTTTGGCAAGGCATACCAGGCGGCTCGCGGCATCACGGACCAGATGGCGGCGGAAGGCCAGAAGGACATGGGGAAGACGATGACGGTCATCGCCATCTGCACCCTCATCATGGCCTGGGCCGTCGCAGTGTTGGCCGGTTACACGCACCTCGAAACCTGGATGCAGGGCCTGAAGCTGGGCCTGCTGTGCTGGTTCGGCTTCGCGGCCACCATGGGGCTGATCGAGACGATGACCAGCCGCCGGAAGATGGCGAGCTACTACATCGACGCCGGCTACTGGCTCGTGAGCCTGGTGATCATGGGGATCGTCGTCAGCGTCTGGCATTGAGGTGGGTGGTAGGTTGTAGGTGGTAGGTTGCAGCGAGCGGCGGCCCGGCAATTCGGGTCGCCGCTCTGTCTTTCCCGCCACCTGCCACCCATGACCCACCACCTGCTCGTACGCTTATTGCACTTCTTCGCCCCCGATCGGGGCTATTCCGCCCGAGGTTATCCCGATTGTCGGCCAGGGGGCCACCGATGGATCTGACGTTCGATTCCTCCAAGATCATCTACCTCGACAACGCGGCGACGACCTTCCCGAAGCCGCGCGAGGTCCTCCACAAGATGGTGGACGTCTACGCCCGGTTCGGCGTGAACCCCGGCCGCTCCGGCTACGACCTCTGCATGGTGGCCGGTGAGCTGGTCTTCGAGACCCGGAAGGCGCTGGCCGCGCTCTTCGGCGGCAAGACGCCGGAGCGTATGGTATTCGCCGCGAACGCGACCGACGCGCTGAACCTGGCGATCCAGGGCGTGCTCAAGAGCGGGGACCATGCGATCAGCACGACGATCGAGCACAACTCGGTCATCCGCCCGCTGAACCATCTGCACCGCGACAACGGCGTCGAGGTCGAGTTCGTCCCCGTCGAGCTGGACGGCCGCGTGGACCCGGACGAGATCGCGCGCCGGTTCAAGCCGCACACCAAGCTGGTCGTGGTGAATCACGGCTCGAACGTCATCGGGACGATCCAGCCGGTCGAGGAGATCGGGAAGCGCTGCCGCGAGCGCGGGATCCTCTTCGCCGTGGACGCGGCGCAGACGGCGGGCGTCATTCCGATCGACGTCGAGGCGATGTGCATCGACCTCCTGGCGTTCACCGGCCACAAGTCGCTCATGGCCCCCACGGGCACGGGCGGGCTGCTGGTCCGGGACGGCGTCGAAGTGCGGACCACGCGCTTCGGGGGCACCGGGGTTCACTCGGCGTATCCCTTCCACCTCGAGGAGTACCCCTACCGGCTGGAGGCGGGGACGGGCAACGTGCTCGGCATCGCCGGGCTGTACTTCGCGCTGGAGTACCTCGCGAAGCGGGAGATCGGCGAGATCCACGCGCAGGAGATGGCGCTGTTCAAGCGGCTCCAGGACGGCCTGGCGGCGATCGAAGGCGTCACCCTGCACGGGACCACGAGCCTCGAGCACCGGCTCGCCGTGCTCTCCTTCACCGTGGCCGGGCGCGACCCGGGGGATGTGGGCGCCCTGCTCGACGCCGACTACAACATCGCCTCGCGCACCGGCCTGCAGTGCGCGCCGCTGATCCACGAGCAGATGGGCACCGCGCCGCGCGGCACGGTGCGGCTGAGCCTGGGGCCGATGAACGTGCGGCCGGACGTCGAGGCGGCGATCTCGGCGGTGGAGGAGATCGCGGCGGAGGTGAAGGTCTAGCCTGTCGGCGCAGACACCAACGCGTCGGCTGCCACTTCGGCCAGGGTCTTGATCTCCACGCCCAGGCTGTAGTGGCGGTTCAGCTCCAGCAGCTGGTCGATGCAGTTGTGGCACGGCGAGACGACGACCTTCGCGCCGGTGCGGCGGATCTGTTCGGCCTTGAGGCGGCCGGTGGCCACGCGCCGAGCGGCGAACTCGGATGCCGCAAGCAGCCCGCCGCCGCCGCCGCAGCAATAGTTCTTCTCCCGGTTCGGCGTCATCTCCACGAAGTCCTGCACGGCTGCGCGCAGCACCCGCCGCTGTGGCTCGATGACGCCCCCGTTCCGCACCAGGTTGCACGGGTCGTGGAGCGTCACGCGCTCCGAATTCTTCGCCGGGTCGAGCCGGAGGCGCCCCGCCGTCAGGTAGTCGTCCAGCACCTCGACGAAGCTCCGGATCTCGAAGGGAAGCGTCCGGCGCAGGTACTCGGGCGCCTCCCACCGCAGGCTCCGATACCCGTGCCCGCATTCGGCGACGACCAGGGTCTCGACCCCGAGGTCATCCGCCCGCGCGTAGAGATGGCGCGCGATCTCGCCCGCGGCGGCGCGATCCGCCGCGAAGTAGCCGTAATTGGTGATGTCGAAATCGGTGCTGCTCAGCGTCCAGCTCTCCCCGGCCGCGTGGAAGAGCGCTCCCGCGGCCGAGATGGAGAGCGGAAAGAACTTGATCTCGCGCGGGTTCAGGGCGTAGAGGACGCGTGCTCCCCGCCGGTCCACCGGCAGTGAGAGCGACGGGTCGCCGGTGGTCGCGCGCAGATCGTCTTCCAGCCAGGCGATCGTCTCCCGCACGTCGTCCGGACCGATGCGCATGCTGTTGCCGGTTTCGAGCGCGGCCGCGACGTTCGCCCAGATCCCCGCCGGCACCAGGCCTGCGGCCGCCACCATCGCGCGGCCGAAGCGGATCGCGGCGGCCGGATCCAGGCCCACCGCGCAATTCAGCGTGCAGCGCCCGCACTGGGTGCACCGGCCGAAGCTGCTCTCCACCAGCGCCGCGAGCGCGGCGTCATCGAGCGTCCGGGCGCCGGTGAGGCCGGGGAGCACGCTCCCGGTCCAGGTGTGGTAGCGGCGGTACAGCCGAGCCACCTGCTGCACCTTTGCAGCCGGCGTGGATGCGCTCTCGCCGTCGGCCAGGAAGACATGGCAGCTCTCCGCGCACAGGTTGCACCGGACGCACGCCTCGAGCGAGGCGGCGGTCGCGGCATCGAGGCCCGTCCGCAGCAGTTGAAGCGCTGCGTCCGGCGCCGTCACGGCAGCACCCCGCGCCGGCCGTAGTACGCGCCCCAGAGCTTCCGGCTGGTGAGGAGAAAGAGCATGTGGCGCAGCTTGCCGAGTGGCGCGTAGAGCAGCAGCGCCGCGCCGACGAGCTGGAAGACGAAGCGGGCCGAAGGCACCAGCGCGGCGGCCAGCGCCGCCGCGAGCGCCGCGTCCACCAGCAGGTTGGAGACGAAGTCGTCGGGGACGCTGATCGCGCGCACGGCTACGTCCGCCAGCCGTTTCGCCAGCAGGCCCAGACCGGCTCCGAGCGCGATGCCGAACAGCGCCGCCAGCGCGCTCGCCAGGGGCGCCGGCGCCTGGAGCGGCGTCAGCGACAGGACCAGACACGCCAGCATCGCGAAGATGCCGGCGTGGTAGAGGATGCCGGCCAGGTAAGAGACCGGGTGTCCGCTCGCGCTCTCCTTCGCCCACGGGAGGAAGGCGGTCGTGAAGGCGTAAAGGACCCCGGAGCCCGCTCGGCCGCGCGGCGGCGCAAAGAGCCGCTGGCGCACCGAGCCGATGCCCCAGCGCGCTCGGGCGAGCGAAACGGCGGCGACGAGAAAGGCCGCGAGAAGCAGGGCGGAGGCCGACGTCACTATACGCAGCCCTCGGGCTTCGGCAGCCCGGCCACCTTGCAGGCGCCCTTCGCCGGGCCCGAGGGGAACAGCTTGAAGATGGTGCGCAGGTTCAGGTTCGTCGCCTGGCACAGCTTGCGCACCATCGGCGCCGTGCCGTGCTCCAGCCAGTACCCGCGGATGTACCGCACCACCGCCCAGTGCGGCTCCTCCATCTGCGCGATTCCCTCGGTGGTGGCGAACAGCTCCGCGACCTCGTCGTCCCACAGGTCGGGCTGCTGGAGGAACCCCTCCGCATCCACTTGGAACTTGCGGCCGGCGATTTCGATCTCGGGCATTGCACCTCCCCGTGCCGTTCCGGCAGCAGAGAGCGTGCCCGGGGATTGGGGAATGGGGACTAGGTATTAGGGAAGGGTGTAGGGGGTAGGGTATAGGGTGTAGCGAGCGTCCTTGGAGCCTTCCACTACCCTACACCCTATCACCCTACACCCGGTCCCGTTTCAGGGCACGCCGATTGCGCTCCTCGTGACCGATGGACGGCGAGATCTTCCGGCTCCCGCGGGAACGGCTCGGGGCCCTGGTCGAGCGGCTGGCCAGGGACTATCGGGTCCTCGGCCCGGTCAGGCGAGGGGACAGCGTCGGCTGGGTCGACATCCGGCCGGACACGGTGCTCGCCCTCGACTATCGCACGACGATGCTCCCGCCGCGCCAGTTCTTCGCGCCGCAGCGCGAGGTGCTGTTCCGGTTCCGGCGCGGCGCCGACGGCTCCTTCGGCTTCGAGGAGCCACCAAGCCAGGAGCCGCTCGCGCTCCTCGGCGTGCACGGCTGCGACCTCACCGGCCTTCGGGTTCTCAGGTCCTTCCACGAGTCGAGTTGCCGCGACCGGGTGGTGCCGAACCGCCTCGACCGCGCGTTCATCCTGGGCCTCGCCTGCTGGACGCCCTGCCTCGACGAGTCGTTCTGCAAGGACATGGGGAGCCTGGAGAACGAGAGTCCGGCGGCGCTCTACGCATGGGATCTCGGGGACGTGCTGCTGCTCAAGGTGCTGACGCAGCGCGGCCGCGAGATCCTGGAGGCGCTCGCTCCGGCGGCCGCCACCGCGGAAGAGCTGGCCCAGCTGCGGCGCCGGACCCGGGTGCGCCACGAGACGTTCCCGAGCCATCTGCGGTTCGCCCCCGAGAAGCTCGCCGCGGCGCTCGAAGCGGCGCAGGACGACATCCTCTGGGAGGCGAACGCCGAGCGTTGTCTGTCGTGCGGGCGCTGCAACCTGGTCTGCCCGACCTGCACCTGCTTCGACGTCTGCGATCAGGCGACCCTCGACGGGAGCACGGGCGCGCGACTCAGGACCTGGACCGGCTGCCAGGTGCCCGGCTTCTCGAAGATCGCGGGCGGCCACGACTTCCGGCCGACGCGCACCCAGCAGCTGCGCTACCGGATCTTCCGCAAGGGGAAGTACATGCCGGAGCGGTATGGGATGGTCGGGTGCACGGGATGCGGCCGCTGCATTCACCACTGCCCGACCGACATCTCCATCCGCGACATCTTCAGACAGGTGGGGGCCTGATGCCGCAGGTGTCGATGATCCCCCACCCCTGCCGCGTGGCCGCCGCGACCGCCCAGAGCAGCCGCGACGTCCACTACGTGGTCGAAGTCCCCGCGCGGTCGTTCGCGCCGGAGCCGGGGCAGTTCGTGATGATCTCGCTGCCCGGGATCGGCGAGGCGCCGTTCTCTCTCACGGCGCTCCCGGGCGAGGGCGCGCCGCCCGGGCACTTCGAGCTGCTGATCCGGCGGGTCGGGCGGCTGACGAACCTGCTCACGCGGGTTCGCTCGGGCGGAGTGCTGTACGTGCGCGGCCCCTACGGCCGGCGCGTGGACTGGGAGCCGTTCGAGGGCGCAAACCTGATCATGCTGGCCGGCGGGCTGGGGCTGGCGCCCCTGCGCGCCTTCGTATGGCGCGCGCTGGCGCGGCGCCGCGAGTTCCGCCGGATCGACGTGCTGGTGGGCGCGCGCAGCCCCGACGAGCTGCTGTTCAAGGGTGACCTCGACACCTGGTCCGCGCGGACGGACGACGTGCACGTGCGCCTCACGGTGGACGCGGCGCGCGAGGGATGGACCGGACGGATCGGCGTGACCTCGTCGCTGCTCGAGGGGATCAAGGTCGACGCCCACGACACCTACGCCTTCCTCTGCGGCCCGCCCGTGATGTACCGCGACTGCCTGCGCCGCCTGCTGGCGATGGGGCTGTACGAGAACCACCTGTGGCTCACCCTCGAGCGGCGGATGAAATGCGGCATCGGGCTGTGCGGCAACTGCCAGCTGAGCGGGCACTATCTCTGCCAGGAGGGTCCGCTCCTCAGCTACCGCGAGGTGCGCCACCTGCGGGAGGCGGTGTGACCCGCCCGCGCGTCGCCTTCTTCTCTTTCGGCTCCTGCGAGGGGTGCCAGCTCCAGGTGCTGTCGGTCGAGGACAGCCTGCTCGAGCTGTTCGGCGCGATCGAGGTGGTCAACTTCCGCGAGGCGATGGACGATCGCCGCGACGACTACGAGATCGCGTGCGTCGAGGGCTCCGTCATCCGGCCCGAGGACGTGACGGAGATCCGGCAGATCCGCACGCGCGCGCGCATCCTCGTCGCCCTCGGCGCCTGCGCCTGCCTCGGCGGCGTGAACGCCATCCGGAACCGACGGGCCCTCGCGGACGTGGCGGGCGAGGTGTACGGTGGGCGGCAGGACGGCGTGTTCGAGGCCCTGGCCGCGAGCCCGATCTCCAGCGTCGTGCAGGTGGACTACGAGATCCGGGGCTGCCCGATCGACCGGGCCGAATTCCTCGACGCGGTGCGGTCGCTGCTGGCGGGCACGGTGCCGTACACGCCGGCCTACGCGGTGTGCGTGCAGTGCACGCTGCGCGGCACGCCGTGCCTGCTCGAGCGCGGCGTGCCGTGCATCGGCGCGGTCGCGCGCGCCGGGTGCGAGGCGATCTGTCCGGCATACGGCGCGCCGTGCGAGGCCTGCCGCGGCTTCCACGACGCGCCGAACTTCACGGCGCTGGGCGAGGCGTTCGCGCGGGCCGGGATGCCGCGCGAGCAGGCCGCCGCGAAGCTCCAGCTCTTCAACGACTACCGGGAGGTCCGCGCCGCATGGGAGCGAGCGCTGCCGTCTCCGTCCGACACCTGACCCGGGTGGAGGGCCACGGCAACATCGTCGTGGACGTCCGGGACGGGGTGCTGACGCGGTGTGATCTCGAGATCGTGGAGGCGCCGCGGTTCTTCGAGGTGCTCCTCAAGGGCCGGCCCGCCGAGGAGGCGGCGCGCATCGCCTGCCGGATCTGCGGCATCTGCTCGGTCGGCCACGCCACCGCCTCCATCCACGCGGTCGAGGCCGCGCTCGGCATCATGCCCGGCCCCAAGCTGCGGCTGCTGCGGCGCCTCAACATGGCGGGGGAGTGGCTCCAGTCCCACGTCCTGCACCTCGGGTTCCTGGTCGCCCCCGACGCCTTCGGCGCGGGTTCCGTCGTGCCGCTGGCCGCGAGCCATCCGGACCTCGTGAAGGGAGCGCTGCGCCTCAAGCGGCTGGCGAACAACATCTGCATGGCGGTGAGCGGGCGGCACGTGATGCCGATCTCGTACCATCCGGGGTGGATGGGCCACTGGCCTGAGCCGGCGGAGCTGGAGGCGCTGCGCTTTTCGCTGGCGGAGGCCGCCCCGGACCTCGATGCGCTGGTGGACGTGTTCTCCCAGATCACCTGGCCGTCGCTCGCGCGGCCCGCCGAGCACGTGGCGGTGCTCGAGGCCGGCGCATACCCGATGATGGGCGGGGCCCTGCACTCGACCGCGGGGCGGATGACGCCGCCGGCGGCGTACGCGTCGGTGCTCCAGGAGTACGTGGTGGACCATTCGGCGGCGAAGCACGTGCGTGGACCGGGGGGAGATGGCAGCGGAAAAGGGGGAGGCACGATCCGCGTCGGCGCGCTGGCGCGGATCTCGCTCGCCTCTGACCGCCTGCACCCGAGGGCGGCCGTCGCCCTGCAGCGGCTCCGTCTCGCTCCCGACTCCGCCAACCCGTTCGACAACATCGCGGCGCAAGTGGTCGAGTCGGTGCAGGCGCACGCGGAGGCCGTCTCCGCGGTCGAGGCGCTGCTCGCCGATCCGGTGAGCGAGGGGCCCGCGGAGGCCACGCGGGCGGGCGGGGAGGGGATCGGCATCGTCGAGGTCCCGCGCGGCACGCTGGTACACCACTACGAGATCGCGGCCGACGGGCGCATCGCCCGCGCCAACTGCCTGATCCCGACCGCCCAGAACCTGGCCTCGATCGAGGCCGACATGCGCGCGTTCGTGCCGGGCCTGCTCGACCGGCCGAAGGACGAGATCACGCACGCCTTGGAGATGCTGGTGCGGGCCTACGACCCGTGCATCTCCTGCGCGGTGCACTGAACGGAGGTGGAGCGATGATCGATGCCCTGAAGCGATCCAGCTTCTTCGCCGGCTTCGACGACAAGTCGCTGGCCGACATCGCCGCCTTCGCGCGGCCGATGACCTTCGAGGCCGGCCAGATCATCTTCGACCGGGACGAGGAGGCACGCACCGCGTACATCATCCTCAAGGGGCGCGTGCGCCAGGGCTTCGAGGTCTCCCCGGGGAGCGAAGTGTGGTTCCTGACCGGGGAGCCGGGCGACCTGTTCGGGTTCGGCGCGTTGATCGCGCCGCGGGTGCGCGCCATGCGCGCCAAGGCGTCGGAGAAGACGGAGGCCGTGGCCTTGGACGCCGACGCGCTCCTGGAGTACCTCGAGGCGCAACCGCACTTCGGCTTCATCTTCATGGAACGGCTGGCGCAGGTGATCTACCAGCGGCTCAACAACAGCCGCCTCCAGATCATCCACCTGATGCCGGAACGGGAAGCCCCGGGGCCGACGCTGGTTCGAGACTAGTCGGCCCCGGCAGGGGCGGCGGCGGGCTCCGCGGCGTCGTCGGAGGCGTTCACCACGCCGCCGAACACACGCCCCAGCCAGCGCTGGAAGGAATCCATGTAGGTGTAGACCACCGGCGTGACGTAGAGCGTCAACGCCTGCGAGAACGCCAGCCCCCCCACCACCGCCAGACCCAACGGGCGCCGTGACTCGGCGCCGGCTCCCAGCCCCAGCGCGATCGGCAGCGTCGCCATCAGCGCGCACATCGTGGTCATCATGATCGGCCGGAACCGGATCAGGCACGCCTCCACGATCGCGTCGCGCGGACTCTTCCCCTCGGTCCGCTCCGCGTCCAGCGCGAAGTCGATCATCATGATGGCGTTTTTCTTGACCAGGCCGACCAGCATGATGATCCCGACGAAAGCGTAGACGCTGAGGTCGATCCTGAAGATCGCCAGCGTCGCCAGCGCGCCGAAGCCGGCGAACGGCAGCCCGGACAGGATCGTCAGCGGGTGGATGAAGCTCTCGTACAGCACGCCCAGCACCAGGTAGATCACCAGGACCGCGAGGACCAGGAGGAAGACCAGTCCCGCCTGGCTCGACTGGAAAGCCTGCGCGGTGCCCGCGAAGGTGGTCTGAATCGAGGAGGGGAGGATCTGGCGGGCGAGCCGCTGCACTTCGGTCACCGCGTCGCCGAGCGCCACGCCGGGTCGCGTGTCGAACGAAATGGTGACCGACGGCAGCTGCCCCGAATGGTTCACGCTCAGCGGCCCCACGCTCGGCACCAGTGTGGCCATCGCGCCGAGCGGCACCAGCGTCCCCTTGTCGTTGCGCACGTACAGCATGTTGAGCGAGGTGGGGTCGCTCTGGAACTGCGGCTCCAGCTCCATGATCACCCAGTACTGGTTCGTGGGCGTCAGGATGGTGGAGACCTGACCGGAGCCGTAGGCGTAGTAGAGCGCCGTCTCGAGCTGGGTCGCGCTCACGCCCAGCGCCGAGGCGCGGTCCCGGTCGATCACGACGTTCACCTGCGGGTTCTTGATCTGCATGTCGCTGGTGACGTTCTGGATGACGGTCGACTGGGTCAGCCGGTTCTGGAGGACGCCCGCGTACTGGTACAGGGCGTCGATGTCGCTGCCCTGCAGCGTGAACTGGTACATGGCCTTCGAGAACCGGGCGCCGATGTTGATGGCGGGAGGGTTCTGGAGATACACGCGGATCCCGGGCACGCGCGCCAGCTTGGGCTGCAGCTCGCGAATGAACTCGTCGGCGGAGTTGGGGCGCTGGGAGCGCGCCTTGAGGTGAATGAACAGGCGCCCCGTGTTCCCGCCGCCAGACACGGAGGACATGAAACCGTCCACATTGGGGTCCTGCTTGACGATCGCCGACACCTCCTGCTGGTGCCGCACGAAGTCCGCGTAGCCAGTGCCCTCAGCGACCTCGGTCGTGCCCGAGATCTGGCCCGTATCCTCCGAGGGGATGAAGCCCTTGGGCACCACCATGAAGAGCCAGACCGTGGCGGCGAGGACCGCACCGGAGAAAGCCATCATCCCGCGCCGCCGCTCCATGACCCACGCCAGGCTGCGCCCGTAGGCCGAGAGGCTGCGCTGCCACACCCGCTCCGACCACTGGTACAGCCGGCCGTGCTGCTGCTCCCGCTGCGCCCGCAGGAACCGGCTGCACAGCATCGGCGTCAGCGTCAGCGACACGACGCCGGAGACGAGGATCGCCACGCCGATCGTCACCGCGAACTCGTGGAACAGTCTTCCGACGATCCCGCCCATGAACAGCACCGGGATGAACACCGCCACCAGCGACAGCGTCATCGAGAGGATCGTGAACCCGATCTCGCCCGAGCCGTCGAGGGCGGCCCGCATCACCGGTTTCCCCATCTCGAGGTGGCGGACGATGTTCTCCAGCATCACGATGGCGTCGTCCACCACGAATCCCACCGACAGCGTCAGCGCCATCAGCGAGAGGTTGTCCATGCTGTAGCCGAGCAGGTACATCGCGGCGAAGGTGCCGGCGATGGACATCGGCAGCGCCAGGCTCGGGATGACGGTGGCGGAGACGTTCCGGAGGAACAGGAAGATCACCATCACCACCAGGCACAGCGTCAGGAACAGCGTCGCCTTGACGTCGTTGACCGAGTCGTGGATGGACTGCGACCGGTCGTAGAGGATCTGGAGCTGCACCGACGGCGGGAGCTGGGTCGCGAGCTGGCCCACCATCGTCTTGACGTCGGTGGCGACCCGCACGGTGTTGGTCCCCGGCTGGCGCTGGATCGCCAGGACGATGCCGCGGGTGCCGCTGAACCAGCTCGCCGACTTGTCGTTCTGCACGCTGTCCACGACGTCGGCGATGTCCTGGAGCCGCACCGGGGAGCCGTCGCGATACGCGACGATCAGCGGCCGGAACGCCTGGGCGTCCGCGAGCTGCCCGTTGGCCTCGACCGTGAAGGCCTTGTGCTGGCCCCACAGGATCCCGGTCGGCATGTTCGCGTTGGCGTTGTTGATCGCCGCCGCGACCTCGTCGATGCCGATCTGCCGCGACGCCATCGCCCGCGGGTCCAGCCGGATCTGCACCGCATACTTCATCGCGCCGAACACGTTGACCGCGGCGACGCCCGGCACCGTCGAGATCCGCTGGGTGAGGAAGGTCTCTGCGTACTCGTCGAGGGTCGGAAGCGGGAGCAGCGGCGACGTCAGCGCGAAGAAGATGATCGGCGCGTCGGCCGGGTTCACCTTCTGGTAGCTCGGCGGGAGAATCCCCTGCGGGAGCTGGCGCAGCACCTTCGCGATCGCGGCCTGCACGTCCTGGGCGGCCGCATCGATGTTCCGGTCGAGCGTGAACTGCAGCGTGATGCCCGTGCCGCCCTGGGTGCTGCTGGACGTCATCTGGTCCAGGCCCGCGATCGTCGAGAACTGCTTCTCCAGGGGCGTGGCCACTGCGGAGGCCATCGTCTCCGGGCTGGCCCCGGGGAGCGACGCCTGCACCGAGATGGTCGGGAAGTCCACGTTCGGCAGATCGCTCACCGGCAGCAGCCGGTAGCCCATGATGCCGAACAGCAGGATGCCCGTCATGACCAGCGTCGTCATGATGGGGCGCTTGATGAACAGGCCGGAGATGGTCATAGGGGCTTGGCTAATACACTTACGCGGCCGCGGGGTTCGGCGTTGTCAGTTGGCAGTTGGCAGGTGGCAGTGAACGCCGCGTCCACCACCTACCACCTGTCACCTGTCACCTGCCACCTTGTTCAGTCCGCCGGCACGGGCGCCGGGTGCGCCTTCGAGCCCGCCACGCGGCTGAAGACCCGCCCCAGGAAGCCCTGGAAGCCGTCCAGGTAGGTGTAGACCACCGGCGTGACGTAGAGCGTCAGCGCCTGCGAGAACGCCAGCCCGCCCACCACCGCCAGGCCGAGCGGCTGGCGCGCCTCTCCGCCGGCGCCGAAGCCGAACGCGATCGGCAG
>DATKLR010000205.1:0-3764 GCA_035542295.1 Gemmatimonadales bacterium | reverse complement strand
GGGGCTCCCGTAGGGTCTGCAACCCCATGGACGCCATCCTCCGAGACATCCGGTACGGCTTCCGGTCGCTGGTCCAGAACCCGGGTCTGACGCTGGTCGCCGTGGTCGTGCTGACGTTCGGGATCGGACTCACGACGGCGGGATTCAGCATCGTCTACGGCGCCATCCTGAAGGGCCTGCCGTTCCCGGGCGGCGAGCGCATCGTCGAGGTCTACCGCAACAACCCGTCGCAGAACGCCCGGCGGATGGGCGTACCGTTCGCGGACTACCTGGACTACCGCGCCCAGCAGCACAGCTTCGAGGCGTTCGCGGCCTACTACTCGGGCACCGTGAACGTGAGCGGGACCGGCGATGCCGAGCGGTACACGGGGTCGTGGGTGACGGCGTCCACCTTCGACGTGGCGTTCGCGCGGCCCGTGCTGGGGCGGGTGTTCCGTCCGGGAGAGGACGCGCCGGGCGGGGGCGCCGTGGCGGTGATCGGGTACGGGATGTGGCAGCGGCGGTTCGGCGGCGACCGTGGGGTCGTGGGGCGGGTGCTGCGCGCCAACGGCGCGCCCTTCACGATCGTCGGCGTGATGCCGGCCGAATACCGGTTCCCCGACAACGCCGATCTCTGGCTACCGCTCCAGTTCGTTCCCGCCGCGAAGCGGGACGCGGGACAGTGGCTCACCGTTGCGGGCAAGCTCCGGCGCGGCGTGACGCCGGACCAGGCGACCGCGGACCTGAGCGTCATCGCGCGGCGGCTGCAGCAACAGTATCCAGAGACCAACAAGGACATCGGCGCCGTCGCGGAACGGTTCGTGGACGCCGAAATCGGGCCGGAGCCGCACCAGCTTCTCTACACGATGCTGGGCGCGATGTTCTTCGTCCTCCTCATCGCCTGCGCGAACGTGGCCAACCTGCTCCTCGACCGCGCCATGCACAAGACGAAGGAGGTCGGGATCCGGGTGGCCCTCGGCGCCTCGCGCAGTGCCGTCGTCCGGCAGTTCCTGACCGAGGCCTTCGTGCTCTCGGCGACTGCCGCCGTGCTCGGCACGGGGCTGGCCGCCGTGGGGATCAACCTGTTCAACCGCGCGATCGTGGACAGCCAGCCGCCGTTCTTCATAGACATCCGGTTGCATCCGGCGGTGCTGCTGTTCGCGGTCGGCGTGAGCCTCCTGGCGACCGTGCTCTCCGGCGCGATTCCCGCCTTCCAGTCGTCCCGGACCGACATCAACGAGGTCCTGAAGGACGAGTCGCGCGGATCGTCGAGTCTACACATCGGCCGGATGAGCCGGTCGCTGGTCGTCTTCGAGATCGCGCTGTCGTGCGGCCTGCTGGTGGCGGCGGGGTTGATGATCAAGAGCGTGACGCGACTGAGCACCATGGACCCGGGCTTCCGGACCGAAAACGTCTTCACCGCGCGCCTCGGCTTCCCGGCCGGCTACACCGACACCTTGATGCAGCGGCGCTTTTTCGAGGACCTCCGCGACCGCCTCGCCCAGCTTCCGGGCGCGCGCTCGGCCGCGATCACCTCGGGGCTGCCGGGGGTCCAGTCGAACGGCGGCAACTTCACGGTGGACGGCGCGACCTACAACGCCGACCGTGACGTGCCCAACGCCCGCTGGGCGGCCGTCACCCCCCGCTTCTTCGAGACGTTCGCGATTCCGATCCTCCAGGGGCGCGGCATCCTGGCGACGGACCGTCCCGAGACGGACCCCGTGGCGGTCGTGAACCGCAGCTTCGCCGACCGGTTCTTCCCGAACGCAAACCCCATCGGCCGGCGCATCAGGCAGGGCGGACGCACCAGCACGCAGCCGTGGATGACGATCGTGGGCATCGTCCCGACCACGTTCTCGGGCAACCCGGACGAGCCTCTTTCGCCCGGCTATTTCACCCCGCTGTGGCAGCACCACCAGTACTTCGCGAGCATCGCCGTGCTGACGGCCGGCGAGCCGATGGCGCTGACGTCGGCCGTGCGCGGCGCCGTGACCTCGCTCAACCCCGACATCCCGCTTTACTGGGTGTACTCGATGCGCGAGGCGCTCGCCCGCCCGACGTGGTACATCCGGGTCTTCGGGACGATGTTCATGATCCTGGGGCTGATCGCGCTGTTCATCGCCGCCGTCGGGCTCTACGCGGTGATGGCCTTCTCCGTGAGCCGCCGCACGCGCGAGGTGGGCATCCGCATGGCGCTCGGCGCCGGCGCCGGCGACGTGATCGGCCTCATCTTCCGGCAGGGGGCGTGGCAGCTGGGAGTCGGCATGCTGCTCGGCCTGGCGCTCTCGGCCTCGATCGCGCAGCTGATGAGGGTCATTCTCTTCGAGGTGCGACCGCGGGACCCCGCGATCTTCGGCGGCGTGGTCGCCGTGCTCGCGGCCAGCGGCCTGATCGCCTGCCTGATCCCCGCGCGCCGCGCGACCCGCGTGGACCCGCTCCTGGCACTGCGGAGCGAGTAGCCTTTCTCACCCGCCCCGGCGCCAGACGACGCGCCAGGAGACGCGCCCGGAATGGGCCGCGCGCAGGCGGACCATGCGCAGCGCGCCCGCCCGCGCGCTCGACACCACTTCGGCGCCGCTGTCCGCCTCGGCGGCCACGAACCGGTAGCCCGGCGGCTCGGTGAGGTACAGCTCGTACGTGTCGGCGCCCACCAGGTCGCTGACGCCGTTCAGCGTGTCGCCACTCCAACGCACGTCCGCCAGGTCCACCGCACCGCAGCTCACGTGCCGGTTCGTGGCCACGATCTGCGGGTGGCCGGTCCGCTCGCGGATGCAGAAGTCCTGCACCTGGAAACGCGGGTCCACGCGACCGGGCACGAACGACTCCTGGAAGGAGCCGAGCAGCTTCTTCGCCCAGAACTCGAAGACCAGGTATTCCCCGTCGCCGGCCAGGCCGAGATCGGCGAAGCGGATCGGCTCGTCGGCGCCGCCGGTGCGCGCCAGCACCACCCAGCGCTCGAAGGGGCGATTGACGTCGAGCAGGTAGAGCGGCAGCTCGAGCCGCCGGTCGGCGTCGAACGGCCGCGGCCCGCTCCCGCTCACCGACACGTCCGCCTCGCCGATGCGGCTCGAGCGCGAGGGGTCCACGTCGTAGATCTGCTCCGGCACCGTGAACGGCACCGGCGCCGCGCGGCGCGCCGCTTCGATCCGGGAGCGCCGGTAGATCTCGGGCCGATCCGTCAGCATCAGCACCGAACCAGTGAGCGACGTGAGGGTCGTCGCACGGTACGCGTCGGGCGCGGCGATCTGGATGTGGTCGGGATCGTTGCGCCACACGACGTTATTGAAGGAGTTGTACTCCGCGAAGCCGCCGTAGCCGAAGCCGTCCGTGCCGACCCGCACCGCGTCCACGATGCCGGCCAGCTCCGGCCGGATGCCCCAGCACGCCAGCAGGAACACCCCGCGCCCGATCGCGTCGCGGATGGCGTGCACGAAGCCGCGGTACGCGGCGAGCCGGTCCAGGCCGCGGCGCGCGAAGAAGTCCGCGTAGCTGTCGTAGCCCTCGTACCGCAGGTGGCGCAGCGCGTCCACCTTGAAGTACTGCCAGCCCTCGTGCGCGAGCGAGTCGTACACCGGGCGGACCAGATCGCCCAGCGTCGCCGGATTCGCTCCGTCCATCACGTAGCCCACCCAGTTGCCGTAGGTGGGCCTCCCCTCCGAGTCGGTGACGAAGTACGCCGGGTGCGCCAGCGCGTACCCGCGGTCGTGGAAGGAGACGTTGGTCCAGATCCCCGGCTTGAGACCGCGCTCGGCGATGTAGCGGCTCAGAGCCGGGAGCCCCGCCGG
>DATKLR010000204.1:0-12384 GCA_035542295.1 Gemmatimonadales bacterium | reverse complement strand
AACTCCATGGTGCCGGCGCCGACGTAGCTGATCCGCTGGGCGAGGTGGACGGCGGCGGCTCCCATCCGCTCGCGCAGCTCCGGCGTCATGGCGGGCGACGGGGCCTCTTCGATCAGCTTCTGGTGGCGGCGCTGGGTGGAGCAGTCGCGCTCGGAGAGATGGGCGACGCGGCCCTGCTGGTCGCCGAACACCTGGATCTCCACGTGGCGCGGCTTCTCGAGGTACTTCTCCAGGTACACGGCGTCGTTCCCGAACGCGGCCAGCGCCTCGCTGCGCGCCAGCTGGAAGTGGCGCGCGAAGTCCTCCTCCTCCAGCGCCACGCGCATCCCCTTCCCGCCGCCGCCCGCCGCCGCCTTGATGATGACCGGGAAGCCGATCTGGTGCGCCGCCGCGACCGCCTCCTCGGCGTCGCCCACCGGCCCGGGCGTGCCCGGGACGATCGGCACGCCGGCCTGCTGCGCCAGCCGCCGGGCCTCCGCCTTGTCCCCCATGGCGCGGATCTGGTCCGGCGTCGGCCCGATGAACGCGATGTTGGAGGCGCGCACGATCTCCGCGAACTCCGCGTTCTCGGCGAGGAAGCCGTAGCCGGGGTGGATCGCGTCGGCGCCGGTGATCTCGGCCGCGGCGATGATCTGCGGGATCTTGAGGTAGCTGTCGCGCGCCGGGGCCGGCCCGATGCACACGTCGTCGTCGGCGAACCGCACGTGCAGCGACTCGCGGTCGGCCTCGCTGAAGACGGCCACCGTCTGGATGCCCAGTTCGCGGCACGCCCGGATGATGCGGAGGGCGATCTCGCCGCGGTTGGCGATCAGGACCTTCTTGAACATCAGCGCTGGAACGGGTCCCGGCTCAGGCCCGCGACGTCGTCCGAACCCTTGGCGGGCGCCGGCGGCGGCGTGCCGGCAGCGGGCGCCGCGGGCTGCTTCGCGCCGAGCCCGCCGGCGCCGCCGGTCTTGCCCGGGTCGAAGGCGCCCTTCTTCTCGAAGCCGTCGAAGCTGCGGTCGCTCGAGCCCGCGATGCCCTGCACCTGGAGCCGGAACTCGGTCGGGTTGGAACAGTAGAACAGCGCCGACTCGAGGCTGATGACCCCTTCGGTGTACCAGGCCATCAGGCTCTGGTCGAACGACTGCATGCCGTACTGGACCGTGCCCTCCTTGATCAGGTCCGGGATGTTGAGCTGGCTTTTCACGTCGCGGATGTTCTCGCGCACCGCCGCCGTGTTGACCAGGATCTCCGACGCCGCCACGCGGCTCGTGCCGTCCTTGGTCGGCACCAGGCGCAGCGAGACGACGGCCTGGAGCGCGGTCGAGAGGAGGTGGCGCACCTCCTCGTGCTGGTGCGGCGGGTAGAACGAGATCACGCGGTTGATGGTCTGGGTGGCGTCGGTCGTGTGCAGCGTCGAGAAGACGAGGTGCCCGGTGTCCGCGGCCTTGATGGCGGTGTCCAGCGTCTCCATGTCGCGGATCTCGCCGATCAGGATGACGTCGGGATTCTGCCGCAGCACGTGGCGCAGGGCGTTGTGGAACGAGAGCGTGTCCGCGCCGACCTCACGCTGGTTGATGATCGAGTTGACGTCGCGGTGCAGGAACTCGATCGGGTCCTCGATCGTGATGATGTTGACGCGGCGGTTGAGGTTGATGTGGTTGATCATCGCCGCCAGCGCGGTGGACTTGCCGCTGCCGGTCACACCCGTGACCAGCACCAGGCCGCGCGGCTTCAGGGCCAGCTGCTCCAGGATCTTGGGGAGACGCAGCTCGTCGATGGTCTTCACCTCGTAGGGGATCACGCGGAAGGCGAAGGCCAGGGTGCCGCGCTGCCAGTAGACGTTGACGCGGAACCGCCCGATGCCCGGCACGCCGATGGCGAAGTCGGCCTCCTTCGTCTCCATGAACTCCTTCAGCTGCTTCGGCTGCATCAAATGCTCGGCCAGCGTCTTCAGGTCCTGCGGCGTCATCGGCGCCTGGCTGGGCGCCGGCGAGAGGTCGCCCGCGATCCGGACCGTCGGCGGCCGCCCCACCTTGAGGAGGAGGTCCGAGCCCTTCTGCTCCACCATCCACTTGATCGAGGCGGGGAAGAACGCCGGCGCCGCCGACGACTTGGACGCCGTCGGCGCGACGTTCGGCGCGCCCAGCACCTGCGATGCACGCGGTTCAGGCATTGGGATCCACCCGGAAGAGGACCTGGCCGAACTCGACGGGCTGCGCGTCCTCCACCAGGATCTCGCGCACCACGCCGGAGACTTCAGACTCCAGCTCGTTCATGATCTTCATCGCTTCGATGATGCACAGCGTCTGGCCGGTGGTGACGCGCATCCCGGGCTTCACGTACGGGTCCGCGCCCGGCTCCGGCGCCCGGTAGAAGGTCCCGACCATCGGCGACTTGACCTCGACCAGCCTCGTAGCGGGCGCGGCCTCGGCCGGCGGGCCGGCCGCGGCCGTCGGCGCGGGGGCGGGGGCGGGGGCGTAGTGCACGGGGCCGCCGGAGGGGGACATCACCACCGCAGCGCCCGTCTCACGGCTCACCCGGTACGTGGTGAAGCCGCGGCGGATCTCGATCGTGGTGGCGCTGGACGCATCCAGGAGCGCCAGCAACTCCTTGAGCAGAGCGAGGTCGGTCATCCCAGCACCAAGAGTTCGCGGGGGAACTGCGTGAGCAGAGCGGTCCCGCCGTCCGAGAGCACGACGTCATCCTCCAGGCGGACGCCGCCCCAGCCGGAATAATAGACGCCCGGCTCGACCGTGACCACCGCGCCGGTCTGGAGGACCTGGTCGGCGGTGCGCGCCAGCCTCGGCGCCTCGTGCACCTCCAGGCCGATTCCGTGGCCGAGCGAGTGGCCGAAGGCGGGGCCCTGCCCCGCCGCCTCCATCACGTCACGGGCGAGTGCGTCGGCCTGCCGGCCCGAGAGCCCGGCCCTGAGGCCGGTGAGCGCCGCGCGCTGCGCGCTCGCCACCAGGCCGTAGGCCTCCGCCTGCCGTGCGGTGGGCTGCGCCCCCACGACGAACGTGCGCGTGACGTCGGACACGTAGCCGTCCACGACGGCGCCGAAGTCCAGGAGCAGGAAGTCGCCCGGCGCGAGCACGCGCGAGCTGGTCCGGGCATGCGGGAGCGCCGAGCGGGGGCCCGAGGCGACGATCGTGGGAAACGGGTAGCCCTCCGTCCCGCCGTGCCGCAGGGCACCCTCGAGAAGCGCGGCCACCTCCTGTTCCGTCTGGCCCGCGCGGACCTGGCGGATCGCGTGGCCGAGCGCGTCCTCCGCGAGCGCGGCCGCGGCGCGGATCGCCGCGATCTCCTCCGGCGCCTTGACCGCGCGGAGCGCCTCGACGTGGTCGGAAACCGGGCAGAAGTGGCACGGCAGCTTGTCGGCGGCCAGGCGGTCGGCTTCCCGTACGGTGAGCACGTGCGCTTCGTAGCCCACCGCGCGCACGCCGTAGTCCGGGATCAGCTTGACCAGGCGCTCCCAGACGCCCGTCCCGTCGATCACGATCCGGGCCAGCGACCCGATCTCCTCCTTGGACTGCGTCTCGTAGCGGAAATCGGTGACGAAAACGGCGCCCTTGCCCGAGACGAACAGCAGACCGGAGCTGCCCGAGAAACCCGTCAGGTACCGGATGTTCGGGGGATAGGAGACGACCAGCGCGTCCAGATTCTCGCGGTTCAGACGCGCGAGCAGAGCCTCCATCCGTTCGGGCCGGCGATCAGACACGAGAAGACCAGAACCGAGCACTGGTTCCTCAGACTTCGACGCTGCCGGAGGGTTTGGACCGACCCTGTCGCAGCCAGGTCACGATCCCTTCGAGCGCGAGGACATATGATTGGGCGCCGAATCCGGCCACCACACCCACCGCGAGGTCCGCCAGCAGCGACTTCCGGCGCTCCTCCTCCCGCGCCCAGATGTTGGTGAGGTGCACCTCGACGAATGGGACGCCGGCGACGAGGACGGCGTCGCGGACGGCGATGGACGTGTGCGTGTACGCCGCGGCATTGATCAGGGCGCCGTCGGCGCGGCCACGCAGGGCCTGGATCGCCTCGACCAGCGCTCCTTCGTGATTCGACTGGAGCCAGCCGATCTCGACGCCGAGCGCTCGCGCACGCTCGCGGACCGCCGCCTCGATGTCCGCGAGTGTGGCGGAGCCGTAGAGCGCAGGTTCCCGAACCCCGAGGAGATTGAGGTTCGGCCCGTTCACCACCGCGATGTGCACTATTTCTTGAGACCCTGCAGCCAGGCGCTGAAGGCGCTGAGATCCTCGTCGCCCAGCTGGGAAGGACGCTTCGGGGCCGCGGCGGGCTCCGGCGGCGCGGGAGCCGTGTGCCCGGGGGCCGGGGCGGGTGCACCGAAGAACTCGTCGAACGACGCCCCGAGGGGCGGCACGGGGGCCGCGGCGGCCGGCGCCGATGCTGCGGGCTGGGCTTCGCCCGGCGCCCCGAAGATCTGGTCGAGGGAGAAGGCGTCGGGCGCTGGGTGCGCGGGCTCTCCGTTCGGTTCCGGCTCCGCTGAAAACGCCGACTCGAGAGGCGACTGGGTGTCAGGTGTCAGGTGCTGGGTGTCGGGGGGCGGTGCGGGAGCCGCAGCCGACAGGCGCGCGAGCGCCACGCGCTTCAGCCACGTGCCGACCGATTCGGCGCCGAGCGCCTCCGCCCGCAGGTCCGGCGCCGGCCCTTCGGCGGCGCGCAGCTTCGCCGCGAGCGCGGCATCGCCGGTGCGCTGGGCCAGCAGGCGCCGATACACGTCCGCGGCTTCGTTCCGGAACCCCTGCTTCAGGTACAGGTCGCCCATCGTCTCGGTCGCCATGGGAGGATGGGCCGCGGGCTCCTCCCGCGGGGGCGGCGAGACCGACTGCACCATCTTCGCCGACGGGCGCGCCAGCTCCTCCGGCGGCGTCACGTCTTCCGGCATGATGAGGGGGAGGCCGGAGGGCACCGGCGGCTGCGGAGCCTCGGCCGGCTCCGGAAGCTCGACGATGGCGCCCGCGACCTCGTCCACGATCGAGTACGCCCCCGACAGGTTCGCCGGCAGCTCGACGTGGGCGGGCTCCGGTGACGCCTCCAGTCCGCCCAGGGACTGGTCTGCCGGCGGCTCGATGGTGAACTCGTCGAGGGACGGCGCGGGAGCCGCCGGGGCGGGAGCCGACGGCGCGGGCGCCTCGGGGACCAACTCCGCCGGCGCCGGCAACCCCATCTCGGTCATGAACTCGATGGCGGGGGTCTTGACCTCGGCGTCGTGTGTCACCGCCTCGATGTCCTCCGCCCGGATGGCGCGCGACGAGCGTTCGCCCGTGCCCCAGGCCAGGGAATCGTCGAACGGCAGCACCTCGAGCGCTTCGGCCGACACCCTCGCCTCGGACGGAAGCGGGTGGATGTCCGGCTTGCTCTCGACGGGGACCGGCTGTGCCTGCATCGCGGCCGCGATCATCTCCCCAGACGGCTCGACCGGCAGGGGCTCGATCGGCACCGTCGGCAGCTCGGCGACCGAAGGGGTGTCGGGTGCCGGGTGCTGGGTGGCGGGGGCCGATGCCGCGGCTTCCAGCTGGGGCTCGGGCTCGGCGACCGCGGCCGGCTCGGCCGCGGGCGCCGGCTCCTCACTCAGGGTCATCGCCGCCGGCTCTTCGACCGGCGCGGGCGGGTGAGCCGCCGCGACCACCTGCGTCGCTTCGCCCGCGGGCACTGCTTCAGCGGCGGGCGCCATCTCCTGCGCCACGTCGGCGAAGGAGGTCTCGGGCGCGATCGCGGCCGGCGCTTCCTCGACGGCCGGAGCGGGGGCGGCGAGCGCGCCGCCCAGCCGCTGGAGATCCGCCTCGGCCTCGGCGTTCATCGAATCCACGGCCAGCAGCTTCTGGAGCCACTCCCTGGCTTCGTCCACGCGTGCCGCGCGCTCGGCGATCTCCGCCAGACTCTTCAAGGCGATGATGTTCTCGCCGTCCAGGCCGAGCACGGACTGGAAGGTCGCCGCCGCGTCGGCGTCGGTGCCCTTGTCCAGCTGGCAGCGGCCCAGCACGATGTAAGCGGAGAGGTAGTCGGGGTGCTTCGCGAGCCCCGCCCGGACCAGCTCGAGGGCCCGGTCCACCTGCCCTGCCTTCCGATAGGCGTCCGCGAGCGGCGCGAAGAACCGGCCATCCGGGTTCTCCGCGTAGCGACGCTCGAGTTTCTCGATCTCGCTCGACGAGGCCATCGAACTCCTGCTGGCAGAACAGGTTCGGCCCGCGAAGATACGCCATTCCGGCACGGAGTGTCAACGGGAACGGCACCCGGCCAGGTTGGCTTTGCGCGTTGTCTCGTCTAGATTTACGGCCTTTCCCGCGGGAGAGCGGACGCGATGCTGCGCACCATGCGCGAGAAGACCAAGATCATCATGCTCATCCTGGCGGTGGCGTTCGTCGGATGGCTGGTGTTCGACGTCGGGATGGGCGTTACCGGACGCGGACAGAGCGCCGCCACCCGGGACCTCGGGTCGGTGAACGGGCACCCGATCAAGTACCAGGACTGGCTCCAGACCTACAACGCCGTGGCGGAGCAGCAACGCCAGCGGAATCCCGGCCAGTCCATGACGCGCGAGGAGCAGAAGTCGCTGGAGGACTACGCCTTCGAGCAGCTGGTCGAGGCGCACGTGCTCCAGGACGCCTACAAGCGGCGCGGCATCGTGGTGACCGACGAGGAGGTCCGCGACGCCGCGCTCCGCTTCCCACCGGAGGAAATCACCAGCTCGCGGGACTTCCAGACCAACGGCAGGTTCGACCAGGCGAAGTGGCAGCGGTTCCTGGCCAGCGGCACGCAACCCGAGTTCCTGGCTGCGCTCGAGGCGCGGTACCGGACCGAGTTGCCCCGCCTCAAGCTGCTCGAGGCCGTGACCGCGGACATCTACCCCCCCGACACGAAGCTGTGGCGCATCTATCGGGACCAGCATGACTCGGTCGCGGTGAAGGCGCTGGTGATCGATCCCGACCAGGCGGTGGCCGACGCGTCGGTGCGCGTCACGCCGCAGGACATGGAGCGCTGGTACGCCGCCAACAAGGACTCGCTGAAGCGGCCCGCGTCCGCATTCCTGTCGTACGTCTCGATCAGCAAGGCGCCGTTGCCGGTGGACACGCAGGCCGCGATTCAGCTGGCGCGCGCGCTGCGGGACTCCATCGTGCGCGGGGCCGACTTCGCCGAGATCGCGAAGACCGAGTCGGCGGACTCCGGTTCCCGGGCGCAGGGCGGCGAGCTGGGCACCTTCGGACGCGGGCAGATGACGCCGGCGTTCGAGCAGGCGGCCTTCAAGCTGCCGATCGGCCAGGTCTCGCCCCCGGTGTTCTCGCCGTTCGGCATCCACCTCATCAAGGTGGAGAAGCGAACGAAGGACAGCGTGACGGCGCGCCACATCCTGATCCCGATCGCGCGGACGGGGGCGCGGCTCGACACGCTGGAAGCGCGCGCCGACTCGCTGGACAAGATGGCGGCCGAGCAGACCGATCCGACGGTGCTGGACAGCGTCGCGCAGAGAATGGGGTTGACCATCCGGCGCGCGGGGCCGCTGTACCAGGGCCAACCCGTGGTGCTGGGCACCGACCGCGTGCCCGACGTGGGCATCTGGGCGTACGAGACGAGGAAGGGTGAGACGAGCCAGGTGATCGAGACGAACGCCGCGTACTACGTCTTCCGTCTCGACACCGCATACGCGGCGGGGATCCCGGAGCTGGGAGCGGTGGAGGCGCAGGTGCGCGCCGGCGTGCTGGAGGAGAAGAAGCGCGCGACCGCCGAGGCGATCGCGCACGACGCGGAGCGGAGGCTGGCCTCGGGTCAGACGCTCGAGCAGGTGGCGCAGGCGCTGCGGCTGCCCGTCCGGACGGTCGGCCCGTTCGCCCGGACCGGGAACGTGCCGGTGCTCGGCGCCGCAACCGAGGCGGTCGGCCTCGCCTTCAGGCTGCGGGTGGGCGAGCGGTCAGGATTTCTTCAGGGCCCGGCTGGCTTCTTCTTCATGGAGCCGACACGCCGGGTGCGCGCCGACTCGGCCGCATTCGAGAAGCAGAAGGAGGAAGAGCGCGCCGCGGTGATCCGCGCGGCCCGCCAGGTGCGGGTGCAGGCCTATCTCGACGCCCTGAGGCGGGAAGCGAAGGTGGTCGACAATCGGGCGGAGCTGCTGAAGCCGCGGACTTCGGATGCGGGACAGTGAGATGGGGAGTAAGGCGTGAGAGGTGAGAAGAAGAAGTGAGAGGTGAGAAGTCGAAAGGCGTGAGACGTGAGAGGGAAAAGGCGTGAGAGGGCGAACGATGCGACCCTCTCACGCCTTTTCCTTCTCACCCCTCACGCTTCTTCCCCTCTCACGTCTCACTTGTCCTTCTCACGCCTCACGCACCGGGCGCCTTGGGCGGCTGCGGCGGAACTGGCTGGCTGGGGGGCGGCGGCGGCTCCATCCGAGCCTGCTGGTTCGCCGACGCATTGAACTCGTTCTGCACGTCCCGCATGCTCCGCTTGAACTCCCCGATCGACTTCCCGAGCGCGCCGCCGATTTCCGGCAGCCGCTTCGCCCCGAAGAGCAGCAGCAGGATGACGAGGAACAGCAGAATGTGGGTGAGGCTCAGGCCTTCGAACATCGGTTGCTCCTTCCCCTCTCTCTGCCATCAGGTCCCGCAGCGCACCCCTTCAAGCTAACACCGTTTCGGCTCAGAAGAGCGAGCGCGCCAGCAGGTACGCCAGCACGACGCCCACGAGGGCCAGCACCGACACCCGGATGCCGATCGGGCCCACGGTGAACCAGAGCACCAGCAGATCCACGGTGACGGGGCCCAGCTTGGGCGTCACGGCGAAGGTCAGCACCTCGCGGGGCGCGCCCGCCGGGAGCACCCGCTCGAGGAACGCGGAGAGGAACCCGCCCAGCACGAAGCCGGTCGACAGCACCGCCAGGTAGAAGAGCGGCCGCCGCGGGACGTTGGCCACGCTAGCTCCGCCGCTCCACCGCGTAGGCGATGGCGTCGCGCAGCGCCTCGCGGGCCGGGGACGGCGCCAGGTCGTCCAGCGCCCCCTCGGCCTCGGCGGCGAAGGCCGTCGCGCGCTCCCGCGCGTATTCCAGGCCGCCACTCCGCTCGACCAGCTGCACGACCCGGGTCACCTGCGCGTCGGCCGGCGTCGCCTCGCGGAACAGGCTTTCCACCTCGCGCCGCTCCTCGGCCGCGAGCCGCGGCAGGGCGGCGATCAGCGGCAGCGTGACCTTGTGGTCCCGGAGATCCAGCCCGGACGGCTTGCCCGTCACCGCCTCGGCCTCGGTGTAGTCGAGCAGGTCGTCCGCGATCTGGAACGCCATCCCCAGCGCATCGCCGTAGCGCCGCATCGCGCGCCGCTCCCGCGCCTCGGCCCGCAGCGCGCCCACCTCGCAGGCCGCCGCGAACAGCGACGCGGTCTTCGAGCGGCACAGCAGCTCGTACTCGCGCTCGTCGAAGCCGAGCACCTCGTAGGCCGTCAGCTGCCGCATCTCCCCGACCGTCATCGCGTTCGTCACCCGCGACAGGACGCGCAGCGGCTCCGGGTCGTCCAGACGCACCAGCTCGATGATCGCGCGGGAGTACAGGTAGTCGCCCATGATCACGGCGATCTGGTGGCTGTATTGCGAGTTCACCGTCGGCATGCCCCGGCGCAGCGCCGAATGGTCCACCGAATCGTCGTGCACCAGCGTGGCGACGTGGATCAGCTCGACGATCGCCGCCAGCGAGACGGCGCGGGGATCGCGCGCCCCGGTCGCCTCGTGCGCCAACAGCAGCAGCGTGGGACGAAACAGCTTCCCCTTCATCCGGAGCAGGTGGCGGTTGACGTCCTGGATCAGCGGCAGGTCGGCTGCGATGGCGCGCGCCAGCTCCGCCGTGACGTTGCCGAGCTGCGCCGCGACGGGGCGCTGGATGTCGGCGAGCGTCACGCCGGCGGCCTGACTCTTCACCCCGCTACGCTCCCGCGCGGGACAGCGACTGCACCCGCTGACTCACGTCCTGGAAGGTGATGTCGACGGCGAACACCCGGTTGTACGACGTCAGCGCATCCGGCTTCTTTCCCACTTCCTCCTGGGTGCGCCCGAGCCAGTACAGCAGGCCCACGCGGTCCGCGTCGCCCGCGGCCGGTAGCTCCAGCGCACGGCGCAGGATGGTCTCCGCCACGGTGAACTGGCCCTTCTCGAAGAAGCAGAGCCCGAGCGCCTCCGAGGCCCGGAGCTTCCCCTCCGGCGCGCGCAGCGCCTTCTGGAACTCCGCGATCGCCTCGTCGAGGAGCCCCATCTCCTTGTAGGCGACGCCCAGGTCGTAGTGGCTCTGGAAATCGGTCTCTTCGACGTTCGCCTCGACGCCCTTCTTGAAGGCGCTGAGCATCGTCTGGAAGTCCTTCTGCTCGTCCCCGGACGGCTCCTCGTCCTCGATCCGCATCCTGGTGTCCTTCGGGACGGCGTCCTCTTCGAGCAGCATCGCGCCGAGGTCCACGAAGTCCCCGCCCCCGGCGGGGGTGGCGACGGCGGCGGCCGGCGGCTGCGTGGCGCGGCGGGGCGGCGGGGCGGCCGGCGGCGGCGGTGGCGCGAGCGTCTCGATGGCGGACTTGGCGCGCTGGTTCGCCGGATCGTGCTCCAGCACGCGCTGGTAGACCGCGACCGCCTTGTCGGCTTCGCCGGAGCGCAGCAGCGCGTCGGCCAGCTCGAGATAGGCGTCGGCCAGGCGCGCGCGGTCGCCCTGCCGGTACGCCAGCTCCACGCGCTTCTGGTGGTGCCGCACGCTGTTGGGCTCGAGGCGCAGGACCTCTTCGGCGATCGCGTAGGCACCGTCGAGGTTCTCGGCCGCCTCGAGGCCCTCCAGGGCGGCATCCAGCTCGGCGATGCCGCGCTCGCGCTCGCCCTCCGCGAGCAGCGCCTCGCCGAGCAGGCGGTGCCCCTCCCAGTCCTGCGCGTTCTTCGCGACCCGCTGCTCGAGATCCGCGACGGACGGCCCCTCGGCGACCTCGACCTCGCCCAGGTCGATGAACTCCAGCGCGGAGCCCGCCGCCGGTGCCTCGGCCGCCGCGGGCTCCTCGAGGCCCGGCACCTCGACCTCGGGGATCTCCGCCGGCGCCTCGGCCTCGCCAATGTCGAGCATCGGCAGACCCGCGACTGCGGAAGCTGCGGGCGCCGGCTCCTCGGCGGGCGGCTCGGCGATCTCGATCTCGAGGGCGCCGAGATCCTCAGCGGCGGCGGCGGGCTCGGGAGGCGCAGGCGCCTCGGCCGCCGGCTCCGCCAGCGACGTCGGCTCGAGGCCGAGATCCGCCGCGCCCGCGGGCGCGCTCGCCTCCTCGGCGAGCGAGGTGCTCTCGAGCTCCAGTGCCGGGGTGGCCGGCGGCGCCTCTTCCTGCGGCGCGAGCGACGTCTGCTCGATCTCGAGCGGCGCGATCTCCGGCTCGGGCTCGGGCGCCGCCGCGATCTGCGGCTCTGGCTGCGGCGGCGGCGTCTTGCGCGCGGGCGGCGCGGCGGCCGCGGGGCGCGGAGGCGGGGGCGCCGGGCGCGGCGGCGGTGGCGGGGCGGCCGCCATCGTGCTCTTCCGCGGCGCGGGCGCCTCGTCCAGATCGAGGAAGACGAGCTCGCCCTTCTTCGGCCCCGTCTCGGGCGGCAGCTCCTCGCCGGTGATCTGGCTCCGGCTCATCCGCGACTTGCGCTGCTGCGTCGCCTTCTCTTTGGCCTCGAACTCGCCGAGCAGCTTCTCGACCTGCTCCTTCTGGTCGGGAGTCTTCGCCGAAGCGCGCGCCTGCTGGACCAGCACCGACCAGATCTCGTCCTGCCCCGGCGTCATCTCGGCGAACTTCTTCAGCGCCTTGAACGCCTCCTCGAGCTGGCCGGCCTTCTGCATCCGGTCCGCATACTCGAGCAGGTTGGTCTTCGCCTCCGCGCCGAAACCCTTGGAGGCGAAGAGCATCCCGAGCTTCAGGTAGATCTGGGCGCGGCCGGGGGCGAGACGCACGATCTTGTTGCAGAGGGCGATGGCGTTGTTGGCCAGCCCGATCTCCTGGTACTTGTCGACCGCGCGCTCGTACAGCGTGACCGCCATCTGTGCATCGCCGACCTTCGCCTGCAGATCGCCGGCGCGGTTGTACAGCGGCAGCTCGGCCTCGGGGATCTCGGGCATTCCCTCCATCTCTTCGATGGCCCGGGAATACTGCTCGAGCGCCTTGGCCCACTGCTCCTTCTGCTCGAATTTCCGAGCAGCTTCCTTGTACTTTTCGAGATTCGCCATGCGTCCGACGGTTCAGGACATGGGCGGAGAAAGCACCGTTCCAGCGGAACCGGGGGAAGATATTCCCCACCCCCCCCCAAGACAAGGACAACCAGAGGCGTAAACCCGCCAGGCAAGCGGAATTCCGTACCAGTAGGCCAGCTCCCGGAGGTCCCGACAATTCCACACGACCAGGTCGGCGGGA
>DATKLR010000203.1:0-5073 GCA_035542295.1 Gemmatimonadales bacterium | reverse complement strand
GTCGGCGGCTCGGGCGGCGGGTTCGACCGCGTCGCTTTCGCCTTCGAGTTGACGGATGAATGGCAACGGTCAGGCCTGGACGGGTGGCTGGCCGATCCGGCCGGATACGACCTGAGCCTGCCGCTGAACCGCCGAAACGACGGCCGCCCCGAACTGTGCATCCCGCTGCCCTGGTATGGCGCAGGGATGTCGTTCGGAAGCGTCGGTCTGCCGGTGATGCTCGGCCGCGCGCGCGCCGCCCAACGCCTGGGCACCTTCACCTCCACCGGCGAGGGCGGGTACCCCGACGAGCTGGCGCCGTATGCCGGCTGCATCATCACCCAGGTAGCGACCGGCCTGTTCGGGGTGCGTGAGGCGACCATTCAGCGGGCGCGGATGGTGGAGATCAAGTACGCGCAGGGGGCAAAGCCGGGCCTCGGCGGGCACCTGCTCGGCAACAAGAACACCGAGAGCGTGGCGCAGGAGCGCGAGGCGGTGCGCGGCACGTCGCTCTTCAGCCCGTTTCCGTTCCACAGCGTGTATTCCGTGGAGGACCACAAGAAGCACGTGGACTGGCTGAAGCAGATCAACCCGCAGGCCCTGATCAGCGTCAAGGTCAGCACGCCGACCGACGTGGACATGGTGGCCGTCGGCTCGTACTTCGCCGGTGCACACGTCCTCCACCTGGACGGCGCGTACGGCGGGACGGGGGCGGCGCCGGAGATCGCCAAGAAGAACATCGCGATGCCCATCGAGTATGCCATCCCCAAGGTGCATCGCTTCCTGGAAGGCGAAGGCATCCGTGATCAGCTCACCGTCATGGCGTCGGGCGGCATCCGCACCGTGTATGATGTGGCCAAGGCCATCGCGCTCGGAGCGGACGGGTGCATCATCGGTTCCGCCGAGTTGGTCGCGATGGGGTGTACGCGGCTGGGCAGCTGCGAGCAGGGACTGGGCTGTCCCTTCGGCATCACTACGACGGATCCGGAGCGGAGCAAGCTGGTGAACGTCGAGAGCGCCTGCGACCAGATCGTCAACGTATACACCAGCTGGCGCCGGCAGCTGGCGGGCATCCTGCGCGCGCTCGGTCTCGGGAGCATCCGCGAATTGCGGGGGCGCACCGACCTGCTCGTGTACCTGGAGTGATGCACATGGGTCCCGAGCGCTGGAGAGTCGAGCACGCCGAGGCGTTGTTGAACTCTCGCGCCGCGTCGGCGGCGGGCGCGCCTGCGCTGCCGCGCTCACCCGAGGCAGCGGAGGGCGGATGCGGCGTACTGGGCTTCGCCGCGAACGTGCCCATCGCCGGTCGCCACCTCGTGACCGCCAGCCAGCAGATGCACAACCGCGGCAACGGCAAGGGAGGAGGCATCGCCGCTGCGGGGCTCGACCCGGCCCAGATGGGCGTCTCCCCCGAGGTGTTGCGCACGCACTACCTCATTCAGGTCGCCTATCTCGACCGGGGCGCCCGCGCGGAAGTGGAGCGGGAGTGCCTGCTGGGCCGGTTCGACATCGCCGCGTCGTACCAGATCGAGGCGCTGGACGACCATCGGGCCGTGAGCGGTCTCGAGGTGCGCCCGCCGGACGTGGTGCGCTACTTCGGCCGGGTGAAGCCGGAAGCGCTGGCGCACTTCGCTGAGCAGAGCGGCCTGCGCCATCTGCCGGCGCGCCGGGTGGAAGACGAGTATGTGTACCAGAACACCTTCCGGCTCAACCAGCGCTACTACGCGAGCCTCGGCGACAAGCGCGCGTTCGTCCTCTGCCACGGGCGCGACCTGCTCGTCTTCAAGATCGTCGGTTACGCCGAGCAGGCGGCCGCGTACTACCGCCTCGAGGATGTGACGGCGCACGTGTGGATCTCGCATCAACGCTATCCGACCAAGGGGCGCGTCTGGCATCCCGGGGGCGCACACCCCTTCATCGGCGTGAACGAGGCGCTGGTGCACAACGGCGACTTCGCGAACTACCACCGGGTCACCGAGTACTTGAGCCAGCGCAACATCGTGCCCCTGTTCCTCACCGATACGGAAGTCAGCGTGCTGCTGTTCGACTTGTGGGACCGAGTGTACGGCTACCCGCTGGAGGTGCTGCTGGAGGCGCTGGCTCCGACCACGGAGCGCGACTTCGACGTGCTCCCACCCGAGAAGCAGGCGCTGTATCAGGCAATCCAGCAGACGCACCTGCAGGGCAGCCCGGACGGCCCGTGGTTCTTCATCATTGCCCGCAGCAAGCCGGACGCTCACACCTGGCAGCTGCTCGGCATCACGGACACCTCCATGCTGCGCCCGCAGGTGTTCGCGTGGTACGAGAGCGAGGCCGATGCTCGCATCGGACTGATCGCCTCTGAGCGGCAGGCCATCAATGCGCTGCTGCGGAGCCTTGCGGCGGAAGACACCCGATTCCAGCCCCTGGCCGATACGTACTGGGTGGCGCGCGGCGGCAGCTACACCGACGGCGGGGCTTTCGCGTTCACGGTGTCCGGCGGCAAGGACGGCTACCGGCTCACCTGCCACGACAAGTTCGGGAGGCTCGTCGCCACGCGACCTCCGAGCCCGGGTGCGACGACCCGGAGCGACGCGGACTGCACGCGCGCACTCCGAGACTCCGTGGTGGGCTGTGCCGCGCGCAGCTCGGGAGAGTGGTTCGTCGAGACGCTACCATGGCTGACTGCGGCCGATTCGTCTCAGATCGGCGCATGGATGGAGTGGCTGGTCGGATCCGTAGGCGAGGACGACGCGAGGCGTTCGTGTGCCATCGGCGCTCTGACTCTGCTGCGCGACCGGCGCCATGACCCGGGCGGGAAGAAGCGGTCCGCGCTGCTCGCGATGGCGGACGCGGCGCTGTATCGGATCCTGCGCGCTGTGCCGACCCTCGACGGTGATTCCAGGAGCACGTGCCGACGGGTGGACTCCGCCACGCGGCGCGCCTTGCGGGGCCCGGAGCCCGGTGAGGAGACGCTTGTAGTCGATGCCCGCGGCCTCGCATCGGAGGGTGAGGAATCGGCGGCGCGGTTGCTCTGCCTGGCTCACCAGCTCGGTTGGCAGCGCTTCATTGCGTTCGACTGGCGCGGTGGACGCTTTGCGGGCTGTGGCCTAGGACCCGGCACGGACGACGTGCGACTGAATATCTATGGCGATGCCGGCGACTACCTCGGCTCCGGGCTGGATGGCGGCCACGTTTCCGTGCATGGAGATGCGCAAGACCAAGTGGGGCAGATCCTCAAGCGTGGGCGGCTGGTGATCCATGGCGACGTGGGACAGACATTCCTCTACGGAGCCAAAGGTGGCGAGATCTTCGTTTTGGGCTCAGCCGCCGGCCGGCCGCTGATCAACGCGGTGGGTCATCCGCGGGCGGTGATCAACGGCACGTGCCTGGACTATCTGGCCGAGTCGTTTATGGCCGGCGATCCGTTGAACGGCGGGGGATTCGCGATCCTCAACGGAATGACTTTCGATGAGACCGGGCGGTTGGCGGAGCTCGACACTCCCTATCCCGGTGGCAACCTGTTCTCCCTCGCCTCTGGTGGGGCGATCTACCTGCGTGACCCCCACGGCAGGGTGGATGATGATCAGCTCAATGGCGGTCGATTCGTCCCTCTATCTGAAGCTGACTGGCGCCTCATTGAGCCCTACCTGCGCGAGAATGAGGCACTCTTCGGCATCCAACTGGCTGACTTGCTGCGCGTGAATGGCGAGGCAGAGTCCCCGTACAAGGTGTACCGCAAAGTGGAGGTCGAGTCGCTCGACGTATTGCATTGAGACGTAACCACGGCCCGCTGTCGCTACGTCAGCCAGGTAGCACCCGACGCTGCGCGGTCAACCGAGCTTACCGCACTCGGGACAGGCGCAGTGAGAGTAGTGGCTCCCACCCATTCTGCCGCATATGGGACACGTGCAGTGGCTGTGGTGACCAGCGCCCAAGTGGTCGCAGTGGGGACACCTGCAATGGGAGTAGTGCTGACCAGCGACCTTGCCGCATACAGGACAAACACAGTGGGCGTAGTGCTCGCCGCCCATCTTCATAGCGCCCGGAGCCGTGCCCATATGTCCTCCGATTGGCGTGTTCACTGAGCGAAAAACGCTGAGGAGGGTCAGCCGAAGCGACTCGCGTCACTTCCTCCCGGGAACCGCGCCCCACCTGAGCACGCCGTCCGGGTCCGCGGCCCGGAGCTGGAACGCCCAGCCGCCGTCCAGGTTCGCCACCTTCACCAGGACACGGTTCCAGCCCATCCGCAGATCCACCGGGACCGCGACGTCGTCCGGCTCTGATGTGTGCCGCCCCTGCCGCTCCGAGACCTTCGCGCCGTTGACCCAGAGCACATGGCCGTCGTCCGCGCCGAGGAGCAGCGTGACGCGGCGCGCCGTCGGTGAGTAGAGGAATGCTTCGCCGTAGGCCAGGACCCAGTCGGTCGGCTTAAAGATCCTGGTCAGGTAGACGCGGCCGTCGGCGGCCGCCGTCGCCCGGCGCCACCGGAGCTGCGCGCGTGCCAGGCCGGTGTAGCGCGCCGCGAGGTCGGGGTTCTTCTCGGGGCCGAGGACGCTGTCCAGCGCCGGGCTGATCTCCTTCCCGCTCACCTTCGGGCTGGCGAACGGCCCGACGACGTTCCACTCCATCGCCCAGCGGCGCAGCGGTCGCGCCTCGACGGCCGCCGGCAGATGCCCGCCCCGCATCGTGATGTGCAGGGAATCGCGCGCGGCGACGTCGCCGAGGGCCACCGGCGGGAGAAGCGTGCCGGGGTCGTTCGCCGCGAGCCGGACCTCGCGTGCGGCCCCGCCCGCGACGCTGAGGGTCGTGCGCGCGCTGTCGGGGCCGCCCACCGGGTACACCACGACGGTGTACCGGTCGGGCCGTGGCACGGCGAGCGCCACGGTCGTGGCGCCGCCGCGCGGCGCAGCGTGCGCCGAATCGAGCATCGTGGCATCGGGCGGGATGATCACCGCGGGCACTCGGCGCGCCTCGGGGGCGGGCAGGGGCGGGAGCGGCATGTGCGGCTCGGTCTGGTACCAGTACCCCATCGTCGCGTAGTCGGCGACCTCGGTGTTCTCGGTCCCGTGCTCGATCTCGACCTTGAGCGAGCGGTAGAAGGGGATCTTGTCC
>DATKLR010000202.1:0-3006 GCA_035542295.1 Gemmatimonadales bacterium | reverse complement strand
GGTCTGCCGCTCTTCTCCCCGGCATCCGCGCCCACCGGCGTCGAGTAGGGCTCGTCCTTCACCTGGACGGGGTCGAGTGCCGCGCCCTGGAGGCCGAAGCGGACGGCGTCGCCGAGCTCGAGCGTCGCGCGCGCCTGCGGGGTCCACTCCCACAGGTTTCCCGCGCCCCAGAACCCGGGCCACCCGATCTGGGCGTAGGTCACCGGGCTCTGCGGGGAGATGAGGGGTTTCTCCTGGCCGACCAGCAGTCCGAAATGGGGCCAATCGAGGCGCACGTTCGCGGTGCGGATGCGGGGCGGCGTGAAGAACCGGTCGTCGCCGGTCAGGGGAGCGCCGCCGAAGAAATCCAGCTGCAGGTCGGCGCTCATCTCGCCGCCGATAGCGTGGACCCCGCTCACGGTCAGGCCGAGCCTGGTCTGGCGCATCATACCGCCGAGGGAGGCGTTCGGCAGCCCGGTCGTATCCTGATTCCGCGAGACCCATCCCGGCACGTCGGGGACGTTCATCCTGGCCCCGTTGTAGTAGCCGTTGACCAGGACCAGCCCCGACAGCTCCACCTTGTTCCTGAGGTGCGATCCGACCTTGGACTGCGCCTGGTCGGCGATGAGCTGTTGGAGGCGCTGCATCGCATCGGCGAGTGAGTCGGCACGTTCGGAAAGCGAATCGAGCCGCGCCTGCTGCGCGCGCAGGGTCGAGTCCGCCCGGGCGGCCCGCTGCGCCAGCGTGTCGGCGCGGGGGGGCTGGGGGCGCGGCGCCTGCTGCGGCGGCGCTGCCGGCCGCGGCTGCTGTGCGGCGAGCGGCCGGGCGGCGCACATCAGGAGCGGGAACCCCCACCGTATCCAACGGCTCACAGGCGCCTCCTGCGGAGGTGCGGGATCTGCTTGACGAAGGGATGGCAGCGGGGACAGACTCGTCCCCATGCAAAACATACGAGGGAGGGGTGAGTTCCGCTTGGCGGCGGCGCTCTGGGTCGTGACGGCGGTCACACTCCCCGCGGCCGGGGCCCAGGTGAGCGGCAAGGTGAGCGTCACCGAGGCGGGCGGCAGGGCGGCCACGGACGTCGGCAACGCGGTCGTCTATCTCGAGGGGCACGGGCCGCGGGGCAACCCCGTGCGGGTGGAGATGGCGCTCGACGGCCGCGGCTTCTCCCCGCGTGTGGTCGTGGTGCCGGTCGGATCCACCGTCGTGTTCCCCAACCGGGACCCCTTCAACCACAACGTCTTCTCGCTCAGCGACCGGAACGCCTTCGACTTGGGGCTCTACGGCCGCGGCGAGAAGGGAGAGCACCGCTTCCGCCAGGCCGGCGTCGTCTCCGTGTTCTGCAACATCCATCCCAGGATGGTGGGGTTCATCCTGGTTCGCGACAACGCCTACTTCGCCCAGCCGGGCGCGGACGGCTCGTTTACCATCCCGGACGTGCGGCCGGGGCCCTATACCCTGCACGTGTGGTTCGAGCGCTCGCCGGAGGCGACGCAGCAGATCGTCGTGCCCGAGGGCGGCCTCGATGGCCTGGAGGTGGCGCTCGACGCCAGCGGCTACAAGTACGTCCAGCACAAGAACAAGTACGGGCAGGAGTACGGGTCGGGGGCCACGCGTGAGCGATACTAGGAGGGGCCGCCGCCTCGGCCTAACGCTGAAGATCTTCGGCGCGAGCGCGCTGGTCGTGGCGGTAGTCCTCGGAGGCACGATCGCCGTCGTGTCGGCGCGAGCCACCCGCGCCGCGGACGAAGCCCTGCATCGCCGCCTCGACAACACGGTCGCCGTAGCGGGCAGCGTCATCGAAGCCGAAAACGCCAAGCTGGCGAGCGGGGCGGACGTCGCGGCGCAGATCCCGACCTTCATCGCCGCGGTGCAGAAGGGGGGATCGAGCTCGCTGCTCGATCTCGCCACCTCGTACCGCGACCTGCTCGGCGCGAGCTACACCCTGATCACCGACGCGAACGGCATGCTGGAGGCGCGGTCCGATCGCCCGGGCGCCGCCGGCGTCGCCCTGGGCGACAGCCCCCTCATCGAACCGGCGCTTGAGGGCCGACAGGTCCGAGGGTACGTCAACCAGGCCGATCAGCGGCTCTACCTTGCCGTGACCACGCCGCTGGGCCGGACCGTGCAGGGCACGCTGCTCGCCGCGCACGAGATTACGGATTCTCTGGCGGAGGAGGTCAAGGCCGCCTCCGGCTCGGAAATGGTGTTCTACCTCCTCGACTCCCTGAATCGACCGGTCGTGGTCGCCAGCACCGTGCCTCGCTCGCCGCGCCTCGACAGTGCCGTGGCGCGCGCGGTCGCGGCGGGCGGGCAGGGCGACCGGGACGTCGAGGCGCAGTTGGACGGCGATCTCCTGATCGGGCGCAACCGCGTGCTGCAGAACGCCGGCAGCCGGTCCCCCCTCGGCGGCTACCTGGCCCTGCGCTCGCGCAGCGAGGAGCTGGCGGCGTACCGCACGACCGAGCGCACCTTGCTGCTCGCCGGGATCGCGGGCCTGCTGCTCGCGCTCGCCGGCGCCGGCGGCGTGGCGCGCGTGATCGGACGGCCGGTCCGCTCCCTCGCCGAGGCCGCGCACCGCGTCGCGGAGGGGGACTACTCGGCCGCGGTCGAGGTCCAGACGCGCGACGAGATCGGCGACCTCGCCATATCGTTCCGCCGCATGGTTGAGGAGCTGAAAGCGAAACAGCAGCTCGTCCAGGTGATGGCGGCCTCGTCCAGCAGCGTCACCCAGCCCTTCTACACGCCGGAAGGCGGCGTGGCGACGGAGACGATGGCGCGGCAGCTGGAGGCGTCGCCGGGGATGCTGCATTCCGGCCACATCTTTGCCCGGCGCTACGAGATCCGCGGCGTCCTCGGCATGGGCGGGATGGGTGTCGTCTACCGCGCGTGGGACGCGGAGCTCGGCGAGGCGGTCGCCATCAAGACGCTGAAGACAGAGGCCCTGCAGGCCGAGCCGGCGGCGCTGGAGCGGTTCAAGCAGGAGATCCGGCTGGCGCGGAAGATCACGCACCGCAACGTGGTCCG
>DATKLR010000201.1:0-3542 GCA_035542295.1 Gemmatimonadales bacterium | reverse complement strand
GGATGCACGACGCCGGCTTCCCCCAGCGAGAGCATCCAGGCGACGAGCCCCTCCTCCGGATGAAAGAGTAGGGCGTGGAGCGCCCGGGCGCTACGGCTTCCGGCCGTCGCGGGGTAGGCGGAGAGCGGCAGCTGGAAGTAGGTGTGGATCTGGCCCGAGGTCGCGCCGCGCAACGCGTACTCGGCCATCAGGCGGCCCGAGCAAATGTTGCCGGTCGCGGAGATCGGCGGCAAGCGGGACAAACCCTGACAGACGTCCAGCACCCGGAGATTGCGGTCCGAGAGGTCCCACCCGCCGTAGGCCACGCCGCGTTTCGGGTCGAAGAGCCGGTTGAACAGCACCAGGAAGTCCGCTCCGGAGGCCGTGGCGGCGCGCACCATCTCGACCTGCAGCCCGTCGCCGTGGAGCGCGTTCATGAGCTTGACCCCGAGCGTGAGGGGCGCCCGCGCCTTGATCAGCTTCGGGACCTCCGCGATCCAGCCCTCGATCGCCTCGAGGCTCGCGGCGCGCGCATCGGCGGCCAGCGTCGGGGAGAAGTCCTTCTCGACGATCATCCCCGTCCCGCCCACCGCTGCCAGGCGCGTCACCGTGTGCGCGTATTCGGCCTCGGCGAACGGCTCGCCCGCCGGCGGCAGGTGGCATTTCATCGAGGCGGCGATCGGGACGCCGGCCGCGGCGCCGATCCGGAGCGCGGCGCGGTAGAGCTCGAGGTACGCGTCGAAGGACTTGTCCCAGCCGCGGCCCTTCCACGTGACCGTCCAGCCCTTCCGGCCGCCGCGCGAGACGATCGGCTCCACCTTCATGGCCGTGGCACGCACCGCCCACGGCTCCATCGTGCGGTGCCCGACCTGGTCCTCGCCGATCACGGTCTTGAGGACGACGAAGCCGAGCCCCGCGGCGATGTCCGCCTCGACGGCATCCACGGTCATCGACAGCTGGCCGGACGCCTTGCCGAAGGGGACCCGGATCGGCCGGCCCGCGTACTCGCCGGTGAGGTCCACGCGATACGCCTCGCGCACCTCGGATGCGACGTCCGCCGGCAATCCCGTCTTGAACCGGTCGAAGTCCGCCGCGAGCCGGGGCTTGAGCCACGCCGGGACGTCGGGCTTCCCCGGCAGCCGGTAGGCTATCGGGCTGCGGTGGGTGTGAATGGTAGTACTCGTCGCAGGGCCGGATCGGGCGGGCGGCGCATCGGAAGTGTCGTGCCCAAGTCGGCCTGCGTCCGGCGCGCTCACGGCGGCGGCAGGCTGCGTGCAACCTGCTCGACTTCCGCGAGCTGCCCGGCGGGGACCTCGGGCCCGAATGGATCGAAGGTCGCCTCGGCCGGGATGATCCCCTGCGCGGCCAGCAGCCAGAGCAGGCGCCTGGGGTAGCCGTCCACCGGCTCCTGGAACAGCACGGCCCCAAGCCGGTCGCACGCCTCCGACAGGTGGAGGAAGCGATCGGCCTGCCCGCGCACGTGCGCGGACAGGAGCGCCGCCTGGAGCTGTGTCGCCACGGCGCCCATGCCGATCAAGGCGCTGCGGGCCCCCAACCGGAGCGAGTAGCCAAGGAAGCGATCCTCGCCCGTGATGAGCAGCTTCTCGGGCGGGACCCTGGCCGCGATGTCTCGGAACGTCGTCGGGCTGTCCAGCGTCGCGACCTTGATCCCGGCCACGTGCGGGAGCGCGAGGATCCGGTCGAGCACCCGGTGACTGTAGGCGCAGCCGCCTGCAGCCTCATAGAGGAAGAAGGCGAGCGCCGGAAGCCCGACCTCGTCGAGTGCCGCATGCACCTCGACCATGCGGAGCTCGCGGTCGCGGATGTCGGCGAGCAGCACCGGTGGATAGACGAGGATGGCGTCGGCCCCGAGGTCTCTGGCCCGCGCGGCCATCTCGACGGTGGCCTGGATGACGAAGCTGGTGAGGCCCTGGGGGTCGGCCGGCGGCGTCAGCCGCGTGCCCGGATGGGACGGCCGGCTGCGGGGTCGGGCACCGGCACCGGCGATGACGAGCTTGTCGGGGAGCGCACGGCGCCAGGACGAAAACACTGCGGCCGCAATCTCCTCGCTGAGGTGGAGACCGCGGCCGGTGTGGACCCACACGGCGACGCCGGCGACGTCCTGCCGCGCCATCCACGCCGCGTAGGCGTCCTGGGCCGCGGCGTCCAGGCTCCCGTCGGCGCGGCACGGGACGGGCACCGCCGGGACGAGGCGGCCGGCGAGGGCCTGCGCGAGGGTGCTAGCCGAGTGGGGCACTGCCAGCGCGTCGGTCCGCCAGCACGCGCCGGTCGACGCCGCTGCGCCGATCGAAGCCCGACCTGCGATCCGCCCCGGACCGGCGCTCCACCGCCACCAGCATCTGCGCGACGCGCCGGTCGCCGACACGGCGATCGGCGGCGAGTCGGCGGTCGGTAGAGCTGCGGCGATTCCCCCGCAAGCGCGGCGTGTACCAGAACTCGTAGCTCATACGGGCACCTCCGGTGCTCGGGGCGACCGGGGCTCTGAGGGGGACATCCGCCATGCCAAAAGTGCCCTTGCGCAGGGACGCCCGCAAGGCGAGGGCGGCCCTGGCACGGGGCGCTTTCCGGCACTAGGCTTGAGCCATGTCCACCTGCCGCAAGTGTGGCCGGGACGTCCCCACCGCCGCGGCCGTCTGCCCCGCCTGCGGCACGCCGAATCCCGAGGCGCCGACGCTGATGGCCGCGGCCGGCGAGGCGACCCAGCTCCTGGAGCAGAACGCGCTGGCCAAACAGCTCCAGGCCGCGCTGGGCCCGAACTTCCTGGTGGAGAACGAGATCGGCGAGGGCGGCTTCGCCCACGTCTTCTCGGTCGCCGACCGAAAGCTGTCCCGCCAGATCGCCGTGAAGGTGCTGCGGCCCGAGTTCACCGGCAGCCGCCAGAGCGTCCAGCGATTCATCCGCGAAGCGGAGTCGGCGGCGAAGCTGAATCACCCCAACATCCTCCCGATCTTCTTCGTGGGCGAAGGTCAGGGGCTCGTCTACTTCGGGATGCCGATGGTGCAGGGCGAGCCGCTCGACGCGCGGCTCCGGCGCGAGGGGCAGCTGCCCGAAGCCGAGGTGATCCGCCTCGGCTGCGATATCGCCGACGCGCTGGCGGAAGCGCACGCGCAGGGCCTCGTGCACCGCGACGTCAAGCCGCAAAACGTCATGCTCCAGGGCTCGAAGCAGCGGGTGCTGGTCGCGGACTTCGGGATCGCCAAGGCCGCGTCCGGCAGCGGCGAGCGCCTCACCGGCACGGGCGTGATCATCGGCTCGCCGCACTACATGAGCCCCGAGCAGGCGGGCGGCGCGCCCGACGTGGACGCGCGCAGCGACATCTACTCGCTCGGCGTGGTGCTGTGGGAGATGCTGGCCGGCGAGGTCCCGTTCGACGGACCCTCGACCCAGGGCATTCTGATCCAGCATCTCACGAAAGCCATGCCGGCAATCAAGACCAAGCGGCCCACCGTCAGCGCGCAGCTCGCCAAGGTGGTGGCGCGCTGCACGGAGAAGAAGCCCGAGAACCGCTTCCAGACCGCCTCGGAGCTGGCGGACGCGCTGCG
>DATKLR010000200.1:0-2091 GCA_035542295.1 Gemmatimonadales bacterium | reverse complement strand
CCGCCGGCGTCACCGACATCGAGGCCGCGGCCGTCCTCGCGTTCGACGTGCCACTGGAGCGGGCGGGGATCTACACCTTCGAGATTGCCGTGGACGGCGCGCGCGTCGCGTCGGTGCCGATCACCGTGACGCAGATGCCCGCAAAGGCGCATCCGGCGCCGCCATCTCCGATGCCACCGACGTCGCCGACCATCAACTAGACAGCATCTTTACATCATTGCGATAGAACGGGCATTCCGCCTCGCTTTCGCCACAGTCCTCGCGCTGGCGGGAGGATGGAGCGAGGCCCCGCCACCCTGGGCCCAGACGACCGCCGCTGAGCCGCGTACCGGCGGTTCCGGCTACAATCCCGCCCGCGATCTCGGCGCCCTGTTCCGCGCCGTCCAACTCTCGGGGATCTTCGCCGACTCCAAGACCTTCGTGGATGCGCGGCCGCTGTCGGCGCCGGCGGCGATCGTCGCCGATTACCTGCGCTCGCGCGGCCGCCAGCGGTTCGACCTGCAGGCGTTCGTGGCGCGGCACTTCGAGCTGCCGGCGCCGCCGGGGTCGGTCTACCGGACCGACACCGCGCGGACAATGGAAGAGCACATCCGCGCGCTCTGGCCGATCCTCACGCGCGGCTCACCGCTCGACGCGTCGGCTGCGACGTCCACGCTGATTCCGCTCCCGCGGCCGTACGTGGTCCCCGGCGGGCGCTTCCGCGAGGTCTACTACTGGGACTCGTACTTCACGATGCTGGGGCCGGCCGCGAGCGGACGCACGGACCTCGTGCGCGACATGCTCGACGACTTCGCCTCGCTGATCTGGCGATTCGCTCACGTGCCCAACGGCAACCGCACCTACTACCTGAGCCGCAGCCAGCCCCCGTTCTTCGCCGCGATCGTGGGGCGGTACGCGGAGGCCACCGACACTGCGCACGCCCTTCCCTACCTCGAGGCGCTGGAGACCGAGCACGCGTACTGGATGGACGGTGCCGAGAGGCTGGCCCCGGGCCACGCGTACGGCCGAGTCGTCCGGCTACCCGACGGATCGCTCCTCAACCGCTACTGGGACGACCTTTCCGAGCCGAGGCCGGAAGCGTTCCGGGAGGACTACGAACGGGCGCGCGCGCTGCCGGAGTCGCGCCGCGCGGCGTTCTATCGAAACGTCCGCGCCACCGCGGAGAGTGGCTGGGACTTCTCAAGCCGCTGGATGCGCGACCCGGCGGACCTGCGCACGCTGGAAACGACGGCGCTCGCGCCGGTGGATCTGAATAGTCTGCTGTATCACTCGGAGCGCGTGATCGCCGCGTTGCGGCGCTTCCGTGGGCGCCCGGGGGACGCGGCCGTGGCCCGGCGCTTCGAGGACGCCGCCGCCGCGCGCCGGCGTGCTCTCCTCTCCGCCGCATACGACTCCGCGTCCGGCTTCTTCTACGACGTGCGCTGGAAGAGCGGCGAGCGGGTCACCGACCGCCCGACCTTGGCGACGGCGGCAGCGCTCTACTTCGGGCTCGCCACTGCGGCGGAGGGACGTGCCGTCGCCGCGAAGTTCGAGCGGGAGTTTCTGAAACCGGGCGGGTTCACCACCACCCTCGTCGCCTCCGGGCAGCAGTGGGACGCGCCCAACGGTTGGGCGCCGCTGGAGTGGATGGCGATCGAGGGCGTGCGCCGCTACGGCCGCGCGGACCTGGCCGACGCCGCGCGGGACCGGTGGCTGGCGCTCAACCGGCGCGTCTATCGCGCGACCGGCAGGATGATGGAGAAGTACGACGTCGTGGACCCCACGCGCCCGGCGGGCGGCGGCGAGTATCCCGCGCAGGACGGCTTCGGCTGGACCAACGGCGTCGCGCTCGCGCTCTGGGCCGAGACGGCCCGGCAGCCGTAGACCCTGAACGTCGACCGGGCAGCAGCCCGCCGCCGAGCCGAAATCGCCGCCCTTGCCTTTCGCCCGGTCACCTGATCACCCTACCTTTTGGCGCTCCGTCCTCATCGCCTTCAACCCGCTACCTTCACGGACCATGAACCGCACCGAAGCCCTCCAGTTGATGCACGAGTACACGCCCTCCGAGGCTCTGCGAAAGCACATGTACGCGGTCGAGGCCGCGATGCGCGC
>DATKLR010000199.1:0-12809 GCA_035542295.1 Gemmatimonadales bacterium | reverse complement strand
GGACAAGATCGTGTTCGTCGGTGCCTCGGGCTCCGGGCTGTTCGAGGCGCGCGCCGATCCGTTCGGCCCCGCGGACCCGGGCGTGCTGATCCACGCGACCCTGGCGGACAACCTGCTGACCGGCGACTTCCTCACCCGCGCGAGCCCCGTGGCCGACCTCGCCGCGATTCTCCTCGCCGCGCTGCTGGCGGGCGTGGCGGCCTCGTTCATCGAGTCGGTATGGTGGAGCGCGGCGGCGGGCGTGGGCCTCGCGCTCGCCTACCTGGGGCTGACGCTCGGCCTGTTCGGCGCCGCGAGCGTCTGGCTCGACGCGGCCGCGCCCGCGCTCGCCATCCTGTTGACGTTCACGGGCGGGATGGCGGTCAACTACCTGACGGAGGGGCGGCACAAGCGCCAGATCCGGGAGATGTTCTCCAAGTACGTCGCGCCGGAATACGTAGCGCAGCTGGCGGAGGACCCGTCGAAGATCAACCTCGCCGGGCGGCGGGCGGAGCTGACGATCCTGTTCAGCGACATCCGCGGCTTCACCTCGATCTCGGAGAAGCTGCAGCCGCAGGAAGTGATCGAGTTCCTGAACGAGTACCTCTCGGAGATGGCGGGGATCGTCAAGCACGCCGGCGGAACGCTGGACAAGTTCATCGGCGACGCGGTGATGGCGTTCTGGGGCGAGCCGGTCCCGCATCCGGACCACGCGGACCGGGCGGCGGACTGCGCGCTGGCGATGCAGGCGAAGACGGCGGAGCTGGCGAAGCGATGGGCAGCGGAGGGGAAGCCGGACATCCACATCGGCGTCGGCATCAACACGGCTGAGGTGGTGGTCGGCAACATCGGCTCCGTGGATCACAAGCTCGACTACACGGTGATCGGCGACGGCGTGAACCTGGCCTCGCGCCTCGAGAGCGCCAACAAGGAGTTTCACACCGGCATCATCGTCAGCGAGTTTACGCTCGCGAAGCTCGGCGACCGCTTCGACGTGCGGGCCCTGGGCGAGGTGAAGGTGAAGGGGAAGGAGCGGCCAGTGGCGATCTACGAACTGCTGGGGCGCCGGGCGGCGGCCGGACCCGCCGCCGGTGCGGAGGCGGCGACATGAGGAACGCTGAGGTGGTGGCGCGGCGGATCGCGCTCGCGGCGCTGCTGGCCGCGGGGACGGCCGCGGCGGCCGAGGCGCAGCGGGCGGAGTGGACCGACGTGGTGTACGTTCCCGGGCGGTGGGCGGGCGGGAAGCTCGTGAGCCGGAAGACCGCCGATCCCCTGACGGACTCGCTCGCGCTCGTGATGCGGGTGGACTACTTCTCGGCGCCGCCCAAGTGGCGCGCCGAGATCCGGCGGACCGCCGACGGCCAGACGATGGGGAGCCCGGACATCCTGATCGGCGAAGGGACGCGGGCCGTGGTGGTGACGGCGCTCGGCGCGACGCCGCTGGAGCAGCACGTGCTGGGCCAGGACCCGCTGGTCCGCGCGGCCGTGGTGTTCGACCGGAACGGCCGCGCGCCGGGACCGGCGGCCGGGCGGCTGGTGGAGCGCGCCCCGGACGGGAGCGTCGGCCGGGTCCTGTTCCGCCGCTCGGTCAAGAACCCCAGCTTCGCGGACGCGCTGCTCGATCCGGGCGCGCGCAGCGGCGGGCGCAACCTGCTGGCCAGCGGGATCGCCGCGGTGGGCGACCAGCGGCAGGCGAGCGTCGTCGCGACCGCGGGTGCCCGCGGCGTGGATCGCGTGAAGACGCCGGGAGGTGACGTGCCGGTGACGCCGGACAGCGTCGCGATCCGGCGGATGGAGGCCTTCAAGGTGGGCGCCGTCTCGCTCGAGGACTTCATGCGCACTGGAGGGCTCGGGCCCTATGCGGCGAGGAGCGATTCGACCGGGAGGCAGCCATGAGCCGCCTCCGCCGGCTGGGCGCAGCGCTCGGCGCGGCGGCCTGCCTCGCCGCCGGTGCCGCGACCGACGCCGCCGCGCAGGGCCTCCTCGACCGCCTCCGCCAGGCGGCCAACGTCGCCCGGACGCTGCTCCCGATCAGCACGGCGAAGGAGATCGAGATCGGGCGCGGCATCGCCGCGACCATCGCGGGGCGCTACCCCGTTTCCACCGACACCGCACTCACGCGGTATGTCAACCTGGTCGGGCTCACCGTGGCGAGCCAGGATCCGCGCGGCGACATCGACTACCACTTCGCGGTGCTCGAGACGCCCACGGTCAACGCCTTCGCCGCCCCCGGCGGCTACATCTTCGTGACGCGCGGCGCGCTCGGCCTCATGGAGAACGAGGCGGAGCTCGCGGGCGTGCTGGCCCACGAGGTGGGCCACGTCAACCGGAAGCACGTGATCAACCAGATCCGCAAGTCGGACACGATGCGGGAGGTACGCGACCAGCTCGACCTGCAGGGCGCGGTGCTGGACCGCGTGGTGGGCACGGGCGCCAACGCGCTCTTCACAGGCCTCTCCCGCGGCGACGAAATGGAGGCCGACAGCCTCGGGCTCGAGTACGCCAGCGCCGCCGGATACGACCCCGGCGGACTGGCCGCGTTCGTCGCGCGGCTCAACCGGCATGCGGGCGAGGGGCCGGTGTCCGAGTTCTTCGCGACCCACCCGAGGCCGGACGAAAGAGTGGACAGGCTCAACGCGATCGCGCAGCGGGAGCATCTGGTCGGAGGCGCCGACCTGCCGGAACGATTCAGGCGCGAAGTCACCGGAGGCCGGTGACGGTGCTCGACGGATGATCGCCACCCATCTCCGGCTCGGCACGATCGGGGCCGCGCTGGTCGCGGTCGCCGCCGGTCCGAGTGCCTCCGCCGCACAGGCTCCGCAGGACTCCTCCCTGTTCGAGGTCGCCGCCATGCGTGCGCGGCTCGTCGCCGCGCGAGAGGAGCGCCCCGTCGCCCAATCACGCGCCGGCCGGCCGGACCCCGCGCTGACGCGGTACCTCGAGGGCGTCGCTCAGCTCGGCAAGCACCAGTTCGACTCGGCCCTGGCGCCGCTCCGGGCGGCGGCCTCCGCGAGTCCCAACAGCGCCCGCTATCGCGGCGACGTCGGCTACGCGCTGGCCGGCCTCGGGCGCTGGGAAGAGGCGGCGACCGAATACGAGGCCGCCGCGCGCCTCCAGTCCGCCAACCCGTGGTATTACGTCGGCCTCGCCGCCGCGCGCGCGAAGCAGGAGCAGTGGCAGCAGGCGAAGTCCAACTACGAGCGTGCCGTAGAGCTCGACAGCTCGATCATCGACCGCCGCCTGGTGAGCGCGGTGAGCGACTGCATGGACCGCGGCGGATTCAGTGCGGAGCTGATCGCCTGGTCGCGGATCGCCGCCGCGCGGTATCCCGACGATCCGGCGCCCTGGCTCCGCCTGGCGGTGCTGCTCCGGCAGCGGGATTCGACGGAGGGGCTGGCCGCGATCCGGCGCTTCCGCGTGCTCGCCCCGAGCCACCTCATCGGCGCCGCGCTGTACGCGAACTACCTCCTCGGGCTCGGGCAGGACGACTCATCGTTCGCCCTGGCGGAGGAAGCCGCGGACGACTCGACGCTCTGGTCCTACGTGTGGCCGGTGTACCTGCAGGTCGGGGCGCACCTGTTCCGAGCCAGGGACTATCCGCGCGCAGCACTGGTCCTCGAAGAGGGACGCCGCTACGCTCCCGCCGCCCGTCGCGCGCAATTCTCGTTGTTCCTGGGCTACGTCGATGTCCAGCGGCTCGGCCCGATGTACGCCGACGCGGCCCGGAAGACGGACTGCGCCGAGGCGCACGTGGTAGACTCGCTCGAGACGTCGGTGCGGCGCGACCTCGAGGAGGGCAAAGCGGTTGGCGACAGTACCCAGATCAACCAGATCCTCGGCGGGGTCCTGGTGCAGGCCCGAGCGCGGATCGACGAGCTGCTCGGTCGCTGCCGCAAGCCCTGAACCGACACGGCGATAGGGTCCGGTGCCGGGGTTCGAATTTCCGCTGGCGCCGGGGACGGCATCGCGGCATCTTTATTGCTCGTTTTTTCCCGAACCCGGGCGGCGGGCGTTCCGCTGTCGGGGCCGAGACCATAGCACGAAAGGGAGTAGCAGCATGAATCTGCGTCAGGTTCGCCCTTGCCTAGCCGTCTTCGCCGTCGTCGTGGCGGGCGCCATCGTGCTGCCCGCCCGCGGTCACGCGCAGCAGGCGGCGGCGCCGGTCGCGACTGACTCGGCGTCGCTGCTCGAGCGCGCCGCCACCCAAGGGCGGCTGGTGGCCGCGCGACTCGATTCGGCGGCCGCGGCCCAGGCCGGCCGGCGCGCGCCGGCCGATCCGTCCTCGACCCAGTACCAGAACGGGCTGACCCAGCTCCAAGCCGGGCAGTGTGACGCCGCGTACTTGATGTTCCGCAGCGCCGTGACAGCCAACCCGAACAGCGCGCGCAACCACGGCGATCTGGCCTACACCCTGGTGTGCCGCCAGCGGCTGGACGATGCCGCCACGGAGTACGCCACGGCGATCCGCCTGCAATCGGCCAATCCCTGGTACTACGTCGCGCTGGGCGTCCTTCGGGCGAACCAGCAACACTGGGTGGAGGCATCCGCCAACTTCGAGCTGGCGTACGCCGCCGATAGCACGATCCTCGACCCGATGCTCCTCGCGGCCGCGACCCAGGCGGCGGAGCGCAGCGGCAACGAGAACCAGGACTTCGAGTGGGCGGAGCGCGGCGCCGCGAAGGTCCCCAACGATCCGGCGCCCTGGCTGCGCCTGGCGACGCTGCTCCGCACCCGGGGCGATACCGCGCGGGGGTACGACGCGATCCGCCACTTCCGCGCCCTGGATTCCCAGAGCAAGCTCGGCGCGGCGGTGTATGCGCTCTACCTGTACGACCACGGAGTGTACGACTCGGCCGTGGTCATGGCCCGGCAGGCGGAGGGCGACACTGCCCTGAACCCGTACACGTCCGCCGTCCTTCTCCGGGCCGGCGCGCACTGGCTGAACAGCAAGCAGTATGACAGCGCCGCAACGGTTCTGGCCGAGGGCCGCGCCATCACGCCGTCCGGCCTGGCCCGGATGCGCTACACCTACTACCTGGGCCTGGCGGACCTGATGCGCATCCCGACCGTCCTGGATGCCGCCACGCAGCACAAGGACTGCAGCAAGGCGCCGCTGCTCGATTCGCTGTTGACGGAGGTCCAGCACGACATCACGGACGCCGCCCAGCTCGACAGCGCTCAGACATCGAGGATTCTGGGCTCGTACCTGCCGACGCTGCACGACCGCGTGGACAGCTTCAAGAACAGCTGCCACAGCTGACCGACTGCTCGTAACCCGCGAGGCGTGAGACGCCAGCAGTCGTCGTCTCACGCCTCGCGCTTGGCTCGTCGGGCATCCGTATACACCCCGGCGCCCAGGAGCAGGAACACCAACAGCCCGATCCAGTTGCTCCACGCGGCGAGCCAGGTGCCGACGCCCAGGGTCGCAATCCGCGTCAGGTCCGGCACCAGGACCACGTGCGCCGCATCCTCGATGAACTTCAGGAGCGCGGCGAGCACCCCCACCAGCGCCCCGCCCGCGATGAACCCCGACGCGATGAGGGTCCCCTTGTCGTGGCGCGCCTTGGCCAGCGCGGTGTCCTGGGACGAGTGCCTGAGGAGCCAGGCGATCGCGGCCCCCAGCACCAGCGGCGAGTTCAGCTCCATCGGCAGATACATCCCCAGCGCGAAGGCGAGGCCGGAGACGCTGCACATCTCTGCCGCCACCGCGAACACGGCGCCCAGGCCGTAGAGCAGCCAGGGGGCGCCCGCCGTCCCCATCACGCCGCGCAGCACCGCCGCCATCGCGTTGGGCTGCGGCGCGGGCAGCGGATGCGGGTGGCCGGGGCCCGGCGCAAACCCGTAGACCCTGGCCATCAGCAGGATGACCGCCGTGGTGGCGGCGGCCGCGGCCACCGAGCCGACCATGTTTCCGATCTCGATCCGGCGCGGCGTCGCTCCGAGCCAGTAGCCGATCTTGTACTGCGTGACGAGGGAGCCGCTCATCGAGAGCGCCGTGCAGACGACGCCGCCAATCAGCAGCACCTGCAGCATGCCTCCTGCGCCGGACAGCCCCAGGGCCGAGAGCACGACCGCCGTGACGATCAGCGTGGTGAGCGTCATCCCGGAAATGGGCGTGATCGAGATCATCGCGATCGCCCACGCCGAGACCGCGGCGAACAGAAACGCGATCACCAGCGTGAGCACGGCGGACACCACCGCCAGCGCCAGGCCGTGCGGGGCCCCCGCCAGCACCGAGAACCGGAAGTACAGCAGCACCGCGAGTCCGGTCACCAGGATCCCGAAGAGTACGGCGGACATCGGGAGCGCGCGGTCGGTGCGCACCTCCTCGGCGGCGCCCTTCCCTTTCACCAGCCGGGCGACCTCGCCCAGGGCCTGCCGCGTCGCCTGGCCGATCACCGGTGCCATCTTGAGGATCGAGAGCAGCCCCGCGGCGAAGATCCCGCCGATCCCGATCGGCCTCACGTACAGGGAGAAGATCTCGTCGGCCGGCAGCGCCCGGAGCGGCTCGGCCCCGGCCGAGATCGCGCCGGGGATGTACTGGCCGAGGTAGGCGAACAGCGGCACGAGGACGAAGAACGACACCATCGAGCCGGCCATGATGATGGCGGCGTAGTCGAGCCCCATGATGTAGCCGAGCCCGAGCACGGCGGCCGACGTGTTCATCGTGAAGACGGCCTTGACCTTCTCCGTGAAGCCGCCCAGGGCCCCGATGGACGCGGTCGAAAAGTTCTCCGCCCAGCCCTTCATCGAGGGGCCGACGAAGTCGAAGATCGCGGCGAGCACGGCGGAGTACGACAGCACGATCGCGCTCCGGCCCCCGCGCTTCCCCGCCATCAGGATCTCGGTCGTGGCGCGGGCCTCGGGGTACGGCAGCTTCCCGTGCAGGTCGCGCACGAAGTAGCGGCGGAACGGCGCCAGGAAGAAGATGCCGAGAACGGCGCCGAGCAGCGGCACCAGGAAGATCTGCAGGAACGACGACCGGCCTTCGAGCCCCAGGATGTAGACCGCGGGCATGGTGAAGACGGAGCCGCCGGCGATGATCCCCGACGTGGCGCCGATCGCCAGGACGTTCACGTTTTCCAGCAGGCTCGAGGCGCGCGACCGGAGAAAACGCGCCGCGAAGACCGAGAAGCCGACCGCCAGGATGGAGATCGGGATCGCCGACTCGATCCCCTGGCCGAGCTTCAGCGCGATGTACGTGGCGGCGGCCGAGAAGACGATCGACCAGAAGAACCCCTGCACCACCGAGCGGAGCGTGACCTCGCTCACCTGCTCCGCCGGACCGACGACCGGCTCGTACCGCTCGCCGGGTTCGAGGGGCCGGAAGGCGTTCTCCGGCAGGCGCACGTCTTCAGTCATGGTATTTCTCCATGACGGATTCCACGACGCGCCGCGACAGCGCGTGGTAGCCCGGCGCCGCCTCGCGGAAGATGTCCCGCGCCAGCGCGCGGGTGCGGGCATGCCCGCCCAGCGCGCCGTACAGCGGCCGCAGGTACTTCATCCTCCCCACGCTGGTCAGCACGTCCCGGATCCGCGGGAAGACGGGCTCGTAGTCCGAGGCGGCCGCGATCGTCAACCACTCGACCAGGATCTCGTAGTTGCCCTGCTGCGTGAGCCGGAACTGCGCGTCCAGCCAGCGGCACGAGACCTCGTCCAGCGGGCGCGGCAGGTGCTGGAGGTACAGCAGCAACTCGTTCGCGCTCCAACGCGCAGCCTCGTCCGTGGAGGGCCGCGCTCCCCCGTTCCAGCCCTGCGCCAGCGCCCGGAGCGCCTCGAGCCGCTCCGAGCGGAAGACGGGCGCGCCGGCCGGCATCCCCGGGCGGTGCAGCCAGGCGTCCGCGTCCACCGTGGCCGCCACCCCCGGCAGCTCTGTCTCCAGGAACGTCACGAACTCCTCGGTCGTGATCGAGGTGAAGCGGAACCGGTCCATGTAGCGGCGCATGAAGCGGTCGAACCGCTCGCGCCCTACCGCGCGCTCGAGAACCGCCACGAATCGCGCGCCCTTCTCGTACGGGATCGAGGAGTACACGTCATCAGGGTCCACGCCCTCGAGATGGGTCCGCAGCAGGGTGTAAGGCGAATCGGCCGGGAACCGCGCGAGCGATTCGTCCAGCGCGTTCTGGCCGATCGCCCAGCCCAGCGCCGCGGCCTCTTCGCCGTGCAGCGCCTCGAGGATCCGCCGCTCCGCCCATACGGTGAACCCTTCGTTCAGCCAGAAATGGTCCATCGTGGCGTTGGTCACGAGGTTCCCCGTCCACGAGTGCGCCATCTCGTGCGCGACCAGGTCCACCAGCGAGCGATCCCCCGCCAGCACCGTCGGCGTGAGGAAGGTCATCCGCGGATTCTCCATCCCGCCGTATGGGAACGAGGGCGGCAGCACCAGCATGTCGTAGCGGTCCCACTCGTACGGTCCGAACATCCCCTCGGCCGCGCGGATCATCTCCTCGATGCCGGCGAACTCGTACGCCGCCGCGTCCACCGTGGCCGGCTCCGCCCACACGCGGGAGCGCGGGCTCAGGTCGCGCGACGTCAGGTCCCCCACGGCCAGCGCGATCAGGTACGAGGGCACCGGCTGCGGCATCTCGAAGAGCATCGTCCGCATCCCACGCTCGGACCTGCCACCTCCCGCCTGCGGTCCGGCCGACATCACCGCGGTCAGCGGCTCCGGCATCGTCACCGCGGCATGGTAGGTCGCGCGCACGATCGGCGTGTCCTGACACGGGATCATCGTCCGCGCGTGAATCGGCTGGAACTGCGTGAACAGGAATGGATGGCGCCTGCCCGCCGTCTGCTCGGGCGCGAGCCACTGGAGACCGATCGCCTCGGGCCCCGTCGCATACGCGACCACCACCCTCTCGGTGCCCGCCGGCAACAGGAGCCGCAGCCGGCTGCCGAGAATCGGCTCCTCGGGGCCGCGCTCCCACGGGATCGGACGGCCGGTCGCCGTGCGCGCCGAATCAATGACCAACCCCTTGGTATCGAGGTCCAACGGCCCCGACGCCGGCCGATCCAGCACCAGCATCACCTGGCCGGCAACGCGCTTGCGCTCGAAGTCGACCTCGACATCGAGATCCAGATGCTGCGTGCGCGGCTGGTCGGTGTCGAAGTGCGAATGCGGGTCAAAGCGCGACATGGCAGGCCTTTCGCGGTGGGAGGTGGGTCGGGCGGTCCGGAAATTGCGCATCAAGACTCGCGCCAGCGAGTAGGCTGCGTTGGTCGCCCTCCGCCCAGAGCTGCACGGCGAGGGGCAGTTGATTAGAGCCCGAATCCCGAGTGCAACCAAGGGGATTTCAAATGTTCTACGACACCGGGTGTTACGGCGCGGTGGTGCTGGGCGAGCTCCCCGAGGCGGTGCAGCAGCGCCTGGCGGCGCTGCCGGGCGAGTGGCTGGAGTACGACGCGCCCACGGGGATGATCGTGGTGCGGCACATCCAGCCGACGGCCGGTCCGAGCCTGCCGACGATCTCGGGGGAGCTGGTGCGGATGCTTGCGGAGCTTCCGGAGGCCGCGCAGGCGGCGATCCCCGGCGGCGAGCTGTTCGTGCACACGGAGCGGAGCCAGCTGGTGCGGCTCAAGGTGGAGGCGGGCGGGGCGCTCCGGATCGAGTGGGCGCATCCCGATTACGAGAAGGCGCGGCCGCAGCCCTGGGGGGGACGCGGCGAGCACCTGGAGATCGTGGAGCCGCGGGTGCAGCGGCTGAACGGGAGGGTCGTCTTCGCGACGCCGGATGCGGCGCGCGCGGCGCGCGAGCTGGAGGCGCTGGCCGACACGTACGAAGGCCTCTACCCCGAGGGGAATCTCGTCGTGACGCCTGACGCGCCCAAGCGCGGCGTGGTGGTGGAGGTGCGCGACCTCAACCTCGACGTGCTGCTCCTGGTCGAGCGGCTCCAGCAACTGGCCGCCAAGAGCTCCCTCGCCGGCCACATCGACGTCAGCTCGTTCGCCACGGTCTATCCGGAGCAGCACCTGCGCTTCGTCTTCAAGGACGGCGCGCCGTGGGTACAGCGTCCGGTGCTCTGGGAAGACGCCGGCGCGCGGCGGCCCGCCGCCGCCACGCCCTGACGGAAAGGACGGCACCGTGCTCGACTACGGCCTGAGCGAAGAGCAGATCGCGATCCGCGACCTGGCGCGGGAGATCGCGGAGCGGGAGATCCGCCCCGTCGCCGCGGAGTACGACCGCACCGGGGAGTTCCCCTGGCCGGTGGTGCGCACCCTCGCGGGGGCCGATCTGTTCCGCACGTTCATCCCGGAGGAGTACGAAGGGATCGCGAACGGCACGCCGACGATGAACCTGGTGCTGGTGACCGAGGAGCTGTCGAAGGCGTGCGGCGGGATCGCGCTGGCGCTGGCGGGCACGGCGCTGGGCACGATGCCGATCCTCATCTCGGGGAGCCCAGAGCTGAAGCAGCGCCTCCTGCCGGATATCGCCGCGGGGAAGCGCCTCGCGGCCTTCGCCCTCACCGAGCCGGAGGCGGGCTCCGACGCGGGCGGCATCCGGACCACCGCGATCCGGGACGGCGACGACTTCGTCCTGAACGGCACGAAGCAGTGGATCACCAACGGCGGGGAGGCGGAGATCTACTCCGTCATCGCGCTGACCAACCCGGCGAAGGGACCGCGGGGCGCGAGCTTCCTCGTCGTCGAGAAGGGCACGCCGGGGTTCTCGTTCGGGAAGAAGGAGGACAAGATGGGCATCCGCGCGTCCGCGACGCGCGAGCTCGTCTTCCAGGACTGCCGCGTCCCCGCGACGAACCTGATCGGGCGCGAGGGCACCGGGTTCATCACGGCGATGCGGACCTTCGACGCGTCGCGGCCGGGCGTGGGCGCGCAGGCGCTGGGGATCGCGCAGGGCGCGCTGGACCTCGCCGTGGCCTACGCGTGCACGCGGCGGCAGTTCGGCTCGCCGGTCTCCGCCTTCCAGGGCCTGCGGTTCAGCCTGGCCGACATGGCGACCAAGATCGAGGCGGCACGCGCTCTCATCTACGCGACCGCCCGGTACATCGACTCGCAGCCGAAGGAGCGGCCGACGATGTACTCGGCGATGTCCAAGCTGTTCGCGGCCGACGTCGCGGTGCAGGTCACGGTGGACGCGGTGCAGGTGTTCGGCGGCTACGGCTACATGCGCGACTACCCGATCGAGAAGTACATGCGGGACGCGAAGATCACGCAGATCTACGAGGGCACGAACCAGATCCAGCGCGAGGAGATCAGCAAGATCCTGATCGGCCAGCACATCTCCGGGGGCGGCCGCACGACGGCGCACGCCGCGGACTAGGGCGAATCGCATGGCGGAGATGCCCGACGATCTGATCCGGATGGTCCGGGGCTACCAGGAGAGCCGGATCCTGCTCACCGCCGTGGAGCTCGACGTGTTCACGGCCGTGGGCGACGGCGCGACGGCGGCGGCGGTCGCGAAGCGCTGCGGGACCGACCGGCGCGCCACTGAGCTGCTGCTCAACGCGCTGGTGGCGCTTGGCGTCATCCGGCGCAGCGGAGAGGGTTACGCCAACACGCCGGCGGCGGCGCAGTTCCTGGTGGCCGGCTCGCCGGACGACGCACGCATCGCGCTCCGCCACAACCTCAGCCTCTGGCGCACCTGGTCGTCGCTGACCGAGGCGGTGCGCGTGGGACACACGGCACTCCGGCCCGAGATGCGGGACCGGGACGACGACTGGACCGTCCCGTTCATCGCCGCGATGCACCGGGGCGCCGCGGTCCGCGCGCCGCTGGTGGTCGAGGCGCTGGGCGCGTCGCCGATCCGCCACATGCTCGACGTGGGCGGAGGCTCCGCCGCCTACGCCATCGCGTTCGCCCGGGCGCATCCCGCTCTGACGGCGGTCGTGCTCGACCTGCCCACCGTGCTGCCGATCGCGGAGAGCCACATCGGAGAAGCCGGCCTCACGAAGCGCATCGCGACCCGCCCGGGCGACCTCAGGAAGGACGATCTCGGCCTGGAATTCGACCTCGTCTTCCTCTCGAGCGTCTGTCACATGCTCGGGCCGGAGGGCAACCGCGACCTCCTGGCTCGCTGCGCGCGCGCGCTCGCGCCGGGCGGGCGCGTGGTCATCCAGGACTTCATCCTGGAGCCCGACCGCACCGCGCCCAGGCAGGCCGTGCTGTTCGCGATCAACATGCTGGTGGGGACGGAGGCGGGGAGCACCTACACCGAGGAAGAGTACGCCTCCTGGATGACGGCCGCGGGGCTCTCGGCCGTGCAGCGCATCCGGCTCAAGGGCCCCGCGGACCTGATGGTGGGCCGCCATTCCTGATCCGCTGCTCCGGCCCGCCGCACGAGGGCCCGGCGAGCGGTTCACGCGCCGGATGACGGGATAGGCCGCTGGAGGCCCGCATGCCCTCCATCACCGGCTGGTTCGAACCTACCCCACGAGGCGGCGCACTGCGCCTGGCCGCGCACAGCTACCTCCCGGGCACGCGCGACCCAAGTCTGCAGCTTCCGGGACTGCGCCGTGGCGACCTCGTCGTGATGGAAGACGGGCGCGTGCGGTCCGTCAATGGCCGGCCGCCCGAGAATCTCGCGGCGCGCCCCGAGTTCACCAGCCTCGGGGCGGTACATCCGGCGCGAATGCTCAGGCTCGAGACGCCGCGCGCCTCCAGTGCGCGCACCGCCGATATCCAGCGCGCCATAGACCTGGTCTGCCCGTTCGGGTTCGGGCAGCGGGCGCTCGTCGTGTCGCCACCCAAGGCCGGCAAGACGGTCATGCTCCAGGCGGTGGCGGAGGGCGTGGCGCTGGGGCATCCGGACGCCGAGCTGCTGCTGCTCCTGATTGATGAGCGGCCCGAGGAGGTCAGCGAGCTGGTGGACTGGG